>DATHBT010000079.1:0-28336 GCA_035295985.1 Pyrinomonadaceae bacterium | reverse complement strand
GCGGCCTTCGCGTCGAGCGAGGCGAGGAGGGCGGCAACGTCGTCGCCCGCGTCGGAGTCCGCCGCCGCCGACGATGTCGTGCGCGAGTCGGGCGGCTCGATGCGGTAGCCGAGCGAGAGGATCGCCTTGATCGTTTCGAGCGCGGTCGTGCGGTCGTACTCCTTCTCCTCCTCGGACAGCTCGTCGTAGGGGACGATGCCGGGGTGCTCGCGCCGCGCGTCGTCGCGGCGCGGGCCGTAGCGCCAGTCTTCGCGGACGCGGCGGCGCGCCCAGTTCTCGTGCGTGTTGCGCGCGAGCAGCTCCGTCAGCTCGACGATCTCTTCGGGGAGCGCGACGCCGGAGGTGTCTATCGGGTGCGGTTCGTATTTCATAGCTGTTAGCTGTTAGCTGTTAGCTAAGACGGAAGTCAGAAACCGTGGCGAGCGCGAAGCTGAAGGCTGTTCCCTTCTGGCTAAGAGCTAAGAGCTAAGAGCTAACAGCTCTAATATCAGTAGTCGAGGGTCGAGAGGCCGTAGAGCGTTTCGGCCGCGATGAAAGTCCACTCGGCCGTCGCGCGCCTCGCGGCCTCGGGGCCGAGTTCGACGATCATGTGGCCGAGGGCGCGGCGCACGCGCACGCGCTCCTCTTCGGGCACTTCGGGGCGGGCCGAGGCCCACTGCAGCCACTCCTCGGCCGCGCTGATCGCCCACGGGTGCCACAGGAAGCCGACGCCCTCCTTGCCCGTGAACTGGCGGCCGGTCTCGTCAACGCAGACGGCGGAGAACTCCGCGCGGCCGATGGGGTAGTCGAGCGGGCGGCCGGCGCACTCGGAGAGGTGGCGCGGAATCTGCCGCATGATGTGATCGGGCACGTGCACGTCGGCCTCGCGGTGCGCGCGCAGCAGCAGCGAGTAGATTTTAAGCGTCAGCCCGTCGAAGATTTCGTCCGCGCCCTCGCGCGTGCCGCGCCAGCCGGCCAGGTCGCCGGCCGTCTCGTGGCGGCCGATGAGGTACTGCGCCGTCTTCTTCAGCATCCCGTCGCGGCGCTCGTTGCTGCCCTCCCACGGCAGGTGCGCGCGGCGCACTTCGAGCAGCATGAGCAGGGCGAGCGCCGTCGTGTACGGGCTGGCGTCGTCCGGTTCGACCTGCCCGGGGAACATGTTCCAGCCGCCGTCGTCGAGCGGCCGGTAGGTCTTCAGTACCTCCTGCGTGTAGGCGAGGTGCGCGAGCGCGCGCTCCCGCTCCTCCGGCGTCAAAAGGTTGGGGCGCGCGACCGCAGAGGCGAGGGCGGCGGCCGTCCAGAGGGCGGGTTCGGCCACCGTGTCCGTGTCGAACTGGTGCGCGGCCCAGCCGAGCTTCCGGCCGCCGCGCTCGACGGGGATGCCCGGCTCGAAGGGCTGCCAGAGGACGGGCAGGAGGTTGCGCAGCTCCTCCCCACTCGCCTCGCGCGTGCGGAACATGCCGGTCAAGGCCTGCGACTGGCTCCAGACTTCGGTCTCAAGCCGCGCGCCGGGCTTCAGGGAGACCTTCATCCAGTTGGGCGGCGTGCGGTTCGAGGCGAGCGCGTCGAAGAGCGCGCGCCGCTGCGCCGGGGCCGCGCGCTCGATCTCTTCGGGCTTGTATGTGGGGCGAAGCACCGAGAGGTCGTGGCGGTCGAGGAGCGTGCGGACGCTCTCGCCGCCGGGCAGCGGCGCGCCCAGGTCGGCGAGCGCGACGTAGCCGAACACCAACAGCACGACGGCGGCGAACGAGACGGCGGCGAGGCGCAGGCGCTGGCGGCGGACGCGCTGCTGCTCGCGCTGGCGCAGCTCGTCGTAGCCGACGCCGAGGATGCCGGCGAGGATTTTGAGCTTCGAGTTCTCGCGCCCGTCCTTGCCCTCGCGCGCGTCGGCCGCGATGGGTTCGACGCGATCCTCCGTGAGCGTGCCGTCCGCGCGCACGCGGAAGCGCAGGGCGGGCGGGAAGCATTCGAGTTCGCCCGCCTCTGGGAAGTCGGTCGCGTTCGGCTCGCCGTCAACGATGAGGCAGAGCACGCGGTCGTCGCGCCCCAACGCCTTGAAGGACTTGATCTCCTCGTTGACCCAGCGCGAGATGGCCGAGCGGGGCGAGCAGACGACGACGAGCGTGCGCGAGCGCGTGAGCGCGCCGCTGATGTTGCCGCCGAGGTCGGCCGAGCCGGGTAGTTCTTCGCGGTCGCGGAAGACCGGGAAGAGGCGGCGCGGGACGGGGCCGAGCGGCGTCTGGCGGCCGACGAGGCGGCGCGGCACGCGGTAGGTTTCGAGTTCCTTATGAAGCCACTGCGCCCACTCCTCGTCGCGGTGGCTATAGCTGATGAAGGCCCAGTACTTGAACTCGCCGAGGCCGTCTGTCTGCTGGGGCGTCGAATCGGGGGGCATCAACTAGCTCCGGCTGCGGGTCGTCACTGCTCTCGAACGCGCGTGCATTGTAGCAGAGACGCCCGCCGGTCAGAGCCAGCGGCGCTTGCGGAATTTGGCGTCCGTCCAGAAGCTGCGGAGCAACTGCGCGCGCGGCGGCCGTGCGGGCGCGTCCGCGCCGGCGCTTTCGGGCGGGATGACGAGGCTGACCACGTCGTAGCGATGGGGCGCGTTGCCGAGGCCGAAGGCACGGCGGTAGGCGCGCGCGGCGCGCGTGATCTGCCGCTGCTTGCGCAGGTCAACGTTCGCTTCGGGCGCGGCGAACTCGTCCGAGCGGCGGGTCTTCACCTCTACGAAGCAGAGCGTGTCGCCGTCGTAGGCTACCAGGTCGATCTCGGCCTGCACGATTGCGCCGCGCAGGTTCCGGCCCACCGGCAGCTTGAAGTTCGCCGCGACGAGCCTGTAGCCCGCGCGCTCGAGCAGGTCGGCCGCGAGGCGCTCGCCGCGCTCACCGAGCGCGAGGTGCGCCGCGACGGGAGGCTGCGGCAGGCCGGGCGCGCGCGCGCGCAATTTACTTAACGGCCGTCTGAGGAAGTCGGACGCGGCTTGCTGCCAGCCCATGTTGATGCTCCGTAGTGAGGCACAGGTCGAGAGTGCGACTCCCCGGCCGCGGCGGTTCGTCCGCGTCTGCGTCGTTCGTTGCGCGGCGCCGGAGAGCGCCTTTGACGCGGCGGCGAAGTATAACGCATCATCGCCGGCATGAGCACAGTCAACAGCGGGGCGGCGCAGGGCGCGTCGCTGCCGCTCGTGACCATCGTCGGGCGGCCGAACGTGGGGAAGTCCACGCTCTTCAACCGCATCGTCGGCGAGCGCCGCGCAATCGTCGGCGACGAGCCGGGGATCACGCGCGACCGCATATACGGCGAGGCCGAGTTGGCGGGCCGCCGCTTCTCGGTCGTGGACACGGGCGGCATCGTGCCCGACGACGACGCGGTCATCCCCGCCAACATCCTGAAACAGGCCGAGGCCGCCATCGGCGAGGCCGCCGCGCTCGTCTGGGTCGTTGACGTGCGGGCCGGAACCACCCCGCTCGACGAAGAACTCGCGCGCCTCCTGCGCTCTACGGGGAAGACCGTCATCGTCGCCGCCAACAAGGCCGACGCCGCCCGCCTCGAAGCCGACGCCGCGGAGTTTCACCGCTTCGGCTTCGACGACGTGGTGCCCGTCTCGGCCGAGCACGGCGACGGGGTCGGCGACCTGCTCGACGCGCTGCTCGACTACTTAGGGGCACGGCCGGAGTCCGAGGACGATCTCGAAGGCGTTGGCGCGGACCGGCCCGCGGGCGGGCACGAGATCAGGCTCGCGATCATCGGCCGCCCGAACGTCGGCAAGTCGTCCATCCTCAACCGGCTGCTCGGCGAAGAGCGCGCCATCGTCTCGCCCATCGCCGGCACGACGCGCGACGCCGTTGACACCGTCCTCGAATGGGCGGACGAGGAAGGGGGACAGGGGGATGTGGCGACGCGGGGACGCGGGGACGACGAGGCGGCAACTGATGGAACGGAGCGGTCGGCTGATTCCGAACAATCCGCAATCCGCAATCCGCAATCCGCAATCAGAAGGTTTCGCCTGATCGACACGGCCGGCATCCGGCGCAAGGGCAAGACCGAGGAGATGACCGAGAAGCTGTCGGTCGTGATGGCCCGCCGCTCGTTGGAGCGCGCGGACGTGGCGGTCGTCGTAGTGGACGCGACCGAGGGGGTCGTCGCCCTGGACGCCAACATCGCGGGCTACGCGGTCGAGGCCGGCTGCTCGATCATTATCGCCGTCAACAAGTGGGACGCCGTGCCGGGCAAGGAGACGGGCACGCCCTACGAGTTCGAGCGCGAGCTGCGCGACAAGATGAAGTTTCTGGACTGGGCGCCGGTCGTCTTCACCTCCGCGCTCACGGGCCAGCGCGTGCAGCGGATACTGCCGCTCGCCGCGCGCGCCAACGACGCGCGAAACCTACGCATCCCGACCTCGCGCCTCAACCAGTTCTTCGAGCGCGCCGTCGAGGCTCCGGGCGCGCCGACGGCAGTCTCGAAGGTAAAGGGCGGGCAGTCGCGCCTGCGCGTGCAGTACGTCACGCAGGTCAGCACACGGCCGCCGAAGTTCGTCGTCTTCACCGCGGGCGGCCGTCCGGGCCTGCACTTCTCTTACGAGCGGTATCTGCTGAACCGGCTGCGCGAGGAGTTCGACTTCTTCGCCACGCCGATCCGCATCGTCGAGCGCCACCGCAAGGAGCGCCGGGCCTCACGCTGAAAGACGCGACACGATGAAAGGGAAGAAGCCGCTCGAATGGCAGGTGGTCGCACGCGAAGGCGAGGCGCGCGCGGGCGTGTTGCAGACGCGACGTTCGCTCGTCGAGACGCCCGTCTTCATGCCGCTCGCCACTACGGGGACGGTGAAGGGGATTCGCTTCGAGGCGCTTGAGTCGGCGGAACTCGACGCGCGGATCATCCTCGGCAACACCTACCACCTGTGGCTGCGCCCCGGCGTCGAGATCATGCGAGCCTGCGGCGGCCTGCACCGCTTCATGAGCTGGGAGCGCGCTCTGCTGACGGACTCCGGGGGCTTTCAGGTGTGGAGTCTCGGCGATCTGCGAAAGATGAGAGAGGAGGGCGTCGAGTTCCGCTCGCACCTGAACGGCGACCTCTGCTTCCTGTCGCCCGAAGTCTCGATGGAGGTGCAGGCCGCGCTCGGCTCCGAGATCGTGATGGTACTGGACGAGTGCGCGCCGGGCGACGCGGCGCACGACGTTGCGCGCACGTCTTTAGAGCTGACCGCGCGCTGGGCGCAGCGTTCGCGCGCGCGCTTCGACCAGTTGCAGCGCGAGGGCGCGGATGCGGGGAGGACGGAAGAGCACCACCCGTCGGTTAGCGGCGGTCAGGCGCTCTTCGGCATCGTGCAGGGCGCGACGCATCAGGATTTGCGGCGCGAGAGCCTCGCGCGCACGGTCGAGATCGGCTTCGACGGCTACGCCATCGGCGGCCTCTCGGTCGGCGAGGCCAAGCCCGTGATGTACGAGACCATCGAACGGCTCGCGCCCGCGATGCCGCAGGACGCGCCGCGCTACCTGATGGGCGTCGGCACGCCGGAGGATTTGATCGAGGCGGTCGCGCGCGGCGTGGACATGTTCGACTGCGTGCTCCCCACCCGCAACGGACGGACGGGCCAGGCGTTTACGTCGCGCGGCCCGCTCAACATCAAAAACGCGCGCTGGGCGTCGGATACTTGGCCGCTCGACGAGTCGTGCCCGTGCTCCGTGTGCCGCCGCCATTCGCGCGCGTACCTGCGCCACCTGCACCAGTCGAACGAGATGCTCGCGCCGGTGTTGTTGACACACCACAACTTGGCCTTCTTCCTTGACACCATGCGGCGCGTGAGGCAAGCTATCCGGTCTGGTGATTTCACGCGATTCCGGCGGGATTTTATAGGGCAGATCAACTCCGGCGTGGAGTGAGCCGAGCGGCCCACGGCGCGAGACACGCGCCGCCGTTCGCGACCCCTTCGGCCGGGGCTTTTCTTCTGCCCGCGGTAGCTTTGCCCCCGCCGCACGTTCTGCGCCGCGCACCCGACCGGGCGCGGCAAATCTTACAGTCCCGAAACTTCGGCCATGACAATCGCTCTTCTCTTACAGTCCGGGGGCTTCGGCTCTTTCATCGTCCAGCTCGCCCCGCTCTTCCTGATCTTCGGCGTCTTCTACTTCCTGATCATCGTCCCGCAGCGCCGCCGCCAGCAGCAGTTGCAGGCGACGATCAGCGCGCTCAAGGCCGGCGACCGCATCGTCACCACCGGCGGCATCATCGCCACCGTGACGGCCGTGCGCGACACCACGCTCGTCGTCCGCAGCGCCGACAAGACGATGCTAGAAATCTCCCGCGGGGCCGTGACCGGCCTCTACGATGAAGCGGGCAAGTGAGTTGGTTCAATCCGCGCCGCGCGCCGGGGTCGTGCGCGCGGCCTTTAAGTTTCAGTCATGAAAAAGAATCTGACCGCGCGCTTCGTTATCATCCTCCTCGTCACCGTCGGGTCGCTCTACGCCGTCGTCGGCCCGCGCCGCATGCCCCGCGTCTCGGACTTCACCTGGGGCGGCATTAAGCAGAACATGAGCGAGAACATCCGCCTCGGCCTCGACCTCCGCGGCGGCTCGCACCTCGTCATGCAGGTGCAAGTTCCCCAGTACCTCAAGCGGCTGACCGAGAACAACGTCATCGCCGTGCAGGAGGCCGCCAAGGCGGCCAGCCTACAGATTAAAGAGGCGCGCGCCGACGTTGACATTAACGCCGGCAGGTACAACCTCGTCGTCGCCGCGGCCGACGCCTCGAAGGTCAACGAGGTTCGCGACGAGTTGCAGCGCAGGATCGATCTCAGCCCGTACTCGGACAGCGTCTCCGGCGACACGATCACGTGGACGATGACGCCGACCGCGCAGCGCGCGCTCGGCGATCAGGCCGTCGAGCAGGGGATGCAGATTATCGACAGCCGCATCAACGCCGTCGGCGTCGCCGAGCCGACCTTGCAGCGGCACGGCGCTACGGGGGCGCACCAGATCCTCTTGCAAATGCCGGGAGAGCGCGACCCGCAGCGGATCAAGAACCTGCTCGCCGGCGAGTCGCGTCTGGAACTCGCGAAGGTGGTCGGCAGCACGTCGCCCATGCCGATCACAACCTACGACACGAAGGAGGCGGCCGAGGCGGCGGTCGCCGGCCAGCCGAACCGCCGCGTGCTCCCTTACGCCGAGCGCGACGAGCCGACGGCCGCGGGCGAGGCGCCGCAAACCGATCCGAACGCGCCGACGCGCTGGGTCGTCGTCGAGAACCCCCCCGTCGTCACGGGCGACCAACTCCGCAGCGCCGAGGCGAGCGAGGGGCGCGCCGGGGGCGGCGGCTACGAGATCAACTTCTCGCTCAAGCCCGCCGCGGCTGAGAAGTTCGGCCAGTGGACGGCCGCCAACGTCAACGCCTACATGGCGATTGTGTTGAACGACCGCGTGCAGTCGGCCCCCTTCATCAAGTCGCAGATCACGGACTCGGGCCAGATCACCGGCAGCTTCACGGAGCAGTCGGCTAAAGACCTCGCGCTCACCTTGCGTTCGGGCGCTCTGCCCGCGCCGCTCGTCTATCTGGAAGAGCGCACCGTGGGGCCGTCGCTCGGCGCGGACTCGATCCGCTCCGGCGTCATCGCGTCCATCGCCGGCCTCATCATGGTCGTGCTCTTCATGGTCATCTACTACCGCGGGGCCGGCGTCAACGCGGTCATCGCGCTGCTCCTGAACATGATCATCACGATCGCGGCGCTCGTCGTCTTCGACGCGGCGCTGACCCTGCCCGGCATCGCCGGCCTGATCCTCGGCATCGGCATGGCCGTGGACTCGAACGTGCTCATCTTCGAGCGCATCCGCGAGGAGTTGGAGACGGGCAAGACCGTGGCCTCCTCTGTCGAGCAGGGGTTCAACCGCGCGTTCCTGACGATCATCGACACGCACGTGACGACCATCGTCGCCGCGCTCTTCCTCTTCATCTTCGGCACGACGCTCATCCGCGGCTTCGCCGTGACGCTGACGCTCGGCCTCCTCGCCAACCTGTTCTCGGCCGTTTACGTCTCGCGCACGATCTTCATCTGGCTACTTAGCCGCAAGGGGCGCCGCGCCGAGACGCTGAGCATTTAACTCAAGTGATGAGTGATGAGTAATGAGTGATGGGTTAAAAAAACTCCCTCGCTCATTACTCATCACTCATCACTCGTCACTTGAAAAGTCATGTTTAGAATTCTTCGTAACGTACAGATCGACTGGCTGGCCTGGCGCAGGCCGATCCTGCTCGCCTCGGCGCTGATCCTGCTCGCGGGCCTCGGCTCGGCCGTCGCCCGGCAGGCCAGCCCCGGCGGCACCGACTCCTTCAACCTCGGCGTGGACTTCAAGGGCGGCACCCTGCTGACGGTGCGCTTCAAGCAGCGCCCCTCGGACGACCAGATTCGGTCGGCCCTGGCCGCCAAGGGCGTCCCCGACTCGCAGGTGCAGTCCACCGAGAAGCCGGACATCGTGCTCGTCAAGCTGCCGCGGCAGGGGTCGGAGCAGGAGGCGCTGGCCGAGGCGCAGGTGGACATCGGGGCCGCGCGCGGGGCCGAGGCGCTAGCCACCTTCGGCGAGGGTAACGCGACCATCGAAAGCACAGACGCCGTCGGCGCGGTCGCGGGCCGCGCCCTGCGCAACCAGGCCATCGCCGTCACGCTGCTCGCCCTCGTCGGCGTCCTCCTCTACATCGCCTTCCGCTTCGAGTGGACTTACGGCGCGGCGGCCGTCATCACGGTCTTCCACGACGTGCTCGTGACCCTGGGCTTCTTCTCGCTCTTCCAGTGGGAGATCAACCTGACGGTCATCGCGGCGCTCCTGACGCTCGTCGGCTTCTCGGTCAACGACACCATCGTCACCTTCGACCGCGTCCGCGAAAACCTACGCCTGCGCCGCCGCGCCAACATCTACGATCTCACCAACGAGGCCATCAACCAGACGCTCTCGCGCACGATCATCACGGGCGGCCTCGTCTTCCTCTCGGTGCTGGCGCTGGTCGTCTTCGGCGGCGACGTGCTGCGCGGCTTCTCGCTCGCGCTCTTCATCGGCGTCATCGTCGGGACCTACTCGACCATCGCCATCGCCACGCCGCTCATGGTCTGGTTCGTGCAGCGGCTCGAAGGGCGGGAGGGGCGCGCGGCCCGCCCCGCTGCGGCGGCAGCGGGTAGCGGCGCGCAGACGCAGGGACGCGCCGCGGCCGGACGCCCCGCGCGGGCGCGCGCCGCGTCCCCCGGCCGTTCGCAACGCACGGCGCGGCAGTGAGTTAAACACCCCCCAGGCGCTAAGGTTTTCCCTTGACTAAAACGGAGCGCCGCAATTAGACTGGCGGCGTTGCTAGCCAATTGAATAGCTCACGACGTGCCGCACGGCCGCGCCCGCGACGGGTGTGAAGCGCGGCGCTCGTGTTTGCCGGGAGCGGCGGGGGCGCTTTTAAGTCCCGGCGCGCACGGCGCGGGGCGCGATCAGGACGCGCCCGCACAGGCGTCATCAAACCCCCAGCAGTTTTAGTTTCACTTTTCATAACGGTTACGGACGTTCGAGGGCCAAGGCGTTTTCGGGAACAAATCATTCCCGCGGGCATCTAAGAGGTTCGACGTTTACAAGCCCCCGATCCGCCGGCGCGGAGAGTCTGGAGGAGCAGAGATGTTCGATAACCTGGTCGAATCGACTTCGCACAAGGAAGACATATCGAGGAAGGGCGGGTTCTTCCTCGGCACGCTCGCCATCTACGCGGTCGTCATCGCCGCGCTCGCCATCGGCAGCGTCCTGTGGTACGACGCGCGGCTCGAAGCGCAGAACCTCGAGCTGATGACGATGGTCGCGCCCGTCCCCGTGCAGGAGGCGCAGCCCGAGCAGCAGCCAGAGCAGCAACAGGCCAAGCCGGCCGAGGCCACGCCTGACCGCCAGGTGGCGACGCGAACCGAGTTCGTCGCCAGCGACCTCGACCCGACGCGCGTCCCCGAGAAGGTCTCGGCCGTGGCGAGCAGGGTCCCGCCCGTCCCGCCGGGCGGCGCGGTGATTGGCCGCGCCAACACCGACCCTGTGGGCGGCCCGTCAGGCCCGGTCGGCCCCGTGGGGCCGGGCGGAGGCGGCGGCCCTGTGGGCGGCTCCGGGCCGCCGAGGGTGGTGGTGCCGGACGACGACGAGCCGCCGCCTCCGCCGAAGCCGACCCCGACGCCCCCGCCCAAGCCCCGCGCCCCGATCTCGGGCGGCGTGCTGAACGGCAAAGCCATCTCGAAGCCCGCCCCGCCGTACCCGGCCGTGGCGAAGGCCGCCCGCGCCTCGGGCACCGTGGTCGTCCAGATCACCGTGGACGAGTCGGGGAGGGTGATCTCGGCCGCGGCCGTCTCGGGCCACCCGCTCCTGCGTCAGGCGGCCGTGCAGGCCGCACACCAGGCGAGGTTTTCGCCGACGCTTCTCTCGGGCCAGCCCGTGAAGGTGACCGGCACGATCACTTACAACTTCAACTTGCAGTAGGCCGGGAGCCTGACCGCCGGCCGGGGCGGGCGCGCGAGGGATGCGCCCGCCCCGCCGGCTTCGAGTCTCCGCGCCCGCCCGCTCTCGCTGTTGTCGCATTAAAACTTTTTTGGAGGGTTCAGACCGTGACTATCCTGACCAGCCTGCTTGGTACGAAGAGCCTCGGCTTCCTGCTGTTCCTGTTCCAGGAGGCCGCCGAGGAGAAGAACGCGACGGCCGAAGCGTTCACGATGAGCGAGATGATCAAGAATCTCGGCCCTATCGCCATCGCCGTCATCGTCATCCTGCTCCTCATGTCGATGTACTCCATCGCCGTGATGGTCGAGCGCTTCCTGACCTATCGCGCGGCCAAGGCGCAGTCGCGCGAGTTCGCGCCGCGCGTCGCGCAGGCCCTGAAGAACAACCGCATCGACGAGGCCATCAACATCGCCGACAAGCACAAGAAGTCGCACTTGGCGATGGTGGTCAACGCCGGCCTGCACGAGTTCCGCGCCCACGAGCAGGCGCCGGGCGAACTCTCCGGCGAGGAGATCGACGCCTCGAAGCGGGCGCTCCAGCGCGCCATCGCGATCAAGTCGGCCGAGTTCCGGCGCGGACTCTCCGGCCTCGCGACCATCGGCTCGACGGCCCCGTTCGTGGGCCTCTTCGGCACGGTGTTCGGCATCATCGCGGCGTTCACCGGCATGAAGAACGCCGAGTCGGCGGGCATCGGCGCGGTCGCCGGCGGCATCGCCGAGGCGCTGATGACGACGGCGCTCTCGCTCGCCGTGGCCGTCCCCGGCGTGTGGGCGTTCAACTACTTCACGGGCAAGGTGGACGGCTTCGTCATCGAGATGGAGAACTCCTCGTCCGAGCTGATCGACTACTTCATCAAGAACCGCACGCGCCAGCTCAAGTCGTAACGGGCCGCGGCGCGGGTTTTCGGCAGGGTCACGGTAGTTAAGGGCGCGGCGCGCGCGTTCGCCACTCGCGGCGCGCGCGCGCCGCCGCGCAGGTTGAGGAGGGTGTCTTATGGGAATGGCAGTTGGCGGGGGCGGCGGGTTCAACTCCGAGATCAACGTGACGCCGATGGTGGACATCATGCTGGTGCTGCTGATCATCTTCATGGTCATCACACCGATGCTCCAGTCGGGCGTCTCCGTCGCTCTCCCGAAGGAGATGAAGAACCCGGAGGAAGACCCCGCGATCATCAAGGAGTCCTCGCTCGTCGTCGCCATCACGGCGGACAACGAGTACTACATCAGCAAGGACAAGATCGAGATCACCGACCTGAAGGATCAGATCACGCGGGTGATGGAGAACAAGCGGCCCGAGGAGCGCATCGTTTACATCAAGTCGGATATCAACGCCAACTACGGCAGCGTCGTCGAGGTGATCAACACGATCCGCCAGGCCGGCATCGATCAGATCGGGCTGGTGGCCGACAAGAAGAAGGGGATGGACGCGGAGGGCGCGGAGCCGGCCGGCGCGGGCGCGTCCTGACGACCGCCTAGAGGAAGGGAAGGTCCAGAGTCATGGGAATGGTTGCAGAAGAGGGCGGCGGCTCGAAAAGGAAGAGGACAACCGCCGTCCCCTACATCAACGTCACGCCGCTCATCGACGTGCTCCTGGTGCTCCTGATCATCTTCATGGTGATCACGCCGCTGAAGCCGACGCGCTTCAAGGCGCTCGTGCCGTCGGAGCCTCCGCCGACGACCGAGCCGGTCAAGCCGAACCCGCTCACCCTCGTCGTCTCCATCGAGAGTGACTTGAGCCTGAAGCTCAACCTGGATTCGGTCGGGTCGGTCAACGACACGGCGCCGCTCAGTCAGCGGCTGTCGCAGACCTTCCAAGAGCGGCGGGCGCAGCGTGCCTACGCGCCCGGCATGGAGAGCCGCATGGATCTGCCCGAGGAGGAGCGGATCGCCAAGGCCGTCTTCGTCAAGGCCCCGCGGTCGATGAAGTACGTCGAGGTCGTCAAGGTGATCGACGCCATCAAGGGCGCGGGCGGCAACCCCATCGGGCTCCAGATCGACGATCTGGCTCAGTAGCGGCATCGCGGGCGGCGGCTTCCGCGTCGCCCTCCGGCCGTCTGCGCGGGGCCGCCGCGAATCGTGGGCGCGTGGCGCGTCGCCGCCTCCGCCCGTCATAATCACATCCCAACACCATTCGCTCGGGAGTTAAAGGGTCAATGAAACTCTCTCAAGCCAGAAGGTCGCTCCTGACTCTCGCCGTTGTTTCGGCCGCCCTGACTTCCGGCTGCGGCTTCGTCAACAACCTGCGCGCCAAGAACGCGCTCAACGAGGGCGCGCGCGCCTACAAGGCCCGCCAGTACGCCGAGGCGCAGCAGCACTTCGAGCACGCGATGGAACTCAACCCCGATCAGAAGATCGCGAAGTTCTTCCGCGCCCGCGCCATCCACTCGCAGTACAAGCCGGGCGTGGAGCAGGAGCAGAACGTCGCCAAGGCGCGCGAGGCGATCAGGGCCTACCAGGACTACCTGCAGATCGAGCCGGGCAGCGACGAGGCCTACAACGCCATCGTCTATCTGCTGCGCGCCATCAAGGACGAGCAGCAGGAGCGCGAGTGGCTGGTGCAGCGCGCCAACCTGGAGACGATCCCGGCCGAGAAGCGCTCGCAGGCCTACACCGTGCTCGCCAGCAAGCAGTGGCAGTGCTCCTACAACATCACCGAGCAGAAGGAGAACATGCAGACGGTGATGCAGGGCGAGAAGGCCATCATCCAGTACAAGAAGCCGAAGGAGCAGAAGGACTACGACGAGGCGGTCAAGTGTGCCACCGAGGGGCTGCAACTGGCCGACCGCGCGCTCTCGCTCGACCCGAACAGCGAGCAGGCCTGGTCGTTCAAGACGAACCTCCTGCTGGAGATGATCAAGCTCGCCAAGATGAACAACGACACGGCGAAGGCCGAGGAGTACCAGAAGCAGGCCGACGCCGCGCAGCAGCGCACCACACAGTTGAACGAGGAGAACAAGCGCCGCCGCGAGCAGGAGGACAAGGAGAAGGCCGCCAAGAAGGCCGCCGAGGGCTGAAAACGCGGCGCGACGGTGGCCCCGCCCGCGCCGTCGTCCCGGCAAGGCCGGCCCGACACATCAGGTGGTGCTCGACTTCGCGGTCGGGCATCACCTATTCTTGTATCGAGCTGTTAGCTATTAGCTGTTAGCCGTTAGCCGTTAGCCAAACCCCTCGGCCATAAGTCGTCGCTTTTTGGATTGGCTAAAGGCTAAACGCTAACAGCTAACAGCTTCCTTTTATGATTCGCATCGAGGAGATCGTCGAGAAGGTTGGGGGCAACCACCCGCAGGCCGACCTGGACATGCTGCGGCGGGCCTACTTCTTCTCCGCGCGCCACCACAAGGGGCAGACGCGCGCCTCCGGCGAGCCTTACCTCGTCCACCCTCTGGAAGTAGCCAACATCCTCGCCGAGATGCGGCTCGACGAAGTCTCGGTCGCGACCGGCCTCCTCCACGACGTGCTCGAAGACACGCTCGCGGAGCGCGAGACCTTGGTCGAGCACTTCGGCGAGGAGGTGACGCACCTCGTCGAGGGCCTCACCAAGCTCGCGCAGATCAGCCACCAGTCGAAGGAAGTCCAGCAGGCCGAGAACGTCCGCAAGATGCTCCTGGCAATGGTGGACGACGTGCGCGTGGTGCTGATCAAGCTCGCCGACCGGCTGCACAACATGCGCACCCTCCAGTACCTCAAGCCGGAGAAGCGCAAGCGCATCGCGCAGGAGACCATCGACATCTACGCGCCCATCGCCCACCGCCTCGGCATGGGCAAGGTGCGCAGCGAACTCGAAGACCTCGCCTTCCGCCACCTCCACCCCGAGGACTACAAGGCGCTCGCCCAACAACTCGAAGCCCGCCGCGCCGAGCACGAGGCCTTCCTCGAAGTCGTAACAAAAGCCATCCAGGATAAACTCCGCGAGTCGGACGTCCCGTTCGTGCGCGTCGAGGGGCGCGTCAAACGTCTCTACTCGATCTACAAGAAGCTGAAGCGGCAGCGGATCGAACTCGATCAGGTTTACGACCTCGTCGCCGCGCGCATCGTCACGCCCGATAACGAGGTGCGCCACTGCTACGGCGCGCTCGGCGTCATCCACAACACCTGGAAGCCCATCCCCGGCCGCTTCAAGGACTGGATCGGTACGCCGCGCGACAACCTCTACCAGTCGCTCCACACCTCCGTCATCGGCCCCGAGGGCCAGCCCTTCGAGGTGCAGATCAGGACGGAGGAGATGCACCGCATCGCCGAGGAGGGCGTCGCCGCCCACTGGAAGTACAAGGAGGGCAAGCGCGGCGCGCACGACGACGACGAGGCCTTCCAGTGGCTGCGCTCGCTCGTCGAGTGGACGCAGGAGGTCAAGGACTCGCGCGACTTCCTCGAATCCCTGAAGCTCGATCTCTACCCGAAGGACGTTTACGCCTTCACGCCGATGGGCAAGATCATCCAGCTCCAGCGCGGCGCGACCACGGTCGACTTCGCCTACGCCATCCACACCGAGATCGGCAACACCTGCACGGGCGCGCGCGTCAACGGCCGGATCGTGCCCCTGCGCACGCCGCTCCAGAACGGCGACGTGGTCGAGATACTGACCAGCCCGAGCGCGCACCCGTCGCGCGACTGGCTGAATTTCGTCGTCACCCAGCGCGCGCGCAGCCGCGTCCGCCACTGGGTCGCCGAGCAGCAGCGCGCCGCCTCCATCGAGCTGGGCCGCAAGATGTTCGAGAAGGAGGCCGCGCGCTTCCAGCTCTCCGCGAAGAAACTCCTGGGCGACTCGGACGGCGACTTCAAGCGCGCCGCGGGCGAGTACGGCTACGGCCGGCCCGAAGACCTGCTCGCGGCCATCGGCTACGGCAAGGTCGCCCCGCGCAACGTCATCGCGAAACTGATCGGCCCCGAAAAATTCGCCGAAGTCGCCGAGCGACTCGACGGGAAGAAGCCCTCCCGCCTCCGCAACTCGGTCGAGGCGGTCAAGCGGCTCATACGCCTCGGCGACGACTCCATCGTCGTGCGCGGCATCGACGACCTGCTCGTCAACCGCGCGCGCTGCTGCAACCCCGTCCACGGCGAACCCATCATCGGCTACGTCACGCTCGGCAAGGGCGTCGCCGTCCACGCGCGCCGCTGCAAGAACGTGCAGCAGTTGATGGTCAACCCCGAGCGGATCGTGGAGGTCGAGTGGGCTGGCCGCGCCGACACGGTGGCCTACGCCGTCAAGCTCCTTGCCATCACGGAGAACCGGACGGGGATGCTCGCCGGGATCACCTCGGCCATCTCCGACATGAAGACCGGCATCCGCGACGTGCGCGCGTCCGTTTCGCCCGACGACCGCGGCCGCGTCGAGGTCACGGTCGAGGTCTTCGACGTGAAACACCTCGACAAGGTGATCGGCAACGTCCGCAAAGTCCCCGGCGTGCTCGACGTGGAGCGCCTGCAAGGCGCGGCCTGACACGTCCGCCGAGCCATAAGAGCCCCCATCCGCCGAGCCGCCATCGCGCGCGCCGAACTTTCCCGCAAATCTTCTCCCGCGTGAGCATCCGCCCGCCGCGCCTTTGCCATCAATAACAATGCCCTTCGTGATTCGCCGTGGCGGCCTGCATCCGCCGCCGCGCGTCGCCGCCCTCCGCCGCTTGGTTGGTGTGCGGCGATAGTTTTTGTTAGAATGCGCGGTTTGTTCGCGGAGACGCGGGAAGGGGTGACGCAGACAGTGAGGCGGATCGTTTCGACGGAGTCAGCGCCGCAGGCCATCGGGCCTTACTCGCAGGCCGTAGCTTTCGGCAATTTCGTCTTCTCTTCGGGGCAGATTCCGATTGACCCGCGGACCGGGCAGTTCGTCGAGGGCGGGATCGGCGAGCAGACCGAGCAGGTGATGAAGAACCTCTCGGAGGTCTTGCGGGCCGCTGGCGCGGGGCTAGCCGACGTGGTCAAGACGACCGTCTATCTGGCCGACATGAGCGATTTCGCCGCGATGAACGAGGTTTACGGGCGCTTCTTCCCCGAAAATCCGCCGGCCCGCTCGACCGTCCAGGCCGCGCGCCTCCCGCGCGACGCCCGCGTCGAGATCGACGTGATAGCGGTGAAGGGAAATGATGAATGATGAATGCGGAATGGCGGATGAAAAGCAACTTGTCTTTAATTCATCATTCATCATTCCGCGTTCATCATTTCAGGCGGCTATGCCGCTTTGGCGACCTTGCCGGCCTTGATGCAGGAGGTGCAGACCTTCATGCGGACGTTGCCGCCCTGGGGTCGCTGGACGCGGATCGACTGCAAATTCGGATCGAAGCGCCGCCGGGTGCGGTTGTTCGCGTGTGAGACGTTGTTGCCGAACTGCGGCCCCTTGCCACAGACTTCGCATCGCTTAGCCATGATGATTCCAGTACCTCCGGGAACTTGAGAGCGCGCCCGCACAGTCATCGACTTCGGGCACGCGGGAAACAAGTTTTATAACAAACGGCTTCTCGCGCGGTCAAGCGCGCGCCGGCGAGGCCGACGACCGAAACGAGCCATAATCGTTTAAGGAGCAGAGAGAAACGCTGTGAACAGAGCCGCCAGAAAACTTTCCCCCATCGTGTTGGCCGCCGCCGCCGCGCTCGCCTTCGCCGCCTGCAACGGCGCGAAGGGGGGCAACAGTGCCGGCGACGTGGCCGCCGTCGTCAACGGCAAGAACATCACGCTCGGCGAGGTCGAGCGCGTCATCCGCGAGCAGACGGGCGGGCAGCAGTCGCAACTCTCGCCGCTCGAACTCGGCGCGGCGCGCCTGCAAGTCCTCGACAGTCTGATCCGCGACGAAGTCCTCTTCCAGCGGGCCGAGAAGGAGAAGACGCTGCCGAACGACGACGAGATCACCAAGGTCATCAACGACCAGAAGCAGCAGGCCGGCAGCCAGGAGGCCTTCCAGAAGGCCCTGAAGGACGCCGGGCAGACCGAGGAGAGCCTCCGGGAACTCGTCCGCAAGCGCCTCGCCATGCAGAAGCTCCTGGACAAGATCGGCAACAGGGCCGACGCGCCGAGCGACCGCGAGATCGAAGATTTCTATAACAACAACCGGCAGCGCTACGTGAACGCGCGCGGCGTCGAGCTGTCGGTCATCTACGTCGATCCGCAGCCGAACCCCGGCGCGAACAACGACGCGCAGAGCGACGACGCGGCGCAGAGCAAGGCCAAGTTCATCCAGCAGCGCCTGAAGAGCGGGGGCGACTTCGCGACCGTCGCGCGCGAGTCGAGCGAAGACCCGCAGACGGCCCTGCGCGGCGGCGACATCGGCTTCTTCTCCGAGGAAGACCTGAAGCGCGCCGGCTTCCCCGGCGATCTGGTCTCGCGCTTCTTCGGCTCGATGCAGCCGGGCGACACGACCGATCCCGTCCGCGGCCCGGACGGCCGCTGGTCGATCTGGAAGCTCACGAACAAGCGGCTCCAGGCCGAGAACCTGACGCTCGACAACCCGCAGGTGCGGCAGGACGCCGCCAACCTGATCGTCAGCCAGCGCCGGCAGATCCTGAACGCCGCGCTGCTCGAAGTGGCGATGCGCGAGGCCAAGATCGAGAACAAGCTGGCCGAGTCGATGCTCAACAGCGCGGCGAGCCTGAGCAGCCTGCGCCCCGCGGGCGCGGCCACGCCGGCCGCATCTCCCGACGCGACGAACGCCGCTTCGCCCGCGGCCACCACCGCCGCGTCGCCGGCCGCCGCGAACTCGCCCGCGTCGAACGCCAACAGCAAGTGACAAGAAAAGCAGAAGGCAGAAGGCAGTAGGCGGAAGGCAGTCAGGAATCAGAGTGCGCCTGCTCTGTCTTGACTGCCTTCCGCCTACTGCCTTCTGCTTTCCGCCTGCCGCCTTCTGCTTTATGTTGTTTCGCCTCTCGGACGTTCACAAGTCTTACGGCACGCAGGACGTGCTGCGCGGGGCGTCTTTCCAGATCAACCCCGGCGAGCACGTCGGGCTGGTCGGCCGCAACGGCGCTGGCAAGACCACGCTCTTCCGCCTCGTCACCGGCGAGGAGTCGCCCGACCGCGGCGACGTGGTGCGGATGCGCCAGCTCAAGCTCGGCCTGCTCGAACAGCACGTCGATTTCGAGCCGGGCGCGACCGTCCACGAATCCGCCCTCGCCGCCTTCGGCCACCTGCAACAGATCGAGCACGAGATGCGCGCGCTCGAACACCGCATGGGCGAGGCGGCCGACGACCTCGACGCGATTCTGGAACGCTACAGCGACCTCCAGCACCAGTTCGAGCGCGAGGGCGGCTTCGAGTACTCGGCGCGCGCCGAGGCGATCCTGATCGGCCTCGGCTTCGCGCGCGCGGACTGGCAGCTCGAAGTCGAGAAGCTGTCGGGCGGGCAGAAGAACCGGCTGGGAATGGCGCGGCTGCTACTGGCCGAGCCGGACGTGCTGCTGCTCGACGAGCCGACGAACCACCTGGACGTGAACGGCGTCGAGTGGCTGGAAGAGTTCCTGTCGGGCTACCGCTCGGCCTACGTCATCATCTCGCACGACCGTTATTTTCTCGACCGCACCTGCCGCCGCATCATCGAGGTCGAAGCCGGCAAGGCCGTCAGCTACAACGGCAACTACTCGGCCTTCCTCGTCGAGCGGGAGGAGCGGCGAGAGGCGCAGCGCCGCGCCTACGAGAACCAGCAGCAGCTCATCGCCAAGACCGAAGAGTTCATCCGCAGGAACCTCGCGGGGCAGAAGACGAAGCAGGCCAAGTCGCGCCGCACGATGCTCGCGCGGATGGAGCGCGTTGACGCCGTGCGCGCCGACGGGCCGCAGGGCAACTTTCAACTGAAAGGTGTCGAGCGCACCGGCAACCAGACGCTCGTCGTCAAAGACTTGTCTGTAGGCTACCCCGGCAAGCTCCTCGCGTCCGGCATCACGTTCACGCTGATGCGCGGCGAGGCCCTCGGCGTCATCGGCCCGAACGGATCGGGCAAGACGACTTTCGTTAAGACCGTGCTGGGTAAACTCCCGCCGCTCGCCGGTGAGTCGCGCTGGGGCACGAAGGTGCAGATCGGCTACTACGCGCAGCAGCTGGACGACCTCGACGCGCGCAACGAGATCATCCAGGAGTTGCGCCGCGTCGCGCCCTCGACCGTCACCGCCGGCGAACTCAGAAACTTCCTCGCCCAGTTCCTCTTCTTCGGCGACGACGTTTACAAGAAAGTCATCGATCTCTCCGGCGGCGAGAAGGGCCGGCTCGCCTTGGCGAAGCTCATCTACTCGCGCGTTAACGTCCTCGTCTTAGATGAGCCGACGAACCATCTCGACATCCCCTCGCGCGAGGCCCTCGAAGAGGCCCTCGACTCCTACGACGGCACGATCATCACGATCAGCCACGACCGCTACTTCCTCGACCGCATCGCCACCCAAATCCTCGCCCTCGACGGCCGAGGCTCCGCCGAGCACTACGACGGCGACTACACCCAGTACCACGACTGGCACGCCGCCAAGCTCGCAGCCGCCAACTCGGCGACGACGAACGCTACGGCGGCGGGCGCGGCGGCGACCGCCAAGCCTTCGCCCTCGTTCGACAAACAGTCTGCCACGTCGCAGCCGACGGCCGCGCAACGCAAGTCGAAACAGTCGGAAGGGAAGGGTAAGAAGTCGAAGCCCGCGGCGGCTCGTACGCCCGAACAGATCGAGGCTGAGATCGCGGAGACCGAGAAGAGGCTCGCCGCCGTCTCGGAAGAACTTTCCCGGCCCGAAGTCGCGCGCGATCCGGCGCGCCTCTCCGCGCTCAACGACGACTACCGCGCGACGGACGAGCGCCTGCGCTCGCTCTACGAGGAGTGGGAGCGCGTCGCCGCCGAGGCCGCGCGCGCCTGAGAACGTTCGCGCGGCCCGCCCTGTAAGGGGGGTGGGGTTACGGGGCCGGCGCGGGCCGGAGCCTTGAGAGCCAGTCCTCGTATTTCTTTTTGAGGTCGCCGAGCCACGCTTCGAAGGGCTTGCTTTCGGTGGAGCGTTCGCCCGCCTGCCTGTACTCCCGAACGTCCTTCAGCAACTCTTTCCGCGCCTGATCCAAACCGGCCTCGACGTAACGCCTCAGCCCCTCGTACTCCGGCCGGGCGACGCCGTTTATCCCCGCGAGCACGTCGTCGAGCGTGGCCGGCGCTTCCCTGCCGAGCGCGTCAACACGCCGCTCGAACTCTTCCAGCGCGGTGCGCCCCTTGCCCCTATCGCCCGCCGAGGCCCCTTCCCACAGCGCCAGAGCGCGCTCTATCTGCAACCTCTGGCCCCGCATCATGGCGATGTGGATGACGGCCGACCGCGGCTCGCCCTCGTAAGACTCGTCGGCGAAGACGGCCGTGACGATCTCTATGTTCTGGGCCGCGGCCGGCGTGAATCCCGCGGGGGATTTCTGCCCGCGGTCGGCGGCGAAGACCCTCACCTCGCCAGCCTCCCCGGCTTTCAGCACCGGGCGGTTCTGCTCGCCGCGCGGCCACTGGACGGTGGAAGAGGATTTGATCTCGAGGTAGGTGAGGTCCTTGTGCGAGAGGTTGCGCAGCGTCACCATGTAGGTCGGGAAGTTGGCCTGCTTCTCCCGTATGCCCGCCGCGACGACGGACGGAACCCGGCTCGTCACCGTGGGCGGCAGCAACGGCACGGGCATGAGCCTGACGACCGTCAACTCCATCGGCTCGAAGCCGTAAGCCCGCATCGACTCGACCACGGCCTTCTCGCCCTCGCGCAGGAGGTAGTCGCCGATCAAAACCTCCTGGTCGTGGAACCTGTCCATCAGCGCGAAGACCTTGACCCTGACGGCGTCGCCCTCCACCACGTTCACCTGTTTGAACGTGAGGCGCTGCTGCGAGCCTGCGGTCGGACGCCATGAAGGCAGCCGCCGGTAACGCCCGCCGAAAGACTGCCCCGGGACGGAGAGGTGCCCGACCGGCCCCTCTTTCGTGTCCACTTCGAGGGCCAGGCCGGACGGGGGTGCCTGCTTCTCCTGCGCCTCCTGGGAGATGCCGTCGGCGGCGCACAGGATCAGGATAGCGGCGAGCAGCGCGGCGCGGGCGGGCTGCGCAGGTGACCTCATGTAACTACCTCGCAGGTCTTTCAAAATCGACGGTGAAGACGGGAGAGACGGCGCGCCGAAGATGGGAAAGCAGGCGCGCCAATGTTCTACGCCAAAACCGCGCGCCCGTCAACGAACTTCCGGGCCGCAGCACTGGCCCACACAAGCCGGTAGAAACGCCCGCGCCGCCTGATTCACTTCGACTGTTGCGGGCGCACCGGCCGGAACTTCATCGGCGGTGGCGTGATCTTCTCCGAGGTTACGGGGCGGCCCAGCATGAAGTCGAGCATCACTTCCTTGATGCGCGGCGAGGAGAGGAAGAGCGGGTCGCTGTGCACCGCGCCCTCGATGACGAGGTGCGCGCTGTTCGCGAAACCGGCGCGGTACTCTTCGGCGTTCGAGACGGGCGTGCGCGCGTCGAGCGTGCCGCTGATGAAGAGCGCGGGCACGTCGGAGCGGACGGGCGAGCGGAACTCGTCGCCGAGATCGGGCGCATTCCACTCCGCGCACACGTCGGGGAAGGCTTGGTCGGCCAGCTCGCCGAGCAGCGCCTCCTTCGCCTCGCGCGCGATGCGCTCGCGGCGCGCGGCGGTCGCGCCCGAGGCGCAGTCCATCACGAACGACATCGCGTTGCCGAAGTCCGAGCGCGACAGTCTGAGCCAGGCCTCGGCCGTCGGCGCGAAATCCCCGCGCGCCGCGCGCCAGTAGATGAGCGGGTAAAACTCTTCGGTCGTCGTGCCGATGTTTGACGCCGACAGGAACTGCATCATGAACTTGTTGACCGTCACGCGAACCTTCTGCTTCGTCTGCGGGTCTGTGACTTCGACGACGGCCGGCTCGCGCTCCAGGCGCTCGTAAACGGATCGCATCAGCGCGCGCAGGTCGGGCACGTCGCGTCCGACTTCCGCGTCGGCGGCCACCGCGGCGCTCAGGTCTGCGAGGTGGCGCTCGATGTTGGAAGGCAGCTTGTAGGTGTGGTCGGGGCCTTCCGTGCCGGCGAGTATCAGCCGCGCGACGCTCCGAGGGTGGCGTCGGACAGTTGCGAGCGCGAGGTGCGTGCCGTAGCTGATGCCCCACAGGCTGATCTGCTTCGCGCCGAGCGCGACGCGCAGGGCATCGAGATCGTCCGCGCTCTCGTTAGTAGTGTAGCCGGCGAGATCGACGCGCTGGATGCCGCGCCAGTACTGGGCGCAGGAGCGCGAGCGCTCGCGCGCGACGCGCACCAGCTCGGCGCGCGTGGGCGCGACGTGGAGCGGGAAGTCCCAGCGCTCGTAGCAGCTCAGGTTCGGCTTCGAGCGGCCGGTGCCGCGCTGATCAAAGGCGATCACGTCGCCGACCTCGCGCATCGCCATGAAAAGGGGAAATCGCGACCCGGTGGCCGCGCCGATGCCGCTCCCGCCGGGGCCGCCCGCGAGATAGACGACGGGCGGGCCGGGATTCTCGGACGTGCTCTTGAAGCGGACGAATGCCAGCTCGATCAAATTGCTCCGCGGGTCGCGCCGGTTTTCGGGGACGAGGAGAGTGCCGAACTCCGCGTCGGTCTTCTCGCCCTTCGCGTTTTCGAAGACGTAAGGCCGGAGCGAAAGATCGCCCGCCCTGCGCTGCGCCGCCGCCGTCACTGCGAGCGACGCGAAGAGGGCCAGTGCCAGCAGACACCTCCGCCGGACACACTTCACCTTGGACATTGCGAGATGCCTCCTTCAGACTTTTTAGTTGAGATGGCCGGCGTGGGCTTGCGCCGGGGCTTACGGAAAGGTTCTAGCCCCCGAATCCTTGCTTATAGCCCTGTGGGCAGTCACGGCTCGTCGTCGCCCTCGATCTCTGAGAGCGCCCGGCGCGCTTTCTCGCGCACGCGCGGCTCCGCGTCGTTGAGTGCCAGCCGGAGTTGGGCGGCGGCGCGGCCGTCCTGAATCTCGCCGAGCGCCCACGCGGCCGTGGCGCGCACCTCTGCGCGCGCGTCCGACGAGAGCGCGGCGCACAACCGCTCGACCGCGCCCTCATCCTTCATCTCGCCGAGCGACCAGGCGGCCAGCTCGCGCACGCGCCAGTCGCCGTCGGAGAGCGCGGCCGAGAGCGGCGCGGAGGCGCGCTCGTCGCGGAGTTCGCCGAGCGCGCGGGCGGCGGCCATGCGCACCCACCCGTCGCCGTCGCCGAGCAGAGTGACGAGGCGGGGCACGGCCGACTCGCGCGAGCCGGGTCGCATGTTCGTCAACTCGCCGACGGCCCACGCGGCGTTGCGGCGCACCGTCGCGCTAGAGTCGTCGAGCGCGACGGCGAGCTGTTTGAAGGCGGGCGCGCCCATAGAGGCCAGCGCGATGGCGGCCTGCTCGCCGGGCGTCGGGCCTTTGAAGGCGGCGAGCGCGGGACTCCAATCTCCGCTGGCCCAACAACTGACGGGACGGACAGGCGCGTCGTCGCCGAGCAGCGAGACGAGCGCGGGGATGAGTTCGAGCATGCGAGCGCGTCCCGCATCGCAGGCCGCCTGCGCGCGTGTCTGCGCGTCGGTGGAGGCGAGCGCCCGCGCGAGATCGGCGCGCGGGATTTCGTTCCTTTCGGGCGCGCGCGCGTCCTCCTGCCGCGACGTGTCGTGAACGCGCGGCCCGACCGCCGCTTCGGCGGGCGCGTCTGCACTCGCGCGCGTTGTCGTGTTCATGTCGCTGGCGCGCAGCTCGAAGGAGAAGGTCGAGAGCGCGAGGCAGGAGAGGCAGAGAAGCACGCCGGCCGAGGCGGCGAGAAGCCGCGCGCCGCGCGCGGTCGCGCGCGGAGTTTTTCGCGTGAGTCGCATGATTCGCTCCTCCAGGATGTCAGCGTCGAAGACGCCGAGCGCGGCGGGACTGCCGGCGCGCGGGGCGAGTGAACCCGCGACGAGAACGAGCGCGCGTGCGTAGGCGTCGGCCGGGAGCACGCGCCCGGCCACCATCTCGTCGCAGGCCAACTCCCGCGCTCGCTCGATCCGCCGCTTGATCACA
Organism: Pyrinomonadaceae bacterium; assembly: GCA_035295985.1. Taxonomy (GTDB): domain Bacteria; phylum Acidobacteriota; class Blastocatellia; order Pyrinomonadales; family Pyrinomonadaceae; genus JAIVGV01. The sequence goes on along the minus strand of DATHBT010000079.1, from coordinate 3,907 downwards.
TGCGCGAGCGGGTGGAAGCAGACGGGCAGCAGGAGAAGCTCGCAGGCCAGGTTGAGCGCGTAGTCGCGGCGCGCGACGTGCGCCAGTTCGTGGCCGATCACGGAGGCGAGCGTCTCCTCCGAGCGGCCCTCGTAGAAACTATCGGGCAGGATGATTACGGGCCTTCGCGCGCCCAACGTGACGGGCGCTGTTATCAGCGGGGAACACACGATCTCGACCGGGCGGCGCAGGCCGAGCGCCGCCCGGCAACGCTCCAAGGCCGAGCGCATCGGCGCGGTCAACTCGCGCGCTCTCGCCGTCCGGCGCAACCGCGTCGCGCAACACCAGGCTCGCACGAGCCACGCGAGGCGGCACAGCACGAGCAGCGCGAACGCTGCGGCGAGCGAGCGCGAAACCGTCAAGGCCCCCGAAACAGGTTGACTGCGCCGCCGGATCAGACGTTCGACCGCGGGGCCTCTGTCGTCGTCTGTCGAGACCGTGGCGGCCGGCGTCCCGCCCGGGTTCATCTGCGCCCACGGCGCGTCAGCCGTCGCGCTGATCGTCGGTCGTGCCGCCGCGTCCACGCGCGCGAAGAGGCTTGAGAAGGGGAGCGCGACGCACGCCGCGAGCGCCGCGACCCAGAGCAGTTGGCGCTGCCGCGCGGGCGCGCGGGCGAGCAGACGGGACGCGAGTGCGGCGGCGATTGCCACGGCCGCAGTCTGCCACGCGGCGTTGAGCAGGAAGCCGGCGGCCGAGTCCGCGAGGCTACTCATCTTTGGCCCCCTTCTCGACGAGTCGGTTGAGCCGCGCGAGCTTTTCGGGCGTCAGCCGCTTCGTCTCAAGCAGGCTCATCACCAGCCCCTCGGCCGAGCCGCCGAACATTTTTTCCAGCAGATCGCCCACGGCCTTGCCCACCACCTCGCGGCGACTCACGGCCGGTCGGTAGAAGTAAGCCTTGTCACGGAGCGCGCGCGTGACCTTGCCCTTGCGGTGAAGGACGCCCAGCATCGTCTGGACGGTCGTGTAGGCGTGGCCGCTGCCCATCTGCTGCTGCACGGTCTGCACGTTGGCCGGCCCCGTCTCCCACAGCACCTTCATGATTTCGAGTTCGAGCGGCGTCAGTTGTTCGGACTTCTTGCGCGGCATGCCGGCGTCTCCTAATTTTTTAGGAGAATACGCGCGGCCGCCTCAACTGTCAACTAAAAAATTAGGAGGTGGGCGTCGAATCGCGCGGCGCGGGCCTCCTAACTTGGCGCGGCACATGCGCTTGACAGGGTTGCGGGCGTTTGTTAAGTTTTCTGCTCGCTTTTCGGTTGTGAGGCGACAGTCGGTTGTTGTTTGCAGTTTCAGGCACGTAGCTCAGTTGGTAGAGCACTACCTTGACACGGTAGGGGTCTGCGGTTCGAGTCCGCACGTGCCTACCACTTTTCACGCTTTCGGCAGGATGCTCCGGAAGACCTTTGCCACGATGTTGACGCGAACGCGAACGCGATTTCGGTTCTAACATCACGCGAGACCCGCCGCAACGGCGGTCAGCGCGGCGAGGGCGCTCCTGTCGGATCAGATCGTTTAAAGTTTCGCCCACTCTTCGGGCGCGACTTCTAAGGTTCGGAAACAGTTTCGGCGCTTTCTCCCGCAAACGGCCTCGCCCGGCGGCGAGTGGGTCTCGTCTTCTAACCCACGCGCGAAGTCCGGGCGACGCTCGCGTCGTTCCGACGTGAGGCGTAAAACAGTCTGCGGGAGGCGACAGGCATGAGCGAAGTAAACGTGCAACTCAAAGGCGGCGCGGCGGCGAGCGTGGAGGCTGAGGCCACCGTGGCGGAGGCTCTGAAGCGGCTCGACCGCGACGCGGCCAAGCAGGCGCTCGCGGCGAAGGTGAACGGCAGCGAGGTCGATCTCGCCTTCAAGCTCGAAAGGCTCGAAGCGAACGGTGACACGGTCGAGATCGAACCCGTGCTGCCCGACACGCGCGACGGCCTCGAAGTGCTGCGCCATTCGGCCGCGCACCTGCTGGCCGCGGCCGTCCTCGATCTCTTCCCCGGCACAAAGCTCGGAGTCGGCCCGGCGCTTCTGGACGACCCGCGCTACGGCTTCTTCTACGACCTGATCGCGCCGCGGCAGTTGACCGAGGAAGACCTGCCCGCAATCGAGAAGCGGATGCGCGAGATTGCGAAGCGCAACATGCCTTACCGCCGCGAGGAGATCGCTAAAGCCGACGCCCTGAAAATCTTCGCCGAGCGCGACGAGCCTTTGAAGTGCCAGTTGATCGACGATAAGGGCGGCGACACCGTCAGCGTCTATTACATCGACGGCTCGACGTTCATAGACTTCTGCCTCGGCCCGCACGTGCCGAACACCAACAAGTTGAAGGCGTTCAAGCTGCTCTCGCTCTCGGGCGCGTACTGGATGGGCGACGCCTCGCAGCCGCAGATGCAGCGCATCTACGGAACCGCCTTCTTCACGCAGGAAGAACTCGACGCCTGGCAGCGTCAGCGCGAAGAGGCCGAGCGGCGCGATCACCGCAAGCTCGGGCGCGAGCTCGAGCTCTTCTCGATCCAGGACGCCTACGGGCAGGGCCTCATCTTCTGGCACCCGAAGGGCGGCGTGATCCGCAAGGCGATGGAGGACTACCTCTACGAAGAACTCCACGCCCGCGGCTACTCGCTGGTTTACACGCCGCACATCGCCAAGCGCGAGCTGTGGCAGACCAGCGGCCACGAGCAGAACTACGGCGACTCGATGTTCTCGCCGACCACGCTCGAAGAGACAGAGTTCCGTCTGAAGCCGATGAACTGCCCGTTCCACATCGGCATCTACAAGTCGCAGCAGCGCAGCTACCGCGACCTGCCTCAGCGTTACGCCGAGATGGGCACGGTCTATCGCGCCGAACTCTCCGGCACGCTCCACGGCCTGATGCGCGTGCGCGGCTTCACCGTTGACGACGCGCACCTGTTCCTCACCCCCGAACAGGCGCGCCAAGAGATCGACGGCTGCGTTGACTTCGCCGACTCGGTGCTGCGCACCTTCGGCTTCGAGAAGATCAAGTACGAGCTGTCGGTCAAAGGCTCGGCCGACAACAAGGGCTTTCTCGGCACGGACGATCAGTGGGCGCAGGCCGAGGCCGTGCTCGCCGACGCACTCGACGCTCGCGGCATCTCCTACGAGCGCATCGAGGGCGAGGCCGCGTTCTACGGCCCGAAGATCGACATCAAGATCGAGGACGCCATCGGCCGCCTCTGGCAACTCGGCACCGTGCAGTACGACTTCAACCTGCCGGAGCGTTTCGAGCTGGAGTACGTCGGCGAGGACAACCGGCCGCACCGGCCCGTGATGATCCACCGCGCGCTCTTCGGCTCAATCGAGCGATTCTTCGGCGTGCTGGTTGAGCACTACGCCGGGGCGTTCCCGCTGTGGCTCGCGCCCGCGCAGGTCGCGGTGCTGCCGATCACGGATCGCGTCAACGAGTACGCCGAACGTGTGGGTCGCGAGCTTCGGCAGGTGGGCCTGCGCGTCGAGGTGAACCTTCGGGGTGAGAAGATCGGTGCGAAGATTCGCGACGCGCAGTTGCAGAAAATCCCCTTCATGCTCGTCTGCGGCGACCGCGAGGCCGAAGCCAACCAAGTCGCCGTGCGCGAGCGTTCAAAGGGCGACATCGGCGTGATGTCGCTCGAAGATTTCAAGCGGAAGGCGCTCAGTCTCTCGGAGACGCGGGCGTTGACGAACGAATAGGTTTGAGGTCTAAGGTTTAAGGTTTGAGGTTCGCGCCCCCGGCTTGAACCTTAGCCCTTAAACTTGAAACCTTAAACCGCTAACCCCGGAGGTGTAGCTATTCCCGGTTTCCGCGGGCGAGGCCATCGCCCAGACAACCGCCGCCAGCCGGCCGCGCGCATTAACGAGCGCATCCGCGTGCCCGAGGTGCGAGTCATCG
>DATHBT010000078.1:0-13632 GCA_035295985.1 Pyrinomonadaceae bacterium | reverse complement strand
CGCGGACATCTTCCTCGCCGCGCGCGAGCGCCCGCGCGTGCGCGAGCGCGATCACGTGACGGGCCGCGTGGCCGAAGGCGAGTCGGCCTTGCAGCGCGTGCTCGTGCGCGCGTCTGATCCGGGCGGGCTAATCAGCGTCTTCGCGGGCGAGACCCCACAGCCGTCGGACGAAGACTGGGCCGGGCCTTTCCCCCCCGCCCGCGCGGGGGCCGTTGCCGCGGGCGGCGACACGCGCACGCGCGAAGAGACGGATCGGCGCAACGTCCTGCAACTCGGCGGCGAGCTAATCGGATCGGTCGAGCGCGCGCTGTCGGCCGCGTCGGGCGGCGAGTTCGCGGCGGACTTCCGCGACGCGCGCGCCGAACTCTCCGCACGCTTCCCCTTCCTCGCGTCGCTCGCCGCGTGCGTCGAGGAGGTCGGGGGCGAGTCGCGGCTCGCGCGTTCGGTCGAGGTCGAGGATTTCGTCGCGGGGGTGTGCGAGGCCCTGCGCCTGGTGGTCGAGCGCGCGTCGGCGCGCGAAGGCGGCGGGGGCGTCCGCCGCGAGGTCGCCCGCGAGCTGGCCGCGCTCGAAGGGCGGCGACCGCGCGCACTCGCGCGCTTCCGCTTCACACAGCAGCTCGAACGCATCGCCGGCCTGCGGTGGACGTGAGAAGAAGCTGTTAGCTGTTAGCTGTTAGCTATTAGCTTTCAGAAAATGAAAGAAGGCGGGAGGCAGTGGTGGTCACTGCCTCCCGCCTTCTGTTTTATGTTTTAGCTAACAGCTAATAGCTAACAGCTAACAGCTATTTGCCCTTCTCCGTCGGGTAGCCGGCCGCCGTCCAGGCGTTCCAGCCGCCGAGCATCGCCGCGACGTTCTCGTAACCCCTCTCCTTGAGCGTCTGTGCCGCACGGGCACTGGTGTTCTCGGCCGGTCAAGCACAATAGGTGATGATCAGCTTGTCCTTCGGGAACTCCGCGGCGCGCGCCCCGACATCCGCGAGCGGCACGAGCTTCGCCCCCTTGACGCGGCTGGCCTCGAAAGACTTCTCGTCGCGCACGTCGTAGATGACGGCCTCGCCGCGCTCGGCCATCGCGCGCGAGTCCGCGATGGTGACGCGGCGCACGCCGTCGCTGTGCGGCGTGGCGGCCGGCGTGGCGCGGCCCGCGTTGTTGGCCGCCGCGGGCGTCGCGTTCTGCCGCGCGGAGTTGGCGGCGGGCGCGCTACCGTCCTGCGGGTTGCAGGCGGCGAGCAGCACGGCGGCAGCGAGTACCGTCGCCGCGGCCGGAATCTTCAGACGCATCTTTCTAAAAACCTCTCGCGAAAAATTTTCGCCGCGCGTCGGCGTCGCGGCACTCGATATTTCGGGCCTAGCATCGCACGAAAGCCTCCGGCGTGTGAAGCGAAGGGGTGGCGCGGCCGGGCCGGACTGTCGCCGGCCGAACACGAACTATCAGGGGTTAAACTCCCCGGCCGACGATTCGAGATCGTTTAAGAGTTGCGCCGACAGCCCCGCGCGCCGCTCCCACGCCGCGGCCGTCTCGCCGTAGGCGTCGCGCGTCCCGGCGTGCCGCGCGGCCCACGCTTCCGCCTCGCGCGCGAGCCAGCCGAGCACCGCGCGCGCGTCCTGCCCCAGAAGCGACTTGAGCACGAAGGCGCGACCGCCCGGCCGCGGGGAAAGGTCGAGTTCGCGCGCGGCCCTCGACAGATCAGCCCGCACCAGGAGCATCCCGCTCCGCGCGGGCGCGAGCAGCGACGCGACGAACTCGCCGGCCGAAGCCCCGCGCGGATCGATGACCGGCTGAACGTCGCGCAGGTGTAACGACAAAGTTTCCTGACGGCCGACGGCCGCGGCCTCTTCCTTAAGCGCCGCGACGAGCACGCGCCCCCAGCCGCGGTAAAACGGCGGCGCGATCTCTTCGAGCTTCGCCAGGTACGCCGGCAGCCAGCTCAAAAGGTGCTCCCACAGAAAAGCCTTGCGCGCGCCGCGCCATCTCTCGCCCGCGTGCTCGTCCGCCGCGCCCGCTTCCAGTTCGCACAGCCGCGCGTAGAGCGCGAGCAGCACCGACAGGTGATCGGCTTCGGCCGGCGGCGTCCGGCCGAGAGCGCGCCAAAAGCCAGCGACGCGGTCGCGCGCCTCGCCGCCCATCATCCCCTCCGCGCCGAGATAGACGGAGGCGTAAGGGTAGAGCTGGAAGACGAAAGTCTCCGTGTGCTCCGCCGCGCCGGGCAGGGGGCCGAGTCCGAGGGCTTCGGCCACGCGCGCCGTCGCGCCTGTCGGCGGCTCGGCGAGACTGGCGAGGGCGCGGAATAATTCCACAACGCAATAGCGGAGACTGCTGAGGCAGTAATTAGCCCCGCAGGGGCGCAATGCAATAGCTTGGGGCGCAGCCCCAAGAACCACCGGCGAAACAAGAACGAAGCCCCGAAGGGGCGAAATAGGAACTCGTCAGTCCCAGACGTACTTCTCATCGTACTCGACGCCGTACTTTTGCAGAAACGTCTCGTACTCCTCTTCGAAACTCTTCCGTCGGTGATGCTCCTTCTGCCCGGCGATGTAGCGCTTCAGCGCCGCAACGTTCGACCGGCCGATTGAGAAAGCGCCGTAGCCGGCCAGCCACCGGAAATTTCGGAACTCAGGCCCCTTCGTCTTGATCCACTTCGACGAGCGTTTCTTCGTCTCCTCCACGAGGTCGGCCACCGCTACCTTACGTGAGAGGGCGCAGAGGATGTGAACGTGATTTACCGTCCCGTTAATCGCGAGCGCCGGGGAATCGAACTCGCGGGAGACGGCCGCCAGATAGGCGTGTAGCTCAGGCTCTATTCGCTGAATGATGAAAGGCCCGCGCCCCTTGGTGGCGAAGATGAGGTGGACGAGGATGGACGAGAGAGATTGAGGCATACGTCCTCCAAAATTTATTCCGCCCCGTTGGGGCTGGATGTGAGGCGGCGTGGTGTTTCTTGGGGCTTCGCCCCAAGCTATTTCATTACGCCCCTTCGGGGCTTCATCGAAAGGCTTAGATCAGCCTTTAGGATTCATCATTCATCATTCCGCATTCATCATTTCCCTAATCGCCGGCCACGGGCTCCGGCTGCTCGTCGGGGAGGCGGAAGACTTCGCGGGTGGGCTTCAAGGGGCGCAGCAGCCAGTAGGGGCGGCGCGTGTTGTCGGGCGAGTGTGTGTCGGCGGGGCGCGCTTGGGCCATCCAGCGTTGGTAAACTTCGCGCGCCTTGGCGGTGTCAACCGAGATGTCGCCGTAAGAGTCGCCGGGTTCGGCGCGGCGGACGCGCACGGCCTGGTGCCAGCAGTGCTGGCCGGAGACGGGGTCTGGGTGGACGGGGAAGGTGAGGTTCTGGTGGACGCCCACGTCAGCCCACCAGATGCGCGAGGTGTCCGGGTCTTCCGACTCGTACGGGCCGACGCCGCGCTCGCGCTTCAAGCCCCAGCGCGAGCCTTCGCGCGAGAGCGAGACGGTCGCCATCAGTTGCCGCTGTCCGGCGTCCTGTAGTTTCCAGCGGCCCATGTGGTGGCTGCACGCGACGATGCCGGGCCGAATCCCCTCCGTCACCCAGGCGCGCACGACGAAGTAACCGGCCTCGGTCTCGACGCGCACGAGATCGCCGGTGCGGACGCCGAGCCGCGCGGCGTGCGACGTATGAATCCAGAGCGGGTTGGTGTGTGCGATCTCGTCGAGCCACTTGGCGTTCGCCGAGCGTGTGTGAATCTGTATGGGGACGCGGAAGGTGGAGATGAGGACGGTCTGATCCTCTTCGAGGTTGTCGGGGTGGACGTGGCTGCGGACGTAAGAGGGGAGCGACTGATCGTGCCAGCCCCAGTCGGCTAAGGTCTTCGAGTAAAACTCCAAACGTCCCGAAGGTGTGGGGAAGCCGCGGCGGACTTCCGCGTCCACCTGCACGCCGACGAAGCGGCGGCCTTCGGCATCCCCGTCCGGCGTGTTGACGGGGACTATGTTCAGCGACGACGGCTTAGGCGTCTTCGTATAGACGCGACCGAACCGGTCGATGCGAACGTCTTCGAGTTCTTCGGCCGGCACGATCTCTTCATAGACCGCGCCGATCTTACGACTAATCTCGAACGCGCCGTAGCGGCGCATGAACTCGAACGGCGTGAGACCTTCGGCCGAGGCGCGCTCGGGCAGCCCCGGCACGGAGTTCTCGAAGATGTAGCTGTAGTATTCGTCAACCGACAGCCGCTCGCCCGGCCTTTCACGCGATTCGACGTACTTACGGATTCCGAGTGAGCCGTCCGGGTCAATGCGCCAAGTGACTTCGAGCCAGAACTCGTTCTCCTCCCAGACCTCGCCGGGGTTGACTGTGCGCGTGTCGTCTATCTTCTCGCCGAGCCGTTCGCGCGCGGCGCGGAGCACGGGCTGTCGGAAGCCGAGCCACTGCGCGTCGTGCGTCTCGTAAGAGTGTATGTCGTGGCGCTCGGAGCCGTGGCCGGTGGGCAGGATGTAGTCGGCGAAGTAGGCCGTCTCGTTCCACGTCGGAGTCAACGCAACGTAGCAGCCGATCAGGCTCTCGTCCTGCAAGACCTCGATCCACGAGAACCCGTCCGGGTTCGTCCACACCGGGTTATAGACGCGCGTGAAATAAACGTCCACCTTGCCGCGCCCGTCTTTTAAGAAATGCGGCAGCAGGAACGACAGCTCGTTCATCGCGAGCGGGAACTCGCGCGGCCACGTCAGCTCGTTCCACTGGGGCGGGTGCGGCGGCGTGTAGATGGGCTTCGGCACGAACTTATTCCAGGCGTTCGGATAGACGCCGCCCTCCGTCGCTACCGCGCCGAGCAGCGCGTTCAAAAAGAAGAGCGTCCGCGCCACCTGCCAGCCGCCGCTATTGCCGGCCGCCGCCGAGCGCCAGTTGTGACTCGAAAACTTCGTGCCGGCCTTCGCGACTACGCGAGCGATCTCCTCGATCACCTTCGCCTCGACGCCCGACTCCTTCTCGGCCATCTCGAACGTGTAGCCGGCGTACAAATCTTTGAGCACGCGCTCGAAGGTCTCGAAACTGGTTTCCAGCTCCGGCCGCTCGACCGCCATGAACTCCTCCCAGTTCCACCAGCGGCGCACGAACTCTCGGTTGTAGAGGTCGTTCTGGATAAGATAGTTCGCAATCGAGAGGACGATGGCCGCCTCCGATCCGGGGTAGGGCGCGACCCAGTAGTCGGCGTGGGTGGCGGTGTTCGACAGCCGCGTGTCGAAGACGATGATCTTCGCGCCCGCGGCCCGTGCCTCGATGACGCGCTGCGCGTGCGGGTTGAAGTAGTGGCCCGCTTCGAGGTGCGAGCTGATGAGGAAGATGACTTCCGCGTTCGCGTGGTCAGGGCTTGGCCGATCCAACCCCATCCAGAACTGGTAGCCCGCGCGCGCGTTCGACGAGCAGACGTTCGTGTGCGAGTTGTGCCCGTCCACGCCCCACGCCGCGAGGATTCTTTCCGTAAACCCGTCCTCGCCGGGACGGCCGACGTGGTACATCACCTCGTTCGGCCGCCCCTCAACAATCGCCTTGCGTATGCGCCCTGCGATGTCGTCCAGCGCCTCGTCCCAACTGACCTGAACCCACTTGCCCTCGCCGCGACGGCCCGCGCGCTTGAGCGGGTACAGGATGCGGTCGGGGTCTGTGATCTGGTTGAGCGTGGCCGGCCCCTTCGCGCAGTTGCGCCCGCGCGAGCCGGGGTGTTCGGGGTTCCCCTCAAACTTCTGCACGTTCAGGCTGTCTTTATCTATGTAGGCCAGCAGCCCGCACGCCGACTCGCAGTTGAAGCACGTCGTCGGCACGAGCATGTAGCGCCGCTCCTCGCGCCGCGGCCACGCCCGCGAGTCCAACTCGACCCAGTCGTCCCAACGCTCCTTCGGCGGGAACGCGGCCAGGTGAATCCGGCTCGGCCCCGGATAAAACATCTCCCCCCGCGCCTCCGTCTCGCGCCGCGCGGCACTGACTCGTTGGCTCAATTCTTGATTACTCATAAGACTATTTCGCTGGCTCAAAGGACAAAACACGCTCTGCTACTGAAAGGGTCTTCTGTCCAATTCCCTTGATTTTTGCTAGACGGGCCAAGTCCAAAATTCCGTACTCAACCCTTTGTCTGATGATTTCCTTAGCTACATTCCTGCTAATGTCCAAGACGCTTTCAAGTTCATCTATTGTCGCAGTATGAATATTTAGTTTCTTACCTTCTTTACCAGGCTCTTTCTTTACATAGTCCAAAATATCAGCTACCACCAAGTATGTATGAAAAACTGCTTTTATAGCTTCAGTGCGTTTAAGAGTTGTGTGTACTCCCTTATGGCTTAACTTATGGGTCTTTTCGAGGTAGGCTCCTAGGTAATCGACGTGAGATTTAGCTAGTTCCTTGTTGGATTCACTCTCGATTGCATCATCCATGAATGCCCAGAGTCTATTTATGTATTGTTCCTTTCTGACCGCTCTACCTTTAACTTTTTCTTCTCTCACTGGGTAAAGAATATCTGCAAGATCTTCTAGGAATCTCCTGCAAGTAGTGAGCGCATGTGACCACTCTTCAGGACTAACACTTGCAACAGACTTAAAGGCAACCATCAGCTTCTCCGCTATTTCCGGAGCTAGGTCTAACAGCCTGCTGTCAACCTCAGCCTTAAGAATATCTAAGCTTGTCTGTGGAGAGTTAGAAAAAGCTATTCTGTTATACAATCTAGTTGCATGTTCATGCGCAATTCTTCTTACATAGTTAATATGATTACTAAGATTAACTTGATAGTAGGTTCCATCATTTCCTCTTTTAGTCCTCAGTAGATTGGCGTAAATCTGCTCAATCGAACCGATATTTTCATACCCGCCACTTGATTTCTGAGCCTTAATGTGACGCTCCTCTTGAGGATAGTGTATAGCTTCTTTCAAGCCTAAATCATTCAATGCCTGGATATTCATCCGTGACTTTGCTAACGCCTTTTCGTATTCATCCGGTGATTTTGCCGAACCTTTTTTGGCTGAAAGTTTCCGGGCGCGCTTCTTATCTCCTCCTTTGTTCTCTCTCTTTTTTTCTTCCAGCACTTGTGTAAGTGCATCATGCACAGCTACCCGCTCAACTGAGAAATCTTCAGCGACTGCTTTCAGAGGTAGCGTGTATTTTGAATTTCCTAGCTGTATCTCACACCAGATAGCAATATCTTCTTCACCCAACATTCTCGCTGCGCGTAATAATTTTTGAATGCCCGTCAATACACTCCCCTTAACTGATTCCAGCTCCTTCAGGGATTCTTTAAGTAGCTCCTCTGCTTGCCTTGTTGCTGTATTAATCATTTGAATACTCAGGCTAGTGGCACAGATTGGCCGGCCTGCACATAAGCGTGCTCGTGGAGCAGGAGGCCGGTGAGGGCGAGGGGGACGGCGGCGAGTTCGAGCCAGGGGGCGAGCGTAGCCAGCAGGATGAGGGCGAGGCCGGCCCAGAAGTAGGCGGCGTAGCGTCCGCGCGTCATCTCGTGTTCGGCGAGGCGGGCGTGGGCGGTCGGGTGCGCGAGCGTGGTCTCGCCCCAGACCATGAGCAGGTGGAGGAGGCAGGACGCGCCGAGCATCCAAGCGAGCGCGGGTACGGCAGGCTCGGCGAGGAAGACGGCGAAGGGGAGGAGCGCGGCCGAGCCTGCGAGCAGGGCCTGGACGAAGAGGTGCGGCGGGAGCAGCGGGTTCTGCCAGAGGTCGCGGGCCTTGGCCTGCGCGAAGAGGTAGGCCGTGTAGATGGCCGTCATCGCGGCGAGCGGGAGGCCGGCGAAGATGAGCGGGAGCGTCCACGCCGGTTTGCCGAGCAGGGCGAAGAGGAAGTGGAGCGCGATGACTAGGGTGTAGGCGGCGATGACGAACGCGCCCTTGACGAGCCAACTGCGCCACTGCGGGCGCGTGAAGATCATGTAGAAGCGTTCGGGGTGCTCCAAATCCCAGATGAGCAGCGCGCCCGTCACGGCGAGGAAGACGCCGGAGAGGACGGGCACGACCCACAGCCACAGGTCGCCGAGCAGGCCAGCGCCCGTGAGCGCCGCCGCTCCCGCCGCCACGTTCGCGGTCGAAGCGTCCGCCCGCGCGAGCAGGTTGAAGACCCACGTGAAAATTATGAGCAGCGCGGCGACGAGGTACGCGCCCGCGGCGATTGATTTCGTACAGGTGTAGAGGCTGACGCGCCAGTCCCAGGGGATCGAGTGGCCGATGTCGTAGGCGAGCACGGCGGCGGCCGAGGAGTTGTGGTGCTCGGGGTGGCCGGAGTTCACCGTGTCGGGCGAGTGCGACTGCTCGCTCCACATGAAGAGGCCGCCGTCGGGGCGGCGGGCGGCGAGCGGGTCGAGCGTCGTCTGGTGCGCGCCCTTGTAGAAGACCTTCGGGTGCGTCTCCTTCTCGGGTCGGCGGACGTTGACCGCGTCGCGGTTGACGATGTTAGCGACCTTCGAGCCTGCGTCGTTGATGTCGCCGACGAGGATCGCCTCGACGGGGCAGACGACGACGCAGGCTGGCTCTAACCCCATGTCGATGCGGTGGGCGCAGAAGTTGCACTTCTCGGCCGAGTGGTCTTCGGGGTTGATGAAGATGGCGTCGTAGGGGCAGGCGGCCATGCACGCCTTGCAGCCGATGCAGACGGACTTGTCGAAATCGACGATGCCGTCCGCCCGCTTGAACATCGCGGAGGTCGGGCAGGCCGTGACGCACGGGGCGTGCGCGCACTGGTTGCAGCGCGTCACTTGGTGGGCGCGCCGCGCCTGCGGGAAGACGCCCACGTCAACGTGCTTCACGTACGTGCGCGTGACGCCGAGCGGCACGACGTTCTCGGACTTGCAGGCTGTCGTGCAGGCGTGGCAGCCGATGCAGCGCGTCTGATCGAGCACCTTCGCCCAGCGCGCCGGGGGCGCGTCCGTAGGCGTTTGAATCTGCTGGCTCAAGTGTCCCCTCCGTCGCGGCGTGCGAGATGAGGCTGCTGTCCCGTCTGTCCGTTTGCGTAGCGCCTCTAGTAACACGCCGGGCCGAGGGTTGGCAACAGAGGAGACTTCGGCGTAGCGGGGCAATTCAGAATTAGGTGCAGTGGGAGATTCACCACGGAGGCACGGAGGGGCACGGAGGACGCACAGAGGCTTGAGTCTTTACTCTGTGCAACCTCCGTGAACATCGTGGCTCTGCGGCGAGTGCTGTTTTCGGCACTCAAGTTCGGATCGACCTGCTGCCGACTTCCGCGGCCGTGCCGCACTCATCTTTCGTGCAGGGTCATGGGAACGCCTTCGCGCGGGCGGAGCGTGATCGAGGGTTCGGGCACGACGCGCGCGCCGGGCGCGAGGCGCAGGCGGAAGCGTTGCGCGAGGGTGGCGACGATGATCAGCATCTCCGTCATGCCGAAGTGCTGGCCGATGCACTGGCGCGGGCCGGCGCCGAAGGGGACGTAGCTGAAGCGCGGGCGCGACTCTTTAGCCTCGGGAGCGAAGCGCTCGGGCAAGAACTTTTCGGGATCGTCCCAGAAGTCCGGGTGGCGGTGCGTGACGTAAGGGATGAGGAGCGCCTCGGAGCCGGCGGCCACGGGGTAGCCGCCGAGCGTGTCAGGCCCTTTGGCCGTGCGGCTCAAGGCCCACGCCGGGGGGTAGAGTCGCATCGCCTCTTCGATGACCATCGTGGTGTAGGCGAGGCGCGGCAGGTCTTCGAACGTCGGGGTGCGGCCCGACAGCTCGCGCTCCAACTCTTCGTGCAGACGCTCCTCGGCCTCGCGGTGCTGCGAGAGCAAGTACCAGGTCCAGGAGAGCGCGACCGCCGTCGATTCGTGGCCGGCCCCGATGATGGTGACGACCTCGGCGCGCAACTGCTCGTCGCTCATCCCGGCGCCAGTCTCCTCGTCGCGCGCGCGCAGCAGCAGCGAGAGCAGATCGTCGTTGACGATCTCGCCGCTGCGGCGCGCGTCGATCACCTCGTTGAGGACGCGGTCGCCATCGGCCAGCGCGCGGCGGAAGCGCAGGTTCGACGGCGTAGGGACGGAGACGGGGATGCTGAAGGGCTGCCACATCCTGCGTATGGAGTGCTCGCGGATGACGCGCAGCGAGCGGCCGATCGTGTCGGTCTCGGCCGTGAGATCTGTCGTGAACATCGTCAGCCCGATGATGCGCAGGGTGAGGCGCATCATCTCGTCGGAAACGTCCACGGGCCGCGAGCGGCGCGCAAATTCCTGCCAGCGCGATCCTTGCACCTCGGCCTCGCGCGCCATCACCGCGGCGAAGGCTGCGAGGCGCTGGCGGTGGAAGGCCGGCTGCGCGAGCCGACGCTGCCTGCGCCACAAGTCGCCGTCGCTGACGAGCAGACCGTTCCCCGTCGAAGCGACGAACTTCTTGTAGTTGCGCCCCTTCACGTAGTTGTGCGCGTTGGTTTGGAGGACGTGCTCGATGTCGCGCGGGTGCGTGAGCTGATAGGCCTTGTAGAGGCCGCGGAAGAGGACGACGTGGCCGTGTTGCTGCGCGAGCGAGGTGAAGGCCGCGAGCGGGTCGCGGCGCATCCCGAAGAGTTGCAGGTAGTGGAGCGCGGGCGGGCGGGCGGGGGAGCGTTCGGTCGTTGCCATATGGGACTCTCCTTTACGGCGGCGGGCGGCGCGAGGGCTAACACGAGGTGCGGCGGAGCTTGTGCAATGTTGCACAAGCTCCGCCGCTACGATACATCAGGCGCGCGGGATTTGCACGGCGCGGCGCGCGCCGGGCCGATAAGTTTGACGCGGCGCGGCGCGCGCCGTTAGCATCTTCTCAAAGCCTTAAAGACGAGATTCGCCGTAAAGCGCGACGGACGGAGGGGCGGCCATCACACGCGGACAAGTGGCAGAGCTGGTCTTCCTCGTGGTCTTCGCCACGGTGCACGGCTACGCCGCGGCGTGGCTCGCCGTGCGGATGCTTTTCCGCCCGCACCGGCCCGTCAAACTTCTGGGCCTCACGGTCTGGCCGCAGGGGATGATCCCGCGCCACCGCGCGCGGCTGGCCGAGACCATCGGCAGCGCCGTCGGCAACGAGTTGGTCTCGCAGGAGACGATCGTCAACGCCCTCTTCGAGCGCGACTTCTTCCGCCGCAAAGTCTCCGACCTCGTCGGCACCTACACGCACGATCTACTTGAGAAGCCGCGCTCCTCCTTCGTCGAGGCCCTGCCCTCGCAGGTGCGCGCGCCCGTGCTCGACGCCATCAGCGCGCTCCAACTGCGCGTCGCGGACTACATCGCCGACATACTCCGCAGCGAGGAGACGGCCGCCGCGGTCAACTCCTTCATCGACCGGCGCGTTGACGAGCTGCTCGCGCGCCGCCTCGGCGAAGTGCTGGGAGATGAGACCTACGAACAGGTCGTCGGCTTCGTCGAGGAACGCTTCCGCAACATCGTCAACGAGCGCGGCTTCGAGTCGAAGATACGCGACTTCGTCTCGGCGCGCGTGGACGAGATCGCCGGGAGCCGGGCCACGCTCGCCGAAATCTTCACGCCCGACACCGTGTCAATCGTCAAGGAGCGCATCGACGCGCAGCTCGGCCCCGTCGTCCACCACCTGGCGGAGCTTGCGACCAGCAAGCGCACCCGCCAGCAGATCGGCGCGCTCATTAAGCGCGAGGTGGACGACTACTACCAGCAGCTCAGCTTCTTCAAAAAGATGTTCGTCTCGCGCGAGCGCGTTTACACGGAGGTTGACGACCTCGTCAACAAGACGCTCCCGCGCCGCGTCGAAGAGTTCCTGCGCGGCCAGGCGTTCGCGCAGGAGGCCGAGGCGTTCCTGAACTCGACGATTGACAACGTGCTCGCGCGCCCGCTGAACGAACTGGTCGGCACGGTATCGCCCGAAAAGCTCGAACTCATCAAGGATCAAATCTCCGAACGCCTCCTCGCCATCGCGCGCGGGCCGGAACTCTCCAAGCTCGTCTCGGCCTACTCCTCGGACGCGCTCGCGCGCGTGCGCCCGCACAGCCTCCGCGCCCTGCTCGAACACGCCAGCCCCGACTCGGCGCAGCGGCTCAAGAGCTTCCTCTCCCGCGCCCTGCTCGGCGTGCTCTCGCGCGAGGACACGGCGCGCACGATCAACAACATCCTGACCGCCCAGATCGAGCGGCTCCTGATCGCCCCCATCGGCCGCATCGGCGACCACCTGCCGGAAAAATCGGTCGAGCGGGCGAGCACGGCGCTCGTCGAGCGCATCACCGTGGCCGCACGCGAGCGCCTGCCGCACGCCATCGCCGAGTTCGACATCGGCGGTATCGTGCGCGAGAAGGTCTCGAATTATCCGGTCAAGAAGCTGGAGGATTTAGTGCTCTCGGTCGCGGCGCAGCACCTCAGGAAAATCGAGCTGTTCGGCGCGGTCATCGGCCTCTTCCTCGGCCTCGCGCAGGCCGGCTACTTCGCGCTGCGCTACACCGGCGCGCTCGAACAGTTGCGCGCGCGGTTCTAATTCGCAGGCAACCGACGCCCGCCCCCGCGACACAAACCCACAACGGAATTTTTTCTAACAGGGAATTGACGGATGAGTTTTCGATTTAAATTTTCGTCCTCCGCGCTGGCCGCGGCCGCACTGCTCGCGCCGCTTGTTCACGTCCCCGCACAGGACGCCGTCCAGCCGGCGCGCGTCGAGCGCGCGCGCCGCGTCGGCGTGGCCCCCGCGTCGTCGCCGCCGCTGGCCGTGCCCAAGGGCCGCTACCAGGGCGACGAGTCGGTGCGCTCGGACAAGTTCACGGGCGGGCGGATAGAGCGCGCGCGCTTCGCCGCAGGCGAGCCTGACATACGCGTCACGGTTGACGTGCCGGCCTTCCGGCTGACGCTCTGGCAGAACGGCAAGGAGGTGAAGACCTACCGCGTCGGCGTCGGCAAGCTCGACTACCCGATCACGATCAGCGAACGAAAGGTCTCGGAGCTCGTCTGGAACCCCGACTGGATTCCGCCCAACAGCGACTGGGTCGTGGGCCGGAAAGGCGTCAAGCCGGGCGAGGTGATCAAGCCGACCGATCCGCGTAACCCGTTGGGCAAAATGAAAATCCCGCTCGGCTCCGGCTACCTGATCCACGAGGCGACGGGGCTGGGCGATCTCGGCAGCCTCGTCTCTCACGGCTGCATCCGCATGCTGCGCGCAGACCTCTACGACCTGGCCGAGAAGATCGTCGCCGCCCGGCAGCTCCCCGTCACGGCCAAACGGATCGCCGCCGCCAAGCGCACTAAGAAGACTCTGGTCGCCAAGCTGGACGAGCCGCTGGTCGTTGACATCAACTACGACACGCAGGTGGTCGAGGGCGGCGCGCTCCACCTGTACGCCGACTTCTACAACCGCGGCACGAACACGGCCGCACACCTCCGGGCCGAACTCGAAGAGAGCGGCTTCGACCCGGCCGCCCTCGACGACGCGACCATCAAGAGACTGCTCGCGCGCCCGACGCAGCGGCAAAAATTCGTCGTGAAGTTGGAGAGTCTGGCGGCGGGCCGCGCGCTCGCCGAAGGGCGCTCCATCCCCGTCCTCGGAGGCGCGCCCGCCGCGACGCCCGCCAGGAAGAAGCCCGCCGCGAAGAAGACCGCGCGCTCCGCGTAAGCGGCGGCGCGCGGAGCCCAAACCGGATGAGTGAAAGCCCGCGGGCCGTGCGATGACGCACGGCCCGCGGGCTTTTTGCGAAAGCGCGCGCCGCCTTTTGCCCGCCTTGCC
>DATHBT010000077.1:0-15382 GCA_035295985.1 Pyrinomonadaceae bacterium | reverse complement strand
AGCGGCGCACATCGCGCCCGGCTCCGAGCCTGATTTCGGGAATGGTTTTCAACACGGGCAGAATCTTCTGCCATTGATCATCGGTCAGCTTAACTGTCATCACGTAGAACAGTTTAGCTGCTTTGCGTCAACACAACCTAGGCGTCTGCCGCGCGCTCGACCGCTTTGAGGAGCTGGCGGCGGTAGCGGTGCGAGACGGGGCGGCGTCGGCCGATGCCGATGGCGTTGCGCGAGATGATGAGAGTGGGCGGGAGCTGCCGCCGCTTGAACTCGTTGGCCGGGGCCTCGACGCGGTTGAGGATGTCGAAGACGAGGTGCTGGTCGTGGCCCGCCGAGACGATTTCTTCGGGCGTCGCCTTGCGCTCGAAGTAGAGTTTCAGAATCGGATCGAGCGCGTCGTAAGGCGGCAGAGACTGATCGTCGAACTGGCCGGGCGCGAGTTCGGCCGAGGGGCGCTTGTTGACGATCTCCCAGGGGATGATCTCGCGCTCGCGGTTGATGTAGCGGGCGAGCGCGAACACCTCGGTCTTGAGCACGTCGCCGATGACGGCGAGGCCGCCGTTCGTGTCGCCGTAGAGCGTGCAGTAGCCCATCGCCAGCTCGGACTTGTTGCCGGTCGCGAGCACGAGGCGCGACTCGGCGTTCGAGATCGTCATCAAGACGTTGCCGCGCAGGCGCGACTGTATGTTCTGCCGCGCCAGCTCCTCGTTGCCCGTGCCGGGGTTCTGGAGGTTCAACTGTTTGATGAGGACTTCGTAGGCCGAGGAGATGGGGTGCTCGACGACCGGCATGCCGAGATTACGTCCGAGCGCGACCGAGTCGTCGATGCTGCCGCGAGAGGAGAAGGGCGAGGGCATCATCACGGAGAGGACGTTCTCCGCGCCCAGAGCGCGGCAGGCGAGCGCGGCGACGACCGACGAGTCTATGCCGCCTGAGAGGCCGAGGACGGCGCGGGTGAAGCGGTTCTTGCGGGCGTAGTCGCGTATGCCTAAGACAAGCGCGTCGTGGACGGTCTCGATGTCGTCGCCGGGCAGGCAGCGCTCGTCGCGCACGCCGCAGTCGAGCGAGACCGAGCCGTAGAACTCCTCGAAGGGCGGCGCTTGCAGGATCGTCTCGCCGCGGCAGTCGGTGACGATTGACGCCCCGTCGAAGATGACGCCGTCGTTCGCGCCCACGAGGTTGACGTAGACGACGGGCAGGCCGGCGGCGCGCGAGCGGTGGCGCACCATGTCGCAGCGCACGCCCATCTTGCCCGTGTTGAAGGGCGAGGCGTTGGGCGAGACGAGCACGGTCGCGCCCATCCGGATCAGCTCGTCAGTAGGATCGTTCGCGTAGAGCCGCTCGCGCCAGAAGGTCTTGTCGTTCCAGAAGTCCTCGCAGACGGGGACGCCGACGCGCTCGCCAGAGATGTCGAAGAGCCGCCGCTCTTTGCCCGGCTCGAAGTAGCGCGGGTCGTCGAACACGTCGTACTCGGGCAGCAGAGTTTTATCCGCGAAGCCGAGGAGCTTACCGTCGCTGATCACCGCCGCGGAGTTGAAGAGTCTGCGCCCGTGCCCCGTCTCGTTCGGCCGCACCGTCCCGACGACGACCGTCAGCCCCGCGCTCGCGCGGATGATCTTGTCGAGCGGTTCGAGCGCGTGCGCCGCCACGTCGCGGTCGAGGAACCAGTCGAACGACATGTAGCCCTGCACGGCGACTTCGGGCAGCACAACGAGGTCGCTCCCGTCCTCGCGCGCTCGCTCAACCGCGCGCAGGATGCGCTCGACGTTCCCCTCGTAGTCGCCGTTCGTCGTGTTGATCTGCCCGATGGTGACGCGCATGGTCGAACCCTTCCGCGAGATGTTGTCGGAGAGCTTTGCGGCGCGATTGTAGCGCGCCGCGCGGCGCTACCTGAAATCTTTGATGAGGATGATGTCGGCCGAGGTGACGCCGCGGGCGACGGCGAACCGCCTGCCGTCGCGCGAGGGGACGAACCTGAAGATTCGCTCCCCGGTGAAGCGGGTCAGTTGCCGGGGCGCGCCGCCTTCGACGGGCCGCGCCCAGAGGTTGTCCCCGTCGCTGCCGACCTCGGCGTTGACGAGCGTCCGCTCGTCTGACATGTCCCACGCGGCCGTTCTGGGTGGCGTGTCGAACACCTTAACGAGCTGGGCGGACTGAGGTGAGAACATTGCCGCTCGCCAGCGAGGCGGCTTCACCTGCTCGTCGTAGTAGGAGCCGAAGATCAATTCCCCGCCGGGCAGAAACCTCCGGGCGTTGAAGGCGAGGTCGCTGACCTGCGCGGGCTCGCCCCCGTCGGCCGACACCCTCCACAGCCTAAACTTGCCCGACCTCCACGAGTTGAAAAAGACCCATTGCCCGTCGGGCGACCAGAACGGCTCGGCGTCGCCGAATTCGCCGCCGGTGAGCTGCACCGCGTTGCCGCCGTCGGCGTCCATCCGCCAGACGTGCGGCAGCCCGCCCGCGACGATGGAAGAGAAGGCGACGTGGCGGCCGTCGGGCGAGACGCTGACGCCGAACTCGAGGTCGTCGTTCGCGGTGAGTTGCTTTCGCCCCGTCCCGTCGGCGTTCGTGATCCAAACGTCCGTGCGCTCGCCGGCCCTGGCGACGTAAACCACGCGGCCGTCGGGCGTCCAGTCGATGCCCGCCTGCCCGTCGTTCTTCCCGTCGGTCAGTTTCCGGGCGCGGCCCTCGTCCTCGTTCGGCGCGACCACCCAGACCTTCGAAGCTATCTCCGAGCTGATCGTGACGATGGCCGAGGCGTCGGCCGTCATGCCGAAGCTCGACGAGCCGTACTGGGTCAGATCGTTGGTGACGCGGTTGACCTCGCCTTCCGGGTACGAGACGTGCCAGACCTGCGTCGGGCTGGTCGGCGTCTCCTCCGCGTTGACGAAGAGGCCGCTGCCGTCCTTCAGCCAGTTCGGGCGATGAACCGGGCCGCGCCACCTGTGAGGCGTGACGGGCCTCTCCGCCCCGCCGCCGGCGGGGACTTCGACCAGCGTGAACTGCGTGCCGCCGGTGTCGGTGCCGACGGGGCAGACGATCACTTTGCCGTCCGGCGACCAGGCGGGCACTCCGCCGAACCAGTCGTTGCCGCCGCGGCGTGCGAGCTGGCGCGGCTCGCCGCCTTCGATGCTCCCGACCATGAGGGCCGATTCGCCGCTGCTGTCGAAGCTGCGGACGAATGCGAAGCGGCGCCCGTCGGGGGCGAAGCTGATGATGCTGCTGACGTGATCGAGAATCCGCTTCGGCTCGCGCCCGCCGATGATGGGCACCTGGTAGAGCGTGCCCAGCGGATTCGTGTCGCGGTGCGTGAAGGTGTAGTAAACCAGCTCGCCGTCGGCCGAGAATGCAGTCCCGCGCAGGCCGCCGAACTCCATCGGGGCGACGATCTCACGGTCGCTGCCCGTAGAGACCTGCCTCACGCGCAGGCTGACATTCCCTTCTTTCCAAAAGCCGTAGGCGACGTACTTCCCGTCCGGCGAGACGGAGACCGCGCCGATGTCGGGGACGCCCGTCACGAGCCGCGAAATCTTCATCTGCCGCGCCGACGAAGCCTGCGGCTTTCCGCCCCGCGCGAGCCTGTAGAGGCCGTAGCCTAAACCCGACAGCGCGACGGCGGCGAGCAGCGCGGCTGCCGCGAGCCACACGGGGCGTCGCCCGTGCGCGACCGCGCCCCCCTGTGCGGTCACGGTCTCGCCCACGCCGGTCGGGGCCGCGTGCGCGCCGCTCTGCGTGGAGCCGGGCTGCGAGCGCGTCGAGCGCGCCGCCGCTTCAACGCTCGCCGCCGCGGAGTCGGGCGAGACCGAGTGATCGAGCTGCGCGCCGGAGTCGAGCCGCCGCTTGAGCCGCTGCAACTTCGCGAGTATCTGTTTAGAGGTGAGCCGCGCCTCGCGGTCTTTAGAGAGCGCGTCGGAGACGATCTCCTGCAACAGGTCGGGCGCTTCCGGAAGGTGCGCGGAGAGCGGCGGCGGCTCGTCGTCCTGTATCGCGACGATGACGTGGTTCGGCGTCCTGCCGCGGAAGGGCAGTTGCCCGGTCAGCATCTCGTAGAGGACGACGCCGAGCGACCACACGTCCGTGCGCGCGTCCACCTCGCGGCCGGCCGCCTGCTCCGGCGACATGTAGGCGACCGTCCCCATCACGGCGCCCGCGTCCGTGACGGCGAGCGCCTGCGTGGCGGCCTCCGGGTCAACGCCGGAAGA
Organism: Pyrinomonadaceae bacterium; assembly: GCA_035295985.1. Lineage (GTDB taxonomy): Bacteria > Acidobacteriota > Blastocatellia > Pyrinomonadales > Pyrinomonadaceae > JAIVGV01. The sequence continues at coordinate 11,180 of DATHBT010000077.1, read as the reverse complement.
GGGGCCGCCCGTCAGCTTGGCGAGGCCGAAGTCTAGGACTTTGACGTAGCCGTCGCGCCTGACCATCACGTTCTCGGGCTTGATGTCGCGGTGGACGATGTCGTGCGCGTGGGCCTCGACGAGCGCGCCGGCGATCTGCGCGGCTATGTCGAGCACCTCGCCGAGCTTGAGCCGGCGCGACTTCACGTGCTCGCGCAGCGTCGCGCCCTCGACGAACTCGGTCGCGAAGAAGCGCCGCCCGTCCTCCGTCTTCCCCACGTCGTGGACGGTGATGATGTTCGGGTGGTTCAGGGCGGACGCGGCCTGCGCCTCGCGCTCGAACCGCTCCAGGCGTCTGGGGTCGGCGGCGACTTCGGCCGGCAGGAACTTCAGCGCCACCTGCCGCCGCAGCTCCGTGTCGCGCGCGAGATAAACCTCGCCCATCCCGCCCGCGCCGATCATCTCGCGGACTTCGTAGCGCCCGATGCGTGTGCCCGCTGCGAGAGTCATTGTTTCAGTCCGGCGGCCCAGTTGAGGACGAGCGTGAGCGGCTGCGTGTCGCCGCCCTCGACGAGGCTGTTGAGCAGGAACCGCTGCCCGTCGGGGGCGGGGAAGAAGTGGTTCCTGTCGTCGGTCAGGCCAATCGTCGGGAGGCGCGTGGCGAACAGGGCGGCCGGGTGGTCGGACTCGAAAGACGCGCCCGGCCGCACCGGCACGGACATCAGTTTTTTGTCCGGCGCGATGTAGAAAAGCTCCCGGCCGTCGCGCCGCCACTGCGGCTGGTCGCCGCCCGCGGTCGAGACCTGCCACTTGCCGCCCGGATCGGGGAAGCTGCGGACGTAAACCTCGGCCCGCCCCGACTCGTCCGAGACGTAGGCGACGAAGCGCCCGTCGGGCGAAAGCTGCGAGTGTGTCTCGTTGAACTCCGAGTTGAGGAACGCGCGGGGCTGGCGGTCGCCATCCAGGGGCAGGACGTAGAGGTCGAATCTCGTCTGCGGCTGCTCGGTCTCGTAGATGAGGAGGCGGCCGTCGGGCGTCCAGGAGTCGGGGAAGGAGTTGTGCTCCGTCTTGAGCAGCAGCTCGTCGCCGCCCGCGCCGTTCGAAAGCTTCTGGTAGATTTCGAACTTGCCGCCGCGCATCGAGGCGAAGGCGACGCGGCTGCCGTCCGGCGACCAGACGGGGGACACGTCCGCCGCCGGCTCGAAAGTGAACCTCGTCGGCGTCCCCCGCGCGGCGTCAACCAGCCAGATGTCGTGCGAGTCGTTTTCCCCGCGCCCCAGCGCGATCCTCCTGCCGTCGGGCGACAGCGCGGGTTCGTGGTACGTCCCCGGCTGGCCGAGCGTCCCGAGGAGGTTTCCCGAGCGGTCGTACCAGCCCATCTGCACCTGCGAAGGATTGCCGGAGAGGTACGCGAGGCGGCCGTTCGCCGAGGCCGTGAAGGCGGCGTAGGCCGTGGGGCCGCCCTCGCCGGGGAAGGCCAGCACGCCTTCGGCGACCACGACCGGATCGCCGGAGAGTTCGAGCCTCCCCGCGTCGAACGGCTGGGCCACCAGCGTCCGGCCGCGCATGAAGAGCACGTACCCTTCGCCGCCCGTCGCGGCCGGGGCGTAGGCCGCGAGCAGGTTGGTGTTGAGAAGAAGCTTCCCTTCCTTCGAGCAGAGCGACCCGACGTAAATCCCTTCCGCCTCTTTCTGTGGGGAGCGCGCGAAGTAGAGGAAGTGCCGCCCGCCCGGCAGGAAGTGGGGCCAGCGGTGTGAGGTGAGCTTGCGGGCCTCGTCCAGCTCCGTCGCCGGCTCCGCCGCGCCGCCCGCGGCCGGGACGCGGTAGAGCGGTGACGTGAAGGTGGGGGCGAAGAGAATCGTCCCGTCCGCGCCCCATGAGCCGCCGCGCGCCTCGGAGGAGGCGTCGGCCACGGTCTGCGCCGGCCCGCCCGCGGCGTCGATCTTCTTGAGCTTGTTGCCCGCGAAGAATCCGAGGGAGCGGCCGTCGGGCGACCAGAAGGGGAACGCCGCGCCTTCTGTGCCGGGCAGCTCACGCGCGCTGACCGAATCGAGCGCGCGCACCCAGAGCGAGGGGAGGCCCGCACCGCCGATGGCGACGAAAGCGAGGCGGCTCCCGTCGGGCGAGAGCGCGAGCGAGTCGCCGTAGATCGCCCCGTCCGGCACGGGCAGGGTGAAGCGCATCGTCTCGGCGCGCGGCTCGGCGCGCCGGAAGTACAGGAGGGCGAGCGCGAGGGTGGAGACTAACAGCAGGCCCGCCGCGATCCAGCCCGCGCGTTCGAGCGGCAGACGGCGCAGCCTGCCCGTCGCGGCTCCAGCGTTCGCGGCCGTCGCGTGTTGTAGCGTCGGCTGCGACGCGGACGAAGTCTGTGAAGCCGTCGGCGCGGCGGTAGTGTGCGCACCCGAAAGCGACTCGATGGCGAAGGCCAGATCGCTCGCCGAGTGGTAGCGCTCCTCGCGGCTCTTCTCGAGGCAGCGGCGGACGATGCGTTCGAGTTCGGGGTTGACCTGCCGGCCCGTCGCGGCGAACTCCGGCGGGTCTTCCCGCAGGATCGCGCTGATCGTGTCGGCCGCCGACTCGCCGTGGAACGCGCGCCGGCCCGACAGCATCTCGTAGAGCACCGCACCGAAGGAGAAGATGTCCGTGCGCGCGTCAACCGCCCGCCCCCGCAACTGCTCCGGCGACATGTAGCCGACCGTGCCCATCACCTCGCCCGAGGCGGTCTGCGCGCGCCGCGTCGGCAAATCGGTGCGCGCGCCGTCGCCGTCCGCTTCCATCAGCTTCGCCAGCCCGAAGTCGAGAATCTTCACGCGCCCGTCGGCGGTGACGAAGAGGTTATCCGGCTTGAGATCGCGATGGACGATTCCCTTCTCGTGGGCGGCGGCCAGCCCCCGCGCGATCTGCGCGGCGTAGTCGAGCGCCTTGCGCAGCGGGAGCGCGCCGCCCCCCAACTGCGCGCGCAACGTCTGCCCTTCGAGCAGCTCGGAGACGACGAAGGGCGCGCCGCCGTCCGCCTCCACGTCGTGGATGGCGAGGACGTTCGGGTGGTTGAGCGCGCCCGCGGCGCGGGCCTCGCGCTCGAAGCGCGCGAGGCGGTCTGCCTCGGCCGCGAACTGACCGGGCAGAACCTTGATCGCCACTTCGCGTCCGAGCTTCGGATCGAACGCGCGATAGACCTCGCCCATGCCGCCCGCGCCGAGGAGCGACCTGATCTCGTAGCGGCCCAGGAGTGTTCCGGCTTCGAGGGTCATGCGCTGATGGTCTGCGACGCCGCGCCGCTCACTTCGCGTCCAGCGGCCGGAGGCCGACGCGGCCGAGCAGTTCGGCGAAGCGCGGGTCGGGGCGCAGGTTGTCGAAGCGGGCGTCCGCCGCGAGGTAGTTGAAGAGGATGGAGCGCTCCTGCATAGCCCTTTCGAGCCAGGCGAAGGCCTCGTCGCGCTCGCCGAGGCGCGCGTAGAAGAGGGCGATGTCGGCCGGCGAGACGTACTCGCGCTTGGCGCGCTCCAGCCGCTGGTTAAGCCAGTGCCGCCAGACGCCCTTGATGCCCGACGCGGCGAAGATGCCCCTGATCTCGGCCGCCGTCTCGGGCGGCGCGCTCGCCAAGCGCAGGTCGAGCGCCTCCTCGTAGCGCCCCCGCGCCTCGTACACCTTCGCCAGCGTGCCGCGGGCCACGTCGTAGGTCGGGTCGAGTTCGAGCGTCTTGCGTAACTGCTCCTCGGCCTCGCCGTAGCGGCGCGCGAGGTAGAGTATGTCGCCGACGTTCTCGTTGATCGGGAGCGAGAGCGGATCGAGTTCGCGCGCGCGGCGGGCCGAGGCCACGGCCTCGTCGAAGCGGCCCGTGATGGGCAGGAAGAGCGAGTAGCGCTGGTGCGCGGTGGCGTAGTTCGGGTTCAGCTCGACGGCGAGCTTGAACTCACGCTCCGCGCCCTGCCAGTCCCAGTCGTAAACGCTCTTCACGGCCGCGAGGATCGCGTGGCCCTCGGCGAGGTTCTCGTCGATCTCCAAGGCCCGCGTCGCCGCCGCGCGCGCCCTCTCGTAAGCCTCCTTCGGCACGACGTACCTGTACCAGCCGCGCGAGAACCACGTGTCGGCCAGCGCCGCGTAGGCCAGCGCATAGTTCGGGTCGTGCCCGATGGCCTGGTTCAGGTACTCGGCGGACTTTTCCAGAGACTCCCTCGTGCGCTTGTTCCAGTGGAAGCGGCCCTTGAGGTAGAGCTGGTAGGCCTCGGGGCTGTCCGTGTAGTGCTTGCCCACGCGGCTCTCGTCCGCGCCCGTCAGCTTCAACCGCAGGTTGCCGGAAATCTGCGTGGCGATGGCGCGCTGCACGGTGAGCAGATCGGAGACGCGCTGGTTGTACTGCTCTCCCCAGAGCTGCTTGTTCTCGCGCACGTCGAGCAGTTCCGTGCTGATGGCGAGATCGTCGCCGCGCTGCATGACGCGGCCCGTCAGCACCGCGCGCACGCCCAGCTCGCGGCCCGCGGCGAGCGGATCGACTGTCCGGCCCTTGTAGCGGAAGACACTGCTGCGGGCGATCACTTTGAGGTTCGGAATTTGCGCGAGGCTGTTGATGATGCTTTCGGTCAACCCGTCGGAGCGGTACTCCATTTCGGGATCGTCGTTCTGGTTGACGAACGGCAGGACTGCGATGGAATCGATGGCCGCGTCCGCGTCCCGCGCGCGCAGGTAAGCGCGTAACCCGGCAACGCCGACGACGATCGCGAATAGTAGGACGACGGCGACGAGCGCGGCGGCCGTCTTGTGCTGCCTGATCTCGCCGACGAGGTGGCCGCCGCCCGTCGGGTGCGTCGTGTGCGACGAATGCGGCGGCGAAGTGTCGGCCGCCGCGGCGGAGGTCTGCGACGAAGGGTGCAGCGTGTCGGCGCGCGTCGCGAACGCGCCGTCGGCGTGGGCCGCGGTCGCGGTTCCGGCGCCCGCCTCCATCCCGCGCCGCAGCTCCTTCAGTTCAATCGCCACGTCCTTGATCGACTGGTAACGCTCGTCCGGCTCCTTCTCCAGACACCGCCGCACGATCTTCTGGAGTTCGGCCGGCAGGTCGGGCCGTAAGGTGTGGAGCGGCGCTGGCGTCTCGCGGATGATCCTGTTGAGGGAGTCGATAGCGTCCGTGCCGGCGAAGGCCATTTGACCGGTGGCCGCCTCGTAGAGGATGCAGCCGAACGAGAAGATGTCGGAGCGGTGATCGATCTCGCCGGTCTGCCCCCGGGCCTGCTCGGGCGACATGTAGCCGGCCGTGCCGACGACGAAGCCCGGCCGCGAGTGCTGCTCCATCGCGACGGTCACGGCGTCGCCCGCCTCGCGCGTCGCCGCCCCCTGCGGCGGCTCGACCAGCTTCGCCACGCCGAAGTCGAGCACCTTGGCGAAGCCGTCGCGCGTGATCATGACGTTGTCCGGCTTGAGATCGCGGTGGACGATGCCGGCCGCGTGCGCCTTCGCCAGCCCCTCGGCCGCGTGTTGCAGGTAGCGCAAGAGCTTCGGCAGGTCGGCGTTTCCGGCGCGCAAGCACTCGCGCAGGGTCTGGCCGTCGATCAGCTCCATCGCGATGAAGTGGATGCCGCGGGATTCGCCCACCTCGTAAACGTGCGCGATGTTCGGGTGGTTGAGCGCGGCGGCGGCGCGCGCCTCGATCTTGAAGCGGTGCATCCGCCGCGTGTCCTCGGCCACCTCGGCCGGCAGTATTTTCAGCGCGACGGGGCGGTGCAGCTCCGCGTCCTGCGCCAGATAGACCTCGCCCATCCCGCCCGCTCCCAGGAGCGAGCGCACTTCGTAGCGGCCGATTCTTGTGCCGGCGGGGAGCGTCATCCGGGCGACTCGTGGGCGGCCCCCGCGCGCGCGGCGGGCCGCGCCGTGGGGGCGGGCGCGTCGCCGCGGATTGTAGCGCGAAGGGGCGTGGCCGGGACAGGAAAACTTGGGCGCGGCCGTGCCTGCACGCGCCCGGAAAACTGCGCGCCGCGGGTTCGGCGGGCCTGTCCGGCGCGGGCCGGGGCAGGAACCTTTTGACGCGGCATATCGTTCTCAGTAATCTATGGCTATGTCACATATCACCCAGATGTTCGACCGCGAGCTGAAGAAGGGCAGCGCCGAGCTGATGATCCTGTCGCTGGTCGAGGCGCGCCCGCGCCACGGCTACGAGATCAGCAAGCTCATCGAGACGCGCTCGGAGGGCGTGGTGCGCTTCAACGTGGCCTCGCTCTACCCGCTGCTCTACCGGCTGGAGCAGCGCGGCTGGATCAAGGGGCGCTGGGTCGAGGAGGGGCAGCGCCGCCGCCGCTTCTACCGGCTCACCCCGGAGGGCAGGAAGGTACTCGCCGCGCAGCGCCACACCTGGCGCGAGTTCGTCGAGGCGATCAACCGCATCACGGGGGCGGAACATGCCTGACTGGAAACCTGAGATCAGGCGGCGGCTCTCGGGCCTCAGTCTCGCGCCGACGCGCGAGGCGGAGATCGTCGAGGAGCTGGCCCAGCACCTCGACGACCGCTACGAGGAGCTGCTGCGCGGCGGGGCGACGGAGGAGGAGGCGCGCCGGGCGGCGCTCGTCGAGCTGGCGGAGAGCGACCTGCTGGCCGAGGAGCTACGCCGCGTTGAGCGCGCTGTCGAGCAGAACCCGGTCGTGCCGGGCGCGACGAAGAGGAGGACTAACGTGTTCGCAGACTTCTGGCAGGACGCGCGCTACGCCGTGCGCGTGCTCTTGAAAAACCCCGGCTTCACGGCCGTCGCCGTCGTCGCGCTCGCGCTCGGCATCGGCGCGAACTCGGCGATCTTCTCGGTCGTCAACACGGTGCTGCTGCGCCCGCTCCCCTACAAAGACCCGGAAAGACTCGTGACGGTGTGGGAGGAGAACGCCAAGGCGGGCTTCCCGCGCGACACGCCGGCCGTCGCCAACTACATCGACTGGCGCGACCAGAACCAGGTCTTTGAGGGCATGGCGGCCATCGCCGATCAGAGCTTCAACCTGACGGGCGTCGGCGAGCCCGAAAGGCTGACCGGCCGCCTCGTCTCGGCCTCGCTCTTCCCGCTGCTGGGCGTCGAGCCGCAACTGGGCCGCGCGTTCCTGCCGCAGGAGGACGCGCCCGGCGCGAACAAAGTCGTCGTCATCGGCCACGGCCTGTGGCAGCGCCGCTTCGGGGGCGACCCGAAGATCGTCGGCCGACAAATCAACCTGAACGGCGAGAACCACGAGGTGGTCGGCGTCATGCCGGCGCACTTCCAGTTCCCCGACCCGAAGGACGAGGTGTGGGCGCCCATCGCGTTCACGCAGCAGCAGGCGGCCAACCGCGGCAGCCACTACCTGCAAGTGGTCGCGCGCATGAAGCCTAATGTTTCGGTCGGGCAGGCACAGGCGGAGATGACGGCAATCGCCGCGCGCCTCCGGCAGCAGTACCCCGAACAGAACGCCGACCTCGGCGCGACGGTCGTTCCGCTGCAAGAGCACCTCGTGGGCGACATACGCCCGGCCCTGCTCGTGCTGCTCGGCGCGGTCGGGTTCGTGCTGCTCGTCGCCTGCGCCAACGTCGCCAACCTGCTGCTCGCGCGCGCGGCCGTGCGCCAGAAGGAGATCGCCGTGCGCATCGCCCTCGGCGCGAGCCGGCTGCGCCTCGTGCGCCAGTTCCTGACGGAGAGCGTGTTGCTCGCCGCGCTCGGCGGCGCGGTGGGCCTGCTGCTGGCGGTGTGGGGCGTCGGGCTGCTCAAAACTTTCATCCCCGAAAACATCTCGCAAGTCCGCTCCATCGCGCTGGACGCGCGCGTGCTCGGCTTCACGCTGCTCGTCTCGCTGCTGACCGGCCTCGTCTTCGGCCTGGCCCCGGCCCTGCAGGCGTCGAAGTTCAACCTGAACGAGACGCTGAAGGAGGGGGGCAGGGATTCGGCGCAGGGGAGCCGCGGGAACCGCGTGCGGGCCGCGCTGGTCGTCGCGGAGGTCGCCGTCTCGCTCGTCCTGCTCATCGGCGCGGGGCTTTTGATGAACAGCTTCATGCGCCTCCGCTCCGTCGATCCCGGCTTCAGCGCGGACAACCTGCTGACGATGAGCGTCGTGCTCCCGCGCAACAAGTACCCCGACTCGCAGCGGCGCGCGGCCTTCTACGACGAGATGGTGAGCCGCGTCGAAGCCCTTCCGGGCGTCAAATCCGCGGCCGTCACCAACTGGATACCGCTCGTGCGCCAGGGCGACTCGACCGGGTTCAGCATCGAAGGGCGGCCCGACCCCGCGCCCGGCGAGGGCCGCAGGAACGTGGTCGTCACCCGCGCCGTCCACCCGCACTACTTCCGCGCGATGGGCATCCAGCTACTACAAGGCCGCGCCCTCGACGAGCGCGACCGCGCCGACGCGCCCAACGTCGCGGTCATCAGCGAGACGATGGCCCGCAGGCACTTCCCCGGCGAAGACCCCTTGGGGAAGCGCATCACGCCGGGCGACGCCACCTCGACCAACCCGGACGACTGGGTGACTATCGTCGGCGTCGCGCGCGACGTGCGACAGGTGGAGCTTGCGGCCGAGCCGAAGCCGCAGATGTACGTCCCTTACGCGCAGGGGTGGTCGATCTTCGCGCCGCGCTACCTGCTGGTGAGCACGAGCGTGGAGCCGATGAGTTTGGCGTCCGCCGTGCGCGGGGCCGTGTGGTCGATAGACAGGGATCAGCCCGTCTCGGACGTGCGGACGATGGAAGAGGTTCTATCCGCGTCGCTCGCGCGGCAGCGCTTCAGCACGCTGCTGCTCGGCGTCTTCGGGAGCGTCGCCCTGCTCCTCGCCGCCGTCGGCATCTACGGCGTGATGTCTTACTCGGTCGCGCAGCGCACGCACGAGATCGGCGTGCGGATGGCCCTGGGCGCGCAGCGCGGCGACGTGCTCAAACTCGCGGTCGGGCAGGGGCTGAAACTGATCCTCGTCGGCGTCGGCATCGGCCTCGTCGCCGCCTTCGCGCTGACGCGCGTGATGGAGAGCCTGCTCTTCGGCATCAGCGCGACCGATCCGCTGACGTTCGTCGCCATCCCCGTCGTGCTCGTCTTCGCGGGCCTACTCGCCAGCTTCGTCCCCGCGCGGCGCGCGACCAAGGTCGATCCGATGATCGCGCTCAGGTACGAATAAGCCGCCTGCCCCGCCGTCCGCCAGAGTGCGGTTCGCGGCGCGAAAGGCGAAGGCGGGTCGCGGACGGTTGTACGACGAGGAGATTAACCACGGAGGCACGGAGGCACAGACCCTCTCCTTAACTGTGCCTCCGTGCCTCCGTGGTTGAACCCACTTCCCAAACACAACCGAAAGTCTCTCCATCAGACGGGCGGCCCCCGGCGAACCCTCAAACGCCCCGGCTGGCACGGCAGTCGCACCCCTTACACAGAACTCTCCCCGAACTGTAGGGCTTCGCTACGTCACCCGGCCGGGACGGTGCGGGGGACTGTACGCTTTCGCCTCCCCGGAGCGAGGGGCCGGGGCCGCTTCGCGGACTGAGTAACCGTGAGAGGGGGCTGATTTATGCGAATACCGAGAACGACCCTTAAAGCCTGCCTGTTGGCTGCCGCCTGCCTGCTGCTCGCGCCGGCCGCGCGCGCTCAGAAATCGGAGAAGAAGGGCGGAAGACAGGCCCCGGCCGCCCTCTGGCGCGATCCGGGCGACATCTCCCGGCGCGATCTGCGTTACGGCCCCGGCTCGCCCGCCCTCGCGCCCAAGGCCCCTTTCACCTTCGTCAAGGAGACGAAGGGCGGCGAGTCGCCGAAGTTCAAAGTGCGCGACGCGCGCGGCACGGAGTGGAGCGTCAAGCTCGGCCCGGAGGCGCAGGCCGAGACCGTCGCGACGCGCCTCGTCTGGGCCGTCGGCTACTTCGCCGAGGAGGCCTACTACTTCGACAAGGTGCGCGTGCGGGGCATGAAGCCTCTGTCGCGCGGGCGCGAGTACGTCGCGGGCGACACGGTGCGCGGCGCCCGCTTCGAGCCGCGGCGTGCGAACGTCGAGGAGGGGCCGGAGTGGAGCTGGCGCGACAGCCCGTTCGAAGGGACGCGCGAGATGAGCGGCCTCAAGGTGCTCATGATCCTCCTCAACAACTACGACGCCAGGAAGGGTAACAACCACATCCTCTACACGGACACCGGGCGCGGCGTGGAGGCGCGTTACGTGGTGACCGATCTGGGCGCGACGCTCGGGCGCGCCGGCGGCATGGGCGGCAAACGCTCGAAGAACGATCTCGCAGATTTCCTTTCGACCAAGTTCGTCCGAGGCGTTGACGAAAAGGACGGGGTCGTTGAGTTCGACTTCGACACGCGGCCGCGCGGGCTGTTCGGCCACCTCTCGGTTCTTCACCCGAAGTACTACCGCGGCGAGGTGAAGAAGGAGGCGGCGATGCGCGGCATCCCCGTCGAGCACGCGGCGTGGATCGGCTCGCTCCTCTCGCGGCTGAGCGACAGACAACTACGCGACGCCTTCGGCGCGGCGCACTACATCGAGGAGGTTGCCGGGGGCTATGTGCGCGCGCTGCGCGAGAGGATCGGCCAGCTCACCCGACTGCGGGGCGGCGAGATGGCTGCCGCGCCCGAACTGATGACTACCACGAATGAGTCGGCGGCCGCCGTGGGCGAGCAGGTGGCGTCGAGCCGGGCGGTCGAACCACTGCCGCGGCCGAGGATCGCCGGGCCTTACGGGGCGCCGGCCGCGACGTTCGAGGGGCGCGTCCGCGATTACGTGGCGATGCGCGAGGCGCTCGAAGACAGGATGCCGCGGCTCTCGCAGGAGGCTTCGGCCGAGGAGATCGAGGCGCACAAGATGAGATTCCAGGAGGCGGTGCGGGCCGAGCGCACCCGGGCGCGCCAGGGCGACATCTTCACGCCCGAAGCGATGGAGTTCATCCGCGCCGCCGTCAGTGACGAGTTCAGGGGGATAGACCGCGCAGAACTGCTCAAGGCCGTCTCCGAGGCCGAGACGCAGGGCGTGCTATTGCGCGTGAACCACCCGTACCCGGAGTCCAAAGAGCTGCTGGAGATGCCGCCCTCCCTGCTGCTCCGGCTGCCGCAGCTCCCGAAGCAGGTGAAGTACCGCTTCGTCGGCCGCAACCTGCTGCTCGTTGACAGGGAGAACGGACTCATCATCGACTACATGACGAACGCTCTCCCCTGAGGAGACATCCAAGGGGCCGTATGAGAAAGCTCGCCTCTTTAACGGTGTCAGTCGCGCTGACGCTCTGCGCCGCCGCCGCGGCGGCGC
>DATHBT010000076.1:0-31372 GCA_035295985.1 Pyrinomonadaceae bacterium | reverse complement strand
GCTCCTTTCTCCACCGCCCCGCCGCGCCGGGCGGTTGACTCGCGCGCCCGCCGCGGCTTACAAGACTGCCGCCCTGTCAGTCGAATCCTTCACCTCCGGGAGCGAAACAGAATGTGGAAAGAGTTCCGTGAGTTCATCGCGCGCGGGAACGTCATCGATTTGGCCGTCGCCGTCGTCATCGGCGCGGCATTCGGCAGGATCGTCACCACGCTCGTGGACGGCGTGATCATGCCGCCCGTCGGCCTGCTGATCGGGGGCGTGGACTTCAACAGCCTCTTCTACGTGCTCGACTCGTCGAAGGGCTATCCAGCCTCGCTCGCCGACGCGAAGGCGAAGGGCGTCCCCGTCGTCGCCTACGGGCAGCTCGTCAACGACGTGATCACGTTCCTCATCGTCGCCTTCGTCATCTTCCTCGTCGTCAAGGCGTACAACCGACTCAAGAGCAAGCAGGCGACGGACGCCGCGCCGACGACGAAGGACTGCCCGCTCTGCCTTTCGACCATCCCGCTCAAGGCGACGCGCTGCGCCTCCTGCTGCTCCGATCTGCGGGCGGCCTGAGCTGAATTGCGGATTGCGGATTGCGGAATGCGGAATGCGGATTGAAGAGACGACTTGTCTTCTAATCCGCAATCCGCAATCCGCAATTTTTTGGGCAACGGTCGGCGCACCAGCGCTCATCTCGTTCAGGCGCGGCCACTCCCCGCTTGCCAAGCGCGCGCGCACTCTGTAAAACGTCCGCAAGCACCACACGCCCACGAACGCCGGAGGGAGCAATGAAGTTAAGCAAATCTGCCGCCGCAGTCTTCGCCGTCGCGCTCGCGCTCGCCGCGCCGGTGTCGGCGCTCGCCGACACGATCCGCCTGCGCGACGGCACGGTCGTCCGCGGCCAGATCATCGCCTACAAGGATCAGCAGTTCACGGTGCTGATCGGCAGCGGCCAGCGCGGCCGGCGCAGCCGCATGACGATCTACATGGAGGACGTCGAGTCCATCGAGTTCGACAACCCCTTCGGCGCTGACGGCGGCGCGGCGGGCGCGCGCGGCGACGAGGCCACGTACGACGCGGACGACAGCTCGGCCCGCCCGTCGTCCCAGCCGCAGCGCACGACGCAGCCGCCCGCCGCGAGCCGCCCCGCGCCTCAGCCGCAGCAACAACCGCAGCGCGCGTCCGGCCCCGTCTTCTTCCCGATCAACGTGCGCGTCGATCCCCGGAGCACCGAGAGCGGGTGGGTGAGCAGCGGGTTCACGGTCAGGCGCGGCCAGCGCGTCCGCGTCACGGCCACGGGCCGCGTGACGCTCTCGAACGGCCAGGCCACGACGCCGACGGGCCTGCCGCGCGTCGCCGACGCGGACAAGCTGCTGGCGAACGAGGCGACGGGCGCGCTCGTCGCCGTCATCGGCGACGACAACAACGACTTCATCCTGGTGAGCAGCGGGCGCGAGTTCACCGCGCAGCGCGACGGCATCATCTTCCTCACCATCAACACGGGCCGGCTGACGGCCACCTCGGGCGCGTTCGACGTGGTCATCGAACCCGAAGCCGTCTCCTCGCGCTGAGCGCGCCCGTGCGGGCGACCCGGCCGCGGTTTGTCGCGCGCCGCCTAAAACGCAAAGCCCCGCGCCTGGGCCACGGCGCGGGGCTTTCTCACTTCCCGGCGGTTTTCCGCCCGCCGCCGCGGCCGGCCGGAACATCCGTGGGAGGCCGGGCCGCATCCAAACGTCTTGCTCTCAGCTCCGGGCGGGCCTTATAGTCGGCCCCGCCCCCGATAAACTGTCAGCCCGTCCCCCAGAGGTAGAAGTTAAGGCCATGAGATTCGCCCTCCCCTTCCGCATCTTCGTCCTCGCGCTCGCCTGCGCCTTCGCGCTCGCCTCGGCGGGGCCGCTCGCCCTCGCGCAGTCGCGCCGCACGCCCCCCACGCAGCCGCAGAAGAAGAACCAGCGGCCGGGCCAGGAGACGACGACCGACGACGGCCAGAAGGAGGAGCTGCCGCCCGACCTCCTCCGCCAGAAGCCGGCGGAGGACGAGATCGTCCGCGTCACGGCGAACCTCGTCAACGTGGACGCCGTCGTCTATCACAAGAAGACGAAGCAGCTCGTCGGCAACCTCTCGAAGGCCAACTTCGCCCTGTTCGAGAACGGCGTGCGGCAGGAGATCACCAACTTCTCGACGCCGGAGGCGAAACTGAACGTCGCCGTCGTCATCGAGTTCAGCAAGCTGACCGAGGGGCTGGGCCTGGCGCAGACGGGCGGATGGGACTACGGCACGCGCGAGGTGATCGCGCCGGCCGCCATCTTCATGCAGGACGCCGTGCAGAAGGGCGACTACCTCTCGGTCGTCGCCTTCGACATGCGCCCCACCCCGCTCACCGACTTCACTAACGACCCGTCACGCATCAACACGGTCATCGGCCTACTGCTGCGCAACCAGCCGGCCTTCCGCGAGACGAACCTGTTCGACGCGCTCAAGTTCACGCTCGTCGGGGGCGTGGGCGACGCGGTCGTGCTCGAAGGCGGCACGGATCACAAGGCCGAGTACGCGGGCCTCGTGAGCGTGCAGGGCCGCCGCCGCGCGGTTCTCCTGATCGCTTCGGGCATCGACACCTTCAGCAAGATCAACTACGACAACGCGCGCAAGATCGCGCAGAACGCCGGCATCCCCATCTACATCATCGGCACCGGCAACATGTACTACAAGAAGTACGAGCACCTGTTGGGACCTACCGACTCGATTGCGGGATCGCCCGGCCGCATGACCTTCCAGCAGGCGGCCAACGCCCTGAGCACCTTCGCCAAGGAGACCGGCGGGGCCTACTTCCCCGTCACCTTCGAGGCCGAAGCGCCCTCGGCTATCGCCTCCATTAACGCACTGATGCGCCACCAGTACAGCCTCGGCTACAACCCCGGCGAGCGGCGCGACGGCAAGAAGCACAAGATCGAGGTCAAGGTTGACGTGAACGGCGACGGCCAGTGGGACGACAAGGAGTACGAGATCAACCACCGCCAGTTCTACGTCGCCCCGAAGCCGGACGGGAAGGGCTGAAGGCGGAATACGATTCGCGCGCAAGGAGAAGCCGCCCGCAGGTTGACGCAGCCTGCGGGCGGCCTCGGCTTTAAGGGCTTTAACTTTGAGGTTGCGCGCCTACCTCTGCGGCACGAGGAACACGTCGTAGGCCCAGCGGCCGGGGCGCGCGCCCTCCACGCCGTGTACCTTCGCCCGGTAGCGGAACTGGTTGCCGTGGCGGTCGCGCCGCCGCGACTCCCTGTAGCCGAGATCGATGCCGGCGACGCCGAGAGCCGGCAGCGCGTGTAATTCGCCGGCCTCAGAGAGGCCATTGTGGTTGGTGTCCTGCCACAGCCGCAGGGCGGGGAAGATGGCGTCGCGGGCGTCAACTACGCCGTCCCCATTCCCGCCGCTCTCCGCCTTGTCGAACTCGGCTAGGGCGATGAAGCCGTTCGGCTCGTCAGAGGGCGGCTGCGCGGTTAAGTTGCCGAATAGCTCCGCGCCGCTCTCTATCGTGCCGTTGCCGTCGCGGTCGAGGGCGAGCCACGCGTCGTCCGCCTCGGCGCTCGTCCATGACACTTGCTCCGGCGTGCCGTCGCCGTTGATGTCGAACCTGACCCCGTCCCGGGCGCCCGTCAGAGTAAACCCGTCACCGGCGAGGTCGATTACAATGGGAGTCTCCCCGCAGAAACAGTGCGCCTCGTCATAGACAAACCCGTTATCCCGACACCACCGAAGATATTCCCAGGTAGGCTCGCACGGCGTCGGGGTGGGCGTCGGGGGCGGCGGGTCATGAGCAGTAGTGGGTGGAGTTTCAGTGCAGTTATTAGTAGTACTTGGATCCGCGCTTCGGTTCGACTGGTACACATCAGCCGAGGTCACTTGCTGAACTACGGGCCTCCCCGTCCCGTCATGCCCGTTCATGATGGACACTGCTGAGGCACAGTTAGCATCGTTAGCCGTGTTGGCGAGGCCGATACGATGTCCTACTTCATGGGCAACCACGGCCGCTAGTTCAGTCGCTGTGAGGCGATCAAGTACGTCAACCCTTATATGTATTTGGTGTGGATACACGGCCATATTTATTTGAGCGGTCGGGCCAGCGGTTGAGGCCAAGACGATGAAATCCGCGTCCTCGTACCTGCTTTGCCTGAAGTAATAATTTGTAGTGTAGCTGTTCGGCGGGTGAGAAGTCGTATCGCGCGCGTCGTTCCACATGGTGGACGCCCCGTTAACTGCTTGACCTACCTTAGCATTATTAGCTCCGGGAATGTCGTTAGTGATATTAAGCACTCGGCGGGGATCGGTCTGAGAGGCGGGGCCGTGGCCGTTTAAGGCAGGTTGATTTCTGTAGCACGGCGGGCAAACGGAGTAAACATAACTTACCAGAAGGCACAGCGTTAGGCTCGCGAGGATCGGGCGGCGTGCTTTTTCCATAACCTATCCCTTCCGACAAAGGAGAACCGCGACAGCAGCAGGTCAAAACGGTTAGGGCGCGCTGGCGTCGGGAGCTTATGGGACGCCGCCACCTCCGATCTTTCTTTTGATCTCACCGAGGGACTTCCCGTAGCGCTTCTCGACCTCCCGTTTCAAAGATGGCGAGCCGCCGACTGACTCTAGAAATCCCTCGTCCGATATCATTAGCGCTCCAGTGGGGCCGAGATCGGCGCTTGCCACTTTTCTCACGCGATCCGCCCGCAAGAAAAGCAGGTATTGTTTGGAGAGGCTGAGCGCGGGGAAGTTGTGCTCTTCGAGGGTGACTTCCACCCCGTCAACTGTTACCGTTCCACCGCTCTTCGAGAGCAGAAGCTCGTCGTCCGCGACAGGGGAGAATTCTGCGGGCGGGTCGAAAGGGAGCGTCGGCGGGTCGGGGGCGCGGGAAATCGTCTCTAATATTTTGAGCCTGTACCAAGACGTAATGCTGTCATGCTCGCCGACATACCCCCTCACCTCCACAGGTTGGGCAAGGACCAAGTCGTACCTGTCAAGGATACCGTCGAGCGGCCTCACCTGCTCGTACATCACCACAAGCCCGGTCATCTGAATTTTTTTCGCGCCGTTAGACTTCGCCCTCGCCACCTGCTGCCGGAACGTCCCCCGCTTCTCCGACTCCGATATTTCCTGCGGCCGCGGGTTTTTCGAGGCGCTGCTAATCCACCCCGCCGCCAACACCACCGACACGCCGGCTGCAATAACTAACGTGTGTTTCCGCGTCATCTCCCACTCCCTACTGCTGCTGTCAACTTTTTGTATGAGGGCTTTAGTGGCGCCGGCCGGTGCTTCGATTCCCTGCCGTCAAACGGGGCGCTGGTCTTATACGCCCGTCACTTTACCGAGTCAACAAGATTCTCATGGCCCACCCTATCTAGCCGAGCCGCGATCAGGCCCCATGCAGCCGCAGGCGGAATTCGTCGTTGACGATGTTGATGTCAGGGCGGCGACCCGAAAATAGGCGCGCGCTGCGGAGCAGGGTGGGTAGGCCGCCCGCGGGGAGGCGGAGGCCGTAGGCCGGGCTGGTGAAGACGGCGTGGAGTTGCGGGTTGAGCCGCTGCGGGACGCCGTAGCGGATGGCGCGCTGCGCGGGAGGGGCGAAGCCGGCGGTGCGGCGCGGGTTGACGATCTCGATTGAGCGGTCGAAGACGTTGACGCGCGTCGCCTTCTCGCGGAGCGCCAGGTCGCGGTGCGTGAGCGCGTTCGACAGCGCCTCGGCGACGGCCGCGCGGCTGTAGTTCGAGCGCGCGACGACGTGCGGGGCGTGCGCGTCGCCGTCCTGCTGTTGCTGCGCCGCGCGCGCGGCGCGGGGGCGCGTGTCGTGCAGGTCGCAGTAGCGCGCGACGAAGCGCGTGGCCGATTCGAAGAGCGTATGCAGGTTGCCGCTGAGTTCGACGCGCTCGACCTCCTGGCTCTGCGCCGTGTCGCCCGCGTAGCGCACGGCAGCGACGCGCGACTGCGGCAGGAGCTGCGCGACGCGCTCGTCGTGGCCGAAGAGGAGGAGGCCGGCGACCGTGGGCAGCACCTCGTCCATGTTGCCGGCGGCGAGCAGCAGCTCCCGCTTGAGCACATCGCCCGTGGGGTAGTCGCGCGTCGCGGACTTCGCGTCGTAGGCGTCGCCCTCGAACTCGCGGACGAAGGCCCAGAGCAGCCCCTCGTCGATGTCGGCGTCCGAAGCGCCGCGGATGGTCACGTTCTCGAAGCGGAGCGGGCGCACCTCGCCCATCAGCTCCGACAGCTCCTCGCGCGTGGCCTCGCGTTTGTCCGCGCCGACGCGGATGAAGTAGCGGCCGTCCGAAGTCTGGTAGGGGCGGCGGCGGCCCTCCACGTCGATGGCGACGACGCGCCGGCCGCTGTCGAACGAGATGAGATCGATGTAGGGGACGAGCGCCGGATAGACCTGCTCGCGGCAGAGGCGGACTAATTCGTCGCGCACATCCTCGGCGTCGTCCACGCCCTCGACGCGGAGGTTGTCGTTGACGCCGAAGACGATTGTGCCGCCGCCCGTGTTGGCGAGCGCGACGATGGCCTGCGCGATGCGGTCGGGGTTCGAGAGCTTTACTTTGAGTTCGAGGTAGGTGTCCTCGCCGCCGCGCACCAGGCGGAGCAGCTCGTCGCGCGAGGTCTGCGGCGCGGGCAGGTTGTAGGAGTACTCCTGGAAAGAGCGTTCGGTCGCGGGTTCGTGCCGCTGGTTGGAGCGAAACTTTCTGCGAGCCATTTGTGTCTGGACGGGGCCGCTTTTCACCACCCGCCCGGACGCTGCGCGACTGAAAGATCAGCCGACGCCCGCGCCTCTGGATTTCAAGATAACTGCCGGCCGTGCTTCGTCTCTTTGCGCCTCCGCGCGAAAGCTCTTCACGACTCGTCGCGCCGGGCCACGGCCTCAAGCACTTCAAGCTCGCGCCGTTCGAGTTCGCGCCCCTGCGCCCCAAGTGAGAGCCAGTAGGCGGCGACCGAGACGGCGGCGAAGGCGGCCAGTATAGCATAGCCGACCCACGCCCTCCCGGCGGCCCACCCAGCCAGCACGGCGAGCGCGGGCGGCACCATCACGCCGAACATCACGGGCACCATCAGCAGACCGGCCATCCCCGAAGCGTTCATGCGCTTGCCGAACTCGATCCGCTTCGGGTAGCGCGCCGAGAGCCAGTTGCCGACCGTGGCGAAGACCGCCGCGAAGAACAGAAACGAGAGCGCGCCGAACAGGTGCGCCCTCCACGGGAGCGGCCCGTACATGAGCCTGTTCGTGATCGTCACGACGACCACGCCGGCCAGCGAGGCGCAGAGCATCGCCAGGTTCTTCCCCAGCAGGATCGTCCGGCGCGGCGCGGGCGAGAGGACGAAGGCCCGGACGCCCGGCCCGTCGTAGCCGAACAGGTTCGACGTGAGCGACGAGAGGATGACGTTGAGGTAGTACATCCCCAGGGCGGGGCGCACGCCCTCGAAGTACGGGCCGGCTGCGGAGAGATCGAAGCCGCGCCGCTGATCGAGTCCGAAGCTGAGCGCGACGGTGACGACCGCTGGCATCAGCACCATCACGCGCAACTGCGCGTTCCTGAGCGCGTAGCGCGCCTCCTTCTCGAAGACGGCCGACAGTTGCTCCGACCCGAAGGGGAGTCGCCACCCCGTCGCGACGCGCGAGCCGGCGTCCCCGGCCGCCGCGGCGGACGCGCGCGCGCGCCCCGACCCGCCGCTCGAATTGAGGGCGCGCGCGGCGATCTTGTAGGTCAGTATGATCGTGCCGACGGCGTAGAGCACCAGCGTCGCGAGCGCGATCACGTACCGGGCGTGCTCCCCGTCGCCGGCCGTGAGCGCGACGACGAGCGCGCCCGGTGGCGTCCATTCGAGCGCCGCGGGAAAACTCTCCGCGCGCTCGGCCGCAGCCAGCCCGCGGCTGACGATCAGGCCGGAGAACGCGCCGCCCAGCCCGAGCAGCGCGAGCAGCGTCTCGCCCCGCGTCCGCTTCCGCTTCAACAGGCTGACGACCGCCGTCGCCAGCAGCTTCGACAGTCCCAGCCCGAACAGCACGCCCGCGCACGCGGCGACGAGCGACGGCCCTACCCTCCCCCGCGCCAGCCCCGCGCCCAGCCCCAAGGCCAGGAGCGACGGCACGGCGAATAGAGACGCGAGGCTCGTCGTCTCGCTCAGCAGGTCTATCAGGAAGAGCCGCCGCAGGCTGACGGGGTAGAGCAGCAGCGGGCCGGGGTCGAACTGACTCCCGCTCCCCAAACTCAGAGGCAGCAACCCCCACGTCAGGAAGACGATCATCGCCAGCCCGAACAAGAGCAGCAGCGGCTGCGACTCCCCGCCCCTCTCGGCGAGCGCCCGCGTCGCGTCAGTCCCGCCGGCCAGTGCGTACGCAGCCGCCCCCACCCCCGCCGCGACGAGCAGCGAGAGCGCGAGCGCCGCCGCGGTCGTCGCGGCCGACGCCGCGCGGTTCGCCGCCCCGCGCCGCGACCTCATCGCGTTGCGGAACAGCGCCCACTTCAGCCACACGAGCGCCCGCAGTTGTGCCACCCCGAAACGATCACCCATAAACTGCCCGACAGTCTATCGCGCCCCTCGCCCGCGGTGATATTTTAAGCTGTTAGCTGTTAGCCGGAAGAAAACAGCTCTCAGCTCTGGTAACAGGTTTCGGTTTCGGTTTTGCTAACAGCTAATTGCTAACAGCTAATAGCTAACAGCCATCGTGCTCGACAAACGACACGCCTACGTCGGCCTCGGCTCGAACCTCGGCGACCGCGCCGCACACCTCCTGCTGTCGGTGCGCGGGATGCTCGACGCCGGCCTGTGCGTCTCGCGCCTCTCGTCGATCTACGAGACCGAACCCGTAGGCGTCAGCGAGGAGCAGCCAGCCTACCTCAACATGGTCGCCGAGCTTTCGCTCGCGACGATGCGCTTCACGCCGACGCAGGTGCTCGCGCGCCTGCTCCGCGTCGAGTACGCCCTCGGCCGCACACGCCGACGGCCGCTCGCCCCGCGCACCATAGACCTCGACCTGCTCCTCTACGCCGACCGGCAGTCCGACACAGAATATCTGCGCCTCCCGCACCCGCGCCTCCACCTGCGCCGCTTCGTCCTCGCCCCCCTCGCCGAACTCGCGCCCGACACGGAGCACCCGACGCTCCGCCAGACCTTCGCACAACTCCTCGCCGCCGTGCCGGACGACTTGGCCGTGGGACTTTGGCGGCCGACGGCCGACGGAGTTTTCATCTCCGGCGCTGAAAACTAGAGCCGCCCGTCGGCCTGTGACGACCTCCGGGCGGCTGCTGCCAGCGGAATTACTTTTCCTATTGTCCGGGTAACAAGAACACGTCCCACGCCCAGCGGCCCGCCTTCGCCCCCTTCGCGTCGTCCACCTTCGCCCGGTAGCGGAACTGGTTGCCGTGCTCGTCCACCCGCTTCGACTCCTTGTAGTCCAGGTGCAGGCGGGCCACGTCGAGCGCCGGCAGCGCGCGCAACTCGCCGGGCTGTGACACCCCGTCGTGGCTCCAGTCCTGCCACAGCCGGAGGTCGGCGAAGATCGCGTCCCTCGCGTCGATCACGCCATCCGAATTGCCCCCCTTCGCCGGCCTGTCGAACTCCGCGAGCGCGAGGAATCCGTGCTTAGAGTCTGACGGCGGCTGCGGCGTGAAGTTGCCGAATAGCTCCTCGGCGCTGTCTATCGTGCCGTTGCCGTTGCGATCCAGCGCGAGCCACGCGTCGTCGGAGCCGGCGGCCGTCCACGACAGTTGGACAGCCGCCCCGCCGGTCTTCAAGGCGAAGCGGACGCCGCCCGCCGCGTCCGTCAGGCGGAAGCCGTCGCCCACAACGTCAAGCAGTATGGGACTCCCCGGGGCGCATAGCCCTTCGACGCAGACCCACCCGATGCCGAACGTCTCCTCGCAATTCACCTCGCAGGGCGCGCAGGTCGAGCACTCGCCGCCGCCACCGCCGCCGCCGCCGTCACCAACCCCGCAATAATAACTGTTGCTAAATCGATCGCGTTGGCAACTTAACCCAGAACAACACTGGCTACTAGAAGTACACGTGTCGCCATCCCTAAGACAACGCGAGCTACATTCAACTGCTCTAATCACTTCCTGAAATTCTCCCCCACAAAGAGAAGTTGATTCAGTTCCCGGAAATCGGCAGGGCAACCGCACTCTACGTATTTCTGACTGACCGTCGGCAGCTAAAGTAACAGTATCAGCAGTGACGCGGCAGCAATTTTGCCCGTCAAGGTCACAGTAGTTACATTGTGCCGGGGTCCCCGGCGAACGATTACCGCATTGGTATTGTGTTCTACGTGTCGCCCCAAATACCGTATTGAATGTAAATTTAGCCTTAAGAAATACGGGAGACGCGCAGCTGTCGTCACTCTTATTTTTAGCTCTCGGTTGCCCGGTCGGGATCCGCTCATCAGGTTTCTCGGGTTTCCGGCGGAACATTTCCCCCGCGACCCAGCTTGTGTCGTCGTCGAAGATGACTTCGCGAACAATGATTTCAACTTCTTTGATGTTTCCCGGATGATTTGTTTTCTTTAAAAAGTCTGTGAGAAAATTGTAATCTTGATCTGATAGAGATATCTCACAGCTTTCACCGGGCAGAATTTTTACAGACTGCGGTGTGGAGTTTTTACCCGCGCCATTACTCCCTGCAGATGAATTACCAAGCGAAACAGGATATGCCGTAACAGGCTCCTTGGCGTAGTTTTCAGGCCGTAGAAAGTGAAGTTCCAGATCGATGAAAACGATATTTTTACCTGACACATTCTTCAGGCTGATTACCAAGCCCCGTAGCCAATCGTCCTCCGCAAGCTGCTTCTTCCCTAATTCGATGGCCGTACCTTTTGCTGTCACTTTAGTAATCTTAACGGGCTCATTCCCCCATGCGCCTTGCTTCAACACCCTCTCCGAGCTTGACGTTATTCCGCCTTGCTGTTGTGCCGTCCCCACTGTTTTATGAGATAAGAGTTTTGTCGAGGTGCCCATCAGACAAATGATCGCCACTACGCCGATTACGTTGAAATAGGGGGCTAAGCGGCTACCTTTTTTCATTGCTTCTTCCTCGAAAGTGAGTCAAAAAGAGGGGGCTTGCCAACAGACGAAAAGTGAGTTCGCGGCTGTGCGAATGATATCCCCGCTCAGCATGAGCGTCAAGAAAATGTTCGGAAAGGTTTGGCAGCACTTCAAATTTCAACACTTTACATTTTTCCCAAAGAAGAAATGCGTCTGTTTACCCAAGGCCCCTCCACCAACCACCGGTCGGGGTTCTTCGGGTCCTGATGCATGAGGTACCCGTTACTCCACGCCGTGCCGTCGTCAAAAACAACGAAGTGGATGAACAACTGTACCTTCCCGATGTCGTCCACCTCTTTCTCCTTCATGTACTTGAGGAGGAAGTCGTACATGTACTCCGAGATGGCGAGTCTCTTCGTTTTCTTGGGGGCCAGCTTCTCAACCGTCCTTGGGTCTCTCGTATCGCTCGCCTCGCCCGGCCGCTTCCCGAACCGGATGGGCAGACGCAACGGGTGCTGCATCCTGCCCGCCGGGGCGACCTCCAACTCGACCGTCATATAGACGATTGTTCTGTCGTGGTTGTTCTTGAAGTCGAGATTGAGCGATTTGAGCCAGTCTTTATCGGCGACAACGGGGCCGTTGACGAGGGCCGGCTGCCCCCTGATTTCCAAGCCCGCTATCTCCACAGGCCCTTCGGAGCCAGCCCGCTCGACGCTTCTGGCCTTACAGGTGTTGCGCCGAGGCGGTCAAGGGTATTGCTAAAAAGAGCGCAAGCAATAGTGGGAGCTTGTGACGTGGTATTCTCATGGTTGGGTCTCCTTAGATTAGCGTGGTGAAGGACGAAAGGTCAGCGCCGCCTGGTGAGGGTTCGCCAACCGGGAACTAGTCACTCGACAGTGTAGAAGCTACGTCTGACTAACCCCAGCGTCAAGATGTTTCCAACGACGCTTGCTCCATGCGGCTCCCCCTTGTCGCCGCCCTCCGCCTGTGCCTATAATTCGCCTCACCTCGAAACGTCCTCGAACACTTGAGCGACCAACCGAAATGGCATACCTCAAACAGCAGCGCCCCGAGAAGGTGACTGTGCCGAGCGTGCGCGCCAGCAAGGAGCGCGGCGAAAGACTCGTCTGCCTGACCGCCTACGACTACCCGACCGCCCGCATCGTGGACGAGGCCGGGACAGACATCATCCTGGTGGGCGACTCGGTCGGCAACGTCGTCCTCGGCTACGACACGACCGTCCCCGTCTCTTTGGACGAGATGGTTCACCACACGCGCGCCGCGCGCCGCGGCACTCAGCGCGCCCTGCTCGTCGCCGACATGCCCTACGGCTCCTACCACACGGGCGAGACGGACGCCGTGCGCGCCGCCCTGCGCCTCATCAAGGAGGGCGGGGCGGAGGCCGTCAAGCTCGAAGGGGGCCGGAACCGCGCCGACGTGATCCGCCGCCTCGTCTCCGAAGAGATTCCCGTGATGGGCCACATCGGCCTCACCCCGCAGTCGGTCAACAAGCTCGGCGGCTTCCGCCTGCAAGGCAAGACGGCCGAGGCGGCGCGCGAGATCGTCGAGGACGCGCGGGCGGTCGAGGCGGCGGGAGTGTTCGCCATCGTCCTCGAAGTCATCCCGCGCGAGATAGCGCGGCTCGTCACGGAGGCGGTCTCGGTCCCGACCATCGGCATCGGCGCGGGCGGGCACTGCGACGCGCAGATACTCGTCACGCACGACCTCGTCGGCTTCTCCTTCAGCCCGACGCGCCCGCGCTTCGTCCGCCAGTACGTTGACCTGCGCGCGCAGATGACCGAGGCCGTCACGCGCTACGCCGAGGACGTGCGCACGGGCGCTTACCCGGCCGAGGACGAATCGTACCCGCTCCCCAAAGAGGCCGCCGCCGAACTCGAAGCGGAAAAAATGGCAGTCGGCAGTCAGTCGTCAGCCCTCAGCGATCAATCCAAGTGCTGACGCCGCCTCGTGTTAAAATCTTTACCTGACCTCAAGCCGCCGCGAGCGGCTTAACTTTTGGACGTTACTTGAAATCCGGGACGCCGCTCGAAGCTGACGGCTGACTGCTGACGGCTGAGTGCTTCTTTTATGGAAATCATCAACCGCGCACAGCGGATGCGTTCGGTCTCGCGCAAGTTGCGGCGCGAGGATAAGACTGTGGGCCTCGTCCCGACGATGGGGTCGCTCCACGAGGGCCACCTCTCGCTCGTGCGCGAGGCGCGCAGGATGTGCGACACGGTCATCGTCTCGATCTTCGTCAACCCGAAACAGTTCGGCCCCGGCGAGGACTTCGAGCGGTACCCGCGCGACCTCACCAAAGACACGATGCTCCTCGGCGACTACAACGTGGACTACATCTTCGCGCCCGCGGCCGAGGAGATTTATTCGAAGAACTTCTCCACCTACGTCGAGGTCGCGGGCCTCTCAGACCAGCTCGAAGGCGCGGCCCGCCCCGGCCACTTCCGCGGCGTCGCCACCGTCCTGACCATCCTCTTCAACATCGTCCGCCCCGACTTCGCCTTCTTCGGCCAGAAGGACGCGCAGCAGACGATGGTGGTGCGCCGCCTCGTGCGCGACCTGGCCTTCGAGACCGAGATCGTCGTGCTGCCGACCATACGCGAGGAATCCGGCCTCGCCTACTCTTCGCGCAACGCCTACCTCGAAGGCGGCGACCGCCGCGCCGCCGCCGTGCTCTACCGCGCGCTCTCGCACGCCGAGTCGGCCTACTCGGAGGGCGAACGCTCCGGCAAGAAGCTCGCCGAGATTATCCGCTCCGACATCGCCCGCGAGCCGCGCGCCGAAATCGAGTACGTCTCGGTCAACGACGCCGACACGCTCGAAAAACTCGACCGCCTCGACGACCGCCCCGTCCTCATCTCCCTCGCCGTCCGCTTCGGCAAAACCCGGCTCATCGACAACATCATCCTCAACCGCACCCGCACCGGCAAGACCGGCACGCTCATCATGCCCTGAGCGCGCGGCCCCGCGCCCCGAAGGACGGCGGCGACGGCCGCCAGACGGGCTGCGCTCACACGCGTTCGCCCCGGCGCGGCCCGCCTGGCGGCCGTCGCGCGCGCACCGGCTAACACGCGGCCTCCGGGTTGATGTATCGTACGGGTCTCGGGTGGAGGTCGAACCGTTATGTTCTGTCCGTCGTGCGGCGAGGAGACGGGCGAAGGGCTGAGCTACTGCAAGCGCTGCGGCGCGAAACTCGGCGCGGCGCGGGACGAGGCGCGGCCGAAGACGGCGGGGCTGGTGTGGGCTGTCTCGCTCGCCATCGCCTTCGTCACGCTCTGCGGGTTCTTAATCTTCTTCGGCTTCATGATCGAGTTCGGCAGGGACGCGTCGAACGTGATGCTGGCGCTGTTCGGCCTGCTGCTCGTCGTCGTCCTCGCCGTCGATTACCTGCTCGCGCGCCAGCTCTCGCGCCTGATCAGTTTCCACCTGCGCGGCGGCGACGTGGTGCGCGCCGAACAGCTCGGGCCGGCCGCGCAGCCTCCCGCGCAGCTCGAAGCCCCGCGCCCGCCCGCCTTCGGCGAACTCGAACAGACCACCCGGACGCTCGGCGATTTCGAGCAGCCCACGCGCACCTTTGACGCGACCGTCAGGGATCGCGAGCAGCGTTAAAAAAGCCCCGCGGCGCGAGTGACGCGCCGCGGGGCTTTTTCCGTGTCCTGTTGTCCGCGCGGATTGTCGCCCGCAGAACACCTACGCAAAATGATGCCGTCTTACTTCTTCGCGCCCTCGGCGGCGGGCGCGTCAACCTGCTTGATCGAGTAGTAGAGCAGGAACTCCGGGTCGGGGCCGCGCGCGATGACCTGGTAGGCGGGCTGCTTGCCCCGCGCGGCGACTTCCGCAACGTACTCGAAGCTGCGCGGCGCGACCGCCCGGCGCGCGCCCTTCACGTCCAGCACGTCGGCGTAGCGCATCCGCTCGCCCGCGGGCCGCGCCTTCGCCGTCACGTAGCGCACCCGGCCGGTGGCCTTGTCGAAGCCGACGATCAGGTGGCCGAACCGCGGTTCGTCGTTCAAGACCCAGACCTCCTGCTTCTTGCGCTCCTCCTTCTCCAGCCGCCCGATCTTGCGCAGGCGCGCGCGCGCCTCGCCCTCGCTCATGCCGAGCGCGACGCCCAGTATCTCCGGCCTCGCCGCCTGCCGCGCGAAGGCCGCGGCCGTCGAAGACGCGGCGCAGACGACTAACACGGCGCACAGCGCCAACAACCTCTTCATCACAAAATCCTCCAGACCATCCCCGACGCCCGCGCGGGGTTACTCCCTGGCGCGAACGTCGGGCGGCGCGGACAGTGTACGAACCGCGCCGCCCGGCGTCCACCGCCCCGCCCGTCACACCGATGACATGACGGGTGGGGACGCGCGTCCGGCAACGCGCGTCCCCGCGGGGCTGTCCCGCGTTAACGAGTCACGAGCGGCGTGGCCGCCGTCCAGAACTCGACCGGCCCGGCGCTCAGGTTCACGACCTTGATCTGGTACGTGCCCGCGCCCGTGCCCGCCTTGTTGATGACCGCCACGCCGCCGCGCGAGTTGTCGGCCACGGCGACCGTCAGCCCCTTCGGATCGATGAGCAGGAGCCGGATGGGCGCGTTGGATTCGGCCATGACGGAGACTGCCTGCGTGCCCGGCGCGACGTTGAAGGCAGTCACGGACTCGCGCCCGACGCTGAGCGCGCCCGCGCCGTTCGAGGTCGTCCCCGGCCCGGAGAAGGGGCGCTCGGCCGTCGAAGCACTTTCGAGCGTGAAGCCGTCCACGTAAACCACGCCGTCGAGCGACCGCAGCTCCAACGTGTGGCGGCCGGGCGTGAGGCCCGCGACGCGGAAGCTGTGGCCGAACTCGGGCGACTTGAGGCTGCCCGCCGCGCCCCGATAGCTGACCACGCCCTGCGGGACGCCGTCGATGACGACCTCGGCCGCGCCGCCGCGCGTGCTGCGCGCGTAGTGGTAGGTGACAGCGCCCGAGTCGCCCGTCACGTCGAACACGAGGCGCGCGAAGTGTGTCGGGTCTGCGCCGTTGTTGAAGCGGTAGTGGCCGGCCGTGCCCTGCGCGCTCTGACCCAGGTGCCAGCCGTTCGAGTAGGCGACGCGCGCGTCATCGTCCTCGACGGCCGTGGTCGTGACGACCGACGGCGGATCGTAGGCGGCGAACAGACCCTTGCCCGTAGCTTGGCGGATGATGGTCGCCTTCTCCGTGCCGTCGTTGTCGAGGCTGTTGACCTTGCCGTCGTTGTTCACGTCGCGGCCCGCGACGCAGTTGGCGCTGGTGCAGCCGTCGGCGAAGGCGGCGACGGCGCGGCCCTTGGCGTCAACCTCCATGTCGTTAAAGTCGAGGAGGTTGCGCGTGTCCTTCGGGTCGCTCGGGCAGGTCGTGCCGTTCGTGCAGATGCTGCCGCGCTGGACGGGGTCGCCGGGCGTGGCGTTGACGGTCACCCAGGTCTTGCCGCCGTCGTAGGTGGTCGAGACGTAGCCGTACCACGCGCCGGTGAAGGTGACTTCGGAGCCGGTGCCGTTGCCGCTGGTCGAGGTGCCGAGGAAGAAGAAGGCGGCGCGGTCGGGGTCGCCCGCGGCGACGGCCGGGAAGACCGTGTTGCGGATGCCCTCGTAGTAGCCGACGTTCTGATCGTTCTCCCACGTCTTGCCCTTGTCGCGCGAGACCGCGACGCGGGGCTTGCCGTCGCCGTTCGCGTAGCCGAAGTAGATCGTGCCGTCCGTGGCGACGCCGACCGACGGGTCGGTGCGCCCCTCGGTGCTCTGCGGTACGGTGCGGATGTCCCAGGTCTGGCCGTTGTCCTCGGAGACGAGGACGGCCTGCTTGCCGCCGCACGCCTTGTTCGGCACGTAAACCGTGCCGTCGCCCGCGACCTTGATCTGGCCGTGGAGGCCGCCGCACTCGGTGATGTCGTACATCGGGACGGCGACGCCGTAGGTCATGCCGCCGTCGTCGCTGCGCGCGATCTCGGCCAGGCCGATGTCCTGCGAGGCGTAATAGACGGCGTTCGGGTAGGAGGAGCGCGGGCCGACGGGCAGACCCGTGATCTTATCCTTTACGTTGGCCTTGTAGGGGCCGCCGCCCACGGTCTGATGATCGACGCCGGAGTTGATGCCGGAGCCTTGGCTCGGCGTCCAGGTCTCGCCGTCGTCGTCGGTGAAGGCCATCAGGCTGACCTTGGTCGGGAGGAGCTGCGAGACGAAGGTGCGGCCCGTGCCGGAGTCGGTGTAGAGGATCGGGTCGAACGTGACGCGCGCGGTCTGCGGCGCGGACTTGTTGACCCACGAGGCGGTCGCCTGCGCGCCGCCGTCGTCGAAGGAGACGCGCAGCGTCTGGAGGCCGGCGATGAACATCGAGTTGCCGGTCTTCCAGTTGTGGCCGATGGTCGGCTCGCCCGCGCCGTTGCCCATGCCGGCGGGCGCGGCGAAGACCGAGTAGGTGGGCGGGACGGCGGTGGAGACCGGGGGGGCCGTGCCGCCGCCAACGCACGCGTCGGCCTTGCCGGCGAGCGTGTAAGCGGCCTGGCCCGCGGGCGTCGTGTCGGCCGAATCAATCGTCGCGAGGGCGCCTGTGCCCGCCGCGCCGACGAGTATCTGCGTGCGGCCCGTCACCTTCGTGAGCGCCTGGCCGCCCGCCGGGCTTCCGACCTTGTTCGTCGAGACGTGAATGGTGATGAGACCTTCGGGCGTGTAAGTTCCGTTCTCGGCCGAGCCGAGCGTCGTGTTGGTGGTGGTCGTCTCGCCGTAGGCGTAGCTGACGGCCCCGGCCGTGTCGGTCGCCATGTTGACGAAGTAGGCCTTGCCGTCCGGCCCCGCGAAGGCGACGCGCCAGATGCCGTTGACCGGCAGGGTGCTGAGCGACCCGACCTTCAGTTTGACGACGAGCATGTCAGACTCGGCGTAGTCCTCGCCGACGGAGACCGACTGGATGTCCATGCTCGCGTTCTCGGGCGCGCCGGTCTGATCGCCTGCCGGGTCGGTCAGCACCGTGCTGCCGGGCACGAGGCAGGGGTTGGCTTCGGCCGCCGCGGCGGAGGCGGACGGCAGCGGGGCGAAAAGTGTTGTCAGCAGCAGCGCCGCAGCGCCGAGCGACGAGAAGATAGCAGCCTTCAGAGGTTTCTTCGTTTTTCTCACCTGCGAGTTGTCGCGTACACTGTTTTTCATCTTTCCTGTTTCCTTCGAGACGGCGGATTAGCTTCGGCAGAGCCGCGCCGGACGACTCCTGCCCCTCGGCCGCGGCTTCCGCTGCGGCGTATGAAAACGACTTGTCGAACCGTGGTTGGTGAGGATGACGAAGAGCTTCAACTCCCTTGCTCTCGACCAACGCGACGGAGTTTAGGGCGCGCTGCTTGAGAAATTCTTGAGGCCGGGACGGAAATTCTTGAGGTAATCGGCCTCAAGTCCGCTCCGCCGCGGCCCGAGGGATGCGGGATGCCCGCCCGGCGGCAAAAAACCCTTATTTTCGGCACTTACGAGGCCAAAGCAGGAGCGCGGGCGGGTGAACTTTCGGGGCGAAAAATTATTCCGGACGGGGCGAATTTTTTTTCAGGCGGGGCGTTGAAGGACTCTGTCAGCCCGACCCGGCGGACGAATTATCCGCGCCGCCTTCGTCCTTCGGCGACTCGCCGGAGCGCCTTCGTCGCCCGCGCGCAAACCTGTTATGATTGGCAGTTCTGTTTTCGCTTTTTTTCCGGCTCTGATCGAAGGTTTCCAGTAATGAGACAGAAGGCTCACGTCGAATTCACGCTGAACGGCGAGGCCGTCGAGGTGGCGTTCGCGCCGCACAAGACGCTGCTCGAAGTGCTCCGTGAGGATTTGAACCTGACGGGGACGAAGCACGGCTGCGAGCTGGGCGAGTGCGGGACGTGCGCCGTACTCGTTGACGGCCGCTCCATCCTCTCGTGCCTCTTGCTCGGCCTGGACGCCGAGGGCCGCCGCGTCGAGACGGTCGAGGGGATGGCGACCACGGACGGCCTCCACCCGCTGCAAGAGACCTTCGCCGACACGGGCGCGGCCCAGTGCGGCTACTGCACGCCGGGCTTCCTGCTCGTCGCCAAGGAACTGCTCGCGCAGAACCCCAGGCCATCGCGCGTCGAGATCAAAGAAGCCCTCGCCGGCAACCTCTGCCGCTGCACCGGCTACATCAAAATCTACGAGGCGGTCGAGCTGGCCGCGGCGAAAATGCGCGGCGAGGAGATGGAGCTGCCGCGCGAGAGCGTGTACGGCCTCGAATAAGAATCAGCCGCGGATGAACGCGGATCAGCGCGGATCAAAAATCAGCACAAATCGTTGGACGCTTCTCCGGTCTGAATCCGCGTTTATCCGCGTTCATCCGCGGCTCATAAAACTTCATGGCAAACGGAAAGAACGGTAACGACCGCAACGGCCAGGGACTGAGAGTGGTCGGCAAGCCCTTCCGCAAGGTGGACGCGCGCTCGAAGTGTACGGGCCAGACCAAGTTCGCGGACGACATCACGTTGCCGCGGATGCTCCACTGCAAAATCCTCCGCTCGGACGAGCCGCACGCGCTCATCAAAAAGATCGACGCGACGAAGGCGCTTGCGCTGCCCGGCGTCCACGCCGTCATCACGGGCGAAGACCTGCCAGTGCCTTACGGCATCCTGCCCGTCAGCCAGGACGAGCACGCGCTCTGCGTCGGCAAGGTGAGGATGGTCGGCGACCCGGTCGCGGCCGTCGCCGCCGCGGACGAGGACACGGCCTTCGAGGCGATGAACCTGATCGAGGTCGAGTACGAGCCTCTGCAATCGATCACGAGCATCGAAGAGGCCGTCTTGATCGACGAGCCACGCATCCACGAGTACGGCGACGGCGGCAACGTCCACAAGCAGGTTCACCTCGAATTCGGCGACCTCGAAGCCGGCTTCAGCGAGGCCGACCACGTCCGCGAGGACGTGCTCTTCTTCGAGGGCAACACGCACCTCCCGATGGAGCAGCACGCATCGGTCGCCCACTTCGACCCGGACGACAAACTGACCCTCTGGTCTTCCACGCAGACGCCCCACTACGTCCACCGCGCGCTCGCCAAGACTTTAGGACTCCCGGCCGCGCACATCCGCGTCATCGCCACGCCGAACGGCGGCGGCTTCGGCGGCAAGAGCGATCCCTTCAACCACGAGATCGTCGTCTCGAAGCTCTCGATGATTACGCGCCGGCCCGTCAAGGTCGTCCTCACGCGCGAGGAGGTTTTCTACTGCCACCGCGGTCGCCACCCCGTCCTGATGAAGATCAGGACGGGCGTGAAGCGCGACGGCTCGATCACCGCGATGGACTTCGAGTCGTATCTGGACGGCGGCTCTTACGGCTCCTACGGCGTCGCCTCGACCTTCTACACCGGCGCGCTGCAAACCGTCACCTACGAAGTCCCTCGCTACCGCTTTAAGGGCTTGCGCGCCTTCACCAACAAGCCGCCCTGCGGCCCGAAGCGCGGGCACGGCACGCCGCAGCCGCGCTTCGCCCTCGAAGTGCAACTCGACAAGATCGCCGAAGACCTGAAACTCGACCCGGCCGAGATTCGCCTCAAGCATCTCGCCAAGCCCTACTCGGTGACGGCCAACTACCTGCGCCTCGGCTCGATGGGTCTGGGCAAGTGCATCGAGAAGGTCGTCGAAGGCTCGGACTGGAAGAACAAGTTTTCGGGATGGGATCGCGAAAACAGAAAGCTCCCCGCGGGCCGCGGCATCGGCCTCGCGTGCAGCTCTTACATCTGCGGCGCGGGGCTGCCTATTTACTGGAACTCGATGCCGCACTCCGGCGTGCAGCTCGGCCTCGACAGGCAGGGCGGCGTCCGCGTCCAGTGCGGCTCGACCGACATCGGGCAGGGATCGGATTCGGTGCTCGCCTACATCGTCGCCGAAGTGCTCGGCATCGATCCGTTCGACATCCGCGTGGTTACGGCCGACACCGATCTCACGCCCGTCGATCTCGGCAGCTATTCGAGCCGCGTCACGCTGATGACCGGCAACGCCGCGCTCCAGGCGGCCGAACGCGCCCGCGAACTCCTCACACTCGCCGTCGCCGAAAAGCTCAACGTCCCCGGCGACAACCTATCTTTCGCCGACCGCCGCGTCTTCGACGTGGAGAGCCCCGAAGTCGGCGTCAGCTTCGCCGAGGCGGTCGTGCTCGCCGAGTCGAAGTTCGGCACTATCGGCACGGTCGGCAGCTACACGCCGCCGCGCTCGCCGGGCAAGTTCAAAGGCGCGGGCGTCGGCCCGTCGCCCGCGTACAGCTACTCGGCGTGCGTCGCGGAGGTCGATGTCGATGCGGAGACCGGCATCGTCGCGGTCGAGCGCATCTGGATCGGGCACGACATCGGTCAGTCGATCAACCCGATGCTCGTGATGGGGCAGGTCGAGGGCGGCGTCTATATGGGCTTGGGTGAGGCGCTGATGGAGGAGATGACGTACCGCGCGAACCGCAACGTCGTCCACAAGTTCCCCTCGATGCTCGAATACAAAAGCCCGACGACGCTCGAAATGTGCGACGTGAAAACCTACTTGATTGAGGACGCCGATCCGAACGGCCCCTACGGCGCGAAGGAGGTCGGCCAGGGGCCGCTCCTGCCCGTCATGCCGGCTGTCGCCAATGCAGTTTACGACGCCGTCGGCGTCCGCGTCGATGAAGTCCCAATCACGCCGGAGAAGGTTCTGAAAGCCCTCCAAGCCAAGCGACAGGGCAAGCCCGCGCGCTACGGCCCGAAGGGCGTGCCGCAGGTCGAGTGGCCCGAACCGCTCAAGGTGCTCACCCCCGACGAGGGCGGCGACGGCAAAGAGATGCCGCGCGTGGCGGTACATTCATAGAGACAAAGAGCAGTGTTTCGACCGATATGATGAGACTTCCTAAATTCGCCTATCACGTGCCGCGCACCGTGGCGGATGCTGTGAAGATGATGGGCGACGCGGGGCCGCAAGCGCAGTTCGTGGCGGGCGGGACGGACTTGTACCCGAACATGAAGCGGCGGCAGCAGACGCCGCGCGTGGTCATCAGCGTGACGCGGCTCGCGGAGTTAAACCGCATAGAGGGCGACGGGCGCGAGGGGCTGCGCGTTGGGGCGGGCGTGACGCTGACGGAGTTGTGCGAGCACCCGGTCGTGAACCGCGACTACCCGGAGGTGGCGGCGGCGGCGCGGACGATCTCGACGCCGATCCTGCGGAACATGGGGACGGTCGGCGGCAACCTGCTGCTCGACACGCGCTGCAACTACTACGATCAGAATTACGAGTGGCGGCGCGCGATCAATTTTTGTCTGAAGAAGGACGGCGAGGTGTGCTGGGTCGCGCCCGGCTCGTCGAAGTGCTGGGCCGTGCAGTCGTCCGATCTCGTGCCGCTGATGGTCGCCATAGGCGCGCGCATCAAGCTCGTCTCCACGCTCGGCGAGCGCACGGTCGAAGCGGCCGGATTCTACAACGACGACGGCATCGACTACCTGCACAAGCGGCCGGATGAGCTGCTCGCGGAGATTCAACTGCCGGCGCGCAACGGCTGGCGCGCGACCTACAAGAAACTGCGGCGGCGCGGCTCGTTCGACTTCCCCGTGCTCGGCGTCGCGGTGCGCCTCGACGTGGAGCGGGGCGGGACGATCAAGGGCGCGAGGATCGTGCTGGGCGGCATCGCGCCCGCGCCGGTGGAAGTCAAGGAGGCGTCTGCTGCGCTCGTCGGCGGCGAGCTAGAAGAGGAGCGGATGCGGCAGGCGGCCGAGGCGTGCTACGTGAAGGCGCGCCCCCTCGACAACACAGATTTCCTGATGAACTGGCGCAAGCAGATGGCTCGGCCCTACGTGCTGCGCGCGCTCGAAGAGTTGAGGCACGGCTAAAGGCGGCGGGTCGGGGCGTGTGTGAATCGGGGGCGGCGACGCACCGCCGGGCAGCTTTCGGAAACAGCGCGGGCCGCGGCGTCGTTTAGTGCAGCGGGCCGTCCGGCCCGAACCCTGAAGACGCCGGAGAAAATTTGATGAGAAAGTTGATTCTGTTGATCGCCGCGGTCGTGCTGCTGCCCGTTGTTGCCTCCGCACAGACGGACGCGGATCGGGAGGCCGTCCGTCAGGCCGTGCTCGACTACGTCGAGGGCGTTTACGAAATGACCCCCGCGCGCATCGAGCGCAGCGTCCACCCCGATCTCGCCAAGCGCGGGTTTATGATCAGGCGCGGCGAGACGGCGTACAGCTCGGCCACGATGACCTTCCAGCAGTTGATCGAGGTCGCCAAAACGTACAACAAGGACGGGCGCGTGCCGAAGGACGCGCCGAAAGAGATCGTCATCTACGACGTGTCCGACCAGACCGCGAGCGCGAAGCTGACGGCCGTCTGGGGCATCGACTACATCCACCTCGCCAAGTACGAAGGCCGCTGGATGTTCGTCAACGTGCTCTGGCAGACGCCGCCCAGGCGCAACCAGTGAAGAAAAAGTGATGAGTGATGAGTGATGAGTGATGAGTTAAAAGCCGTTTCTTCTACTCATCACTCATCACTCATCACTCGTTACTCTTCCGTCGCCGCCGTCGTGCTCGCCGCGGGGCGCTCGCGTCGGGCGGGCGCGTTCAAGCCGCTGCTGCCGTTCGGCGCGGGGACGGTCGCGGAAAGCTGCGTCGGCAATTTGATCGCGGCCGGGGTCGGTGAGATCGTCCTCGTCCTGGGGCATCGCGCGGAGGAGTTGCGCGCGCGTCTGTCGCACCTGCCGGTAAAATTCGCGCTGAACGAGGCGGCGGGGAGTGAGATGGGCGCTTCAATCGCGCGCGGCGTGGAACAACTCTCGCGCGATGCGGCGGCCGTGCTCATCACCCCCGTAGATCATCCGGCCGTGCCGCCGGAGGTCGTCAGAGAGTTGATGGAGACGCACCGGCGCGAGGGCGCGCGGCTCGTCGTGCCGCAGTGGCGCGGGCGTGGCGGGCATCCCGTGCTCGTCAGCCTGGATTTTCGGGAAGAACTGTCGCGACTCGGCGAGGCGCGGGGCCTGCGCGGGCTGTTCGACGCGCGGCACGAAGAGGTCAGGCGGCTGCCCGTAGCCTCGCCTTTCGTTGCCCGCGACGTGGATACGTGGGAAGATTACCGCGCCTTGCACATGGAAGTCTTCGGCGTACCGCCGCCTCTTGAGCGGCCGGTCGAAGGTAACAATTCAGATTGACTAGCTGTCGGGTTTCCGTCCAACCGCCCGATGGTGTCGCTCATCAAAGTTTTGGCGGCCGTCCCTTTTGAGACGTGAGCCGGACGGCGGCGAATCAGCGCCGCGCCGCGAAGTCGTGAGGCCGCGAGGAGAGACAGATGTTCAGCAAGTTCCCCCGTAAATTGTTTGCCGCCGCGTTGGTCTGCGCGCTCGTCTTCGGGCAGGCGTTGGCTTCGGCGACGCGGGGCGTCGAGTTCAACCTGCGGACGGTTGACGGCGGGAGTATCACGTCGGAGATGCTGCGCGGCGACGTGGTGGTGCTGGCCTTCGGCGCGTCGTGGCTGCCGCTCTCGCGCACGCAGGTGCAGGGCGTGCAGGGCTTGGCCGACGAGTACAGGGATCGCGACCTGCGCGTCTATTGGGTGAGCACCGACTCGGAGAAGCCGCAGTCGAAGAACTACGCGACGGACGATCAGATTCGCTCGTTCGCCCGCAAGCACGGGCTCAAGGTGGCCGTGCTGCGCGACCCGGACGGGATGCTCTTTAAGACCCTGGGCGTCGAGCGCAACCAACTGCCGGCCATCGTGATCATCGACCGCGAGGGCAACGTCGCCGAGACCATCGGCGGACTCGATCCCGACCCGGACGGCGGCACACTCGTCGCGAAGCTCTCGCCGCGCCTCGGCCGCTTCTTCAGGGCGCAGTGAGGGTCTGAAAATTTTCGGTGATCGAGAAGGGCCACTCCTTGACGGGGCGGCCCTTCCCAATTCTGGGAGAGGTTTCGGCGGGGGTGAATATTTCGGCACCTCAACTCACCACAGAGGCGCAGAGGACACGGAGGCTGCGCAGAGAAAACCACTCAATCCTCTGTGCCCCCTCCGTGTCCTCTGCGCCTCTGTGGTGAATTTAACCCCGCAGGCTTTCAAAATCGTGTTCACAGCGGGGCTTAAAACTTCCCCGCCAGCTCGTACACCAGACGCACCGGCAGGCCGACGACATTCCAGTAGTCGCCCTCCAGCCCCTCGACGAAGAGCGCGGCGCGGCCCTGCACGGCGTAGCCCCCGGCCTTGTCCGCCGGCTCATTCGTCGCCACGTACCAGTCGATCTCCTCGTCCGACATCCGGCAGAAGCGCACCCGCGTCAGCGCGTGCGAAACTTCCCTCCGCGAGTCCTCGGCGCGCACGAGCGCCACGCCCGTCAGAACCTCGTGCCAACGTCCGCTCAGGCTGCGCAGCATCCTTCGCGCGTCTTCGTCGTCGCGGGGCTTCCCCAAAATTTCGCCTTCGCAGACGACGACCGTGTCCGCGCCGAGCACGAGTCCGAACAGGCGCGCGCGCGCCACCGCCCCGGCCTTCTCGCGCGCCAGCCGCTCCACGTAATCGGCCGGACTTTCGCCCGCGCGCAGGCTCTCGTCCACGTCCGCCGCCTCCGCCTCGAACGGCCAGCCGACGCCGCGCAGGATTTCCGCCCGCCGCGGGCTGGCCGACGCCAGCACCAGCCGCGGCAACGTCATGACCGCCGGACGAGCGGCTTGTGACCCGCGCTCGTTTTCCATTACACTCCCCCGCGAGAATTTTTGATTTGCGATTTTTGATTTGCGATTGAGGGCACAGCTTACAGCAACGTGGCCTTCGTCAAAAACAACCGGACTCAAAATCGCAAATCAAAAATCGCAAATCAAAAATCAGAAATGGACGATCTCATCCGCGCATTGCCGGGCCTGCTGCGTGCTGCGGGCGACTCGGAGGAGGTGGCCGAGGCCGCGGCCTTCGTCGCGTGGCGGCGCGCCGCGGGCGAGCAGTTGCGCGGGCAGGCCGTGCCGTTCCGCCTGCACGGCAAGCACCTCGTCGTCGCCGTGGCCGACACCTCCTGGCAGCGGCAGTTGGAGGCGATCAGCGGCCAGTTGGTCTTCCGCATCAACTCCGTGCTCGGCCACGCGCTCGTCACCTACATCGAGTTCCGCGTCGATCCCAAGACCGTCCGCGAGGAGCGCGCGCGCCTGCGCCAGGCCGAGATCGATCTCGAACGACACCAGCGGCGCGCGCTCCAACAGGCGCGCCCGCTCTCGCAGGCCGCCGCCGCCATCAAGGACGAAACCTTGCGCCGCCGCTTCCTCCTCGCCGCCGGCAGCTACATCGAAGCGCAGGAGAGGAGAAAGTGAAGATTTGCGATTTTTGATTTTCGATTTGCGATTGATACTCACCGGGACCGGGAGTGCCTCCTTCCAATCGAAAATCAAAAATCGCAAATCAAAAATTCCCGCCATGCCCATTACCGAAGCTGACATACAGAAGATCGCGCAGCTCGCGCACCTGGAGATCACGGGCGAGGAGTTGCGCGCGCTGACGCCGCAGGTGGCGGCCATCGTCGAGTACGTCGAGCAGTTGAACGAGCTGGACACGAGCAGCGTGGAGCCGGCCATCGGCGGGCTGACCGGCGAGGGCGAGCGCACTGCGGCGCACCGCGAGGACGCCGTGATGCCGTCGCTCGGCCAGCGGCTCGCGCTCGATCAGGCCCCCGATCCGTCGCACGGACATTTCAGAGTGCCGCGCGTCCTCGTCGGCTCGCACGAGGCTGAGAACTTCTAAGCCGCGAATCGGGAAGCGCCGCGCACGCGAGGCTTGTAGGGGCAGGGCAAGTCCGCGGCCCGCCGCGCGGGGGCGCGAAAGAGCGTTCGCGTAATTCCGCGGTGAATGCTGGCTAATCGTTTGAGCGGCCTTTGGCCGCTGCGGGCCGCGGACTTGCCCTGCCCCTACATTTTTGAGACGGAATTCGACAGCCATTCTATGACGGAGAGAACCGTTGAGCGGATCACGGCGGGCGTCGCGGGCGGCGGCGCGACGGCGCGTGAGGTGGTCTCGGCTTCGCTCGACGCGGCCGAGGGTTTGAACGGCGCGCTCGGCGCTTTCCTACAGATCGACCGGGCGGGCGCGCTCGCGCGCGCGGCGGAGATCGACGGCGCTGCGTCTGCGGGGCGCGGCGCGCTCGCGGGCGTGCCCGTCGCGATCAAAGACAACATCTGCGTGCGCGGGCTTCAGGCGTCGTGCGGCTCGACGATCCTCGGCCCTTACCGGCCGCCGTACACGGCGACGGCCGTCGAGCGCCTGCTGGCGGAGGGCGCGGTCGTCGTCGGGAAGACCAACTGCGACGAGTTCGCGATGGGATCGTCGAACGAGAACTCGGCGTTCGGCCCTGCGCGCAACCCCTGGGATACGGGGCGCGTGCCGGGCGGATCGTCGGGCGGCTCGGCCGCGGCGGTCGCCGCGC
Source organism: Pyrinomonadaceae bacterium (assembly GCA_035295985.1). Lineage (GTDB taxonomy): Bacteria > Acidobacteriota > Blastocatellia > Pyrinomonadales > Pyrinomonadaceae > JAIVGV01. The sequence goes on along the minus strand of DATHBT010000076.1, from coordinate 4,003 downwards.
GCGTCGTGCCCGTCGCGCTCGGCTCGGACACGGGCGGCAGCGTGCGACAGCCCGCGGCGCTGTGCGGCGTCGTCGGTGTGAAACCGACTTACGGCCGCGTCTCGCGCTACGGCCTCGTCGCCTTCGGCTCGTCGCTCGATCAGATTGGCACGTTCACCCTGAACACGCGCGACGCCGCCGCCGTCCTCTCCGTCATCGCCGGCCGCGACACGCGCGACGCGACGACCGCCGACGTGCACGTGCCCGACTACGTCTCAGAGTTGACCGGCGACATCAAAGGCGCGCGCGTCGGCGTGCCCCGCGCGCTCTTCGGCGAGGGGCTGGACGCGGAGGTGCGCGAGTCGGTCGAGCGGGCCGTAGAAGTCTTCCGCGATCTGGGCGCTGAAGTGGTTGACGTGGAGCTGCCGCACGCGCGCTACGCCATCGCGGTCTATTACATCATCGCGACCGCGGAGGCTTCGTCGAACCTCGCGCGCTACGACGGCGTGCGCTACGGGCTGCGCGCGGAGGAGTCCGCGGAGCTGCGCTCGATGTACCGGCGCACGCGCGAGGAGGGCTTCGGCGCGGAGGTCAAGCGCCGCATCATGCTCGGAACCTACGTGCTCTCCTCCGGCTATTACGACGCCTACTACCTCAAGGCGCAGCAGGTGCGCTCGCTCATCAGGCAGGACTTCGCGCGCGCCTTGGCCTCCTGCGACGCGGTCGTCACCCCAACCGCGCCGACGCCCGCCTTCCGCCTCGGCGAGAAGGTGGACGATCCACTGGCGATGTACCTCAACGACATCTACACCGTGACCGCCAACCTCGCGGGCATCCCCGGCCTCTCCGTCCCCTGCGGCCTTTCGTCCTCCGGGCTGCCAATCGGCATGCAACTGCTCGGCCCGCACTGGAGCGAACCCACACTCTTCCGCCTCGCCGACGCCTACGAGCGCGCCGCGCCCTTCACGGCGCGCCCGCGCGTCATCGCACGGGAAGGCGGCTGACGCGGCAACCCGGCGCAAACCGGGTCGCCGGCCGGTGGCAAGTCCTGCGCGAGGATGAGGGTTCAGACAAGAGTTAAAAGAGATGAGGGCGGCGCGGCGTGTCGATCGACACGCCGCGCCGCCCTCAGTTTTCACCACCTGAATTTTAGAGCGCGCTCAGGAAGCGCCGCCCGGCTTCTTCTCGCGGTCGGGCAGCCAGTCGCCGGTGAAGAGTTCGACGACGCCCTTGGCCGTGCCGACGACTGGGATCAGGTCGAGGCCGACGTGGATCAGGCCGTTGCGCAGGCCCTTCCTCCTGATCTCGTAGCCCGCCAGGCCCACCGCGACGCAGGAACCGACGACGGGGATCGGCTTCACCAGCCGCTTCGCCAGCGAGAACCCGCCCGCGCGCACGGCCTTGCGCGTCAAACCCGGCTCCGCCTTCTTCGACTTCGAGTACGGTGCTGGCATCTCGTTCAGTCTCCTCCGCCGCGCCCGGTCTCCTCATGCGGCGTCACATTAGATGCGCTCGCGCCCGCGTCTGTTGACTAGCGCCCCGCCCTTAAATCACGCCGACGACGCACGGCCCGCCCTCCCACCGCGATCCGCTCGCGCCGCCCGGCGCGCCGTGGTAGATTGCCGCCCGAACACCTTCGGCGGCCTGAACGATGCTTCCCTTCACGCGACTCCGCTGGCCCGAGATGCGCGCCGTCGCGCTCGAACTCGTCGCGCGCGTCCACGAGGGGCACGCGCGCGGCGTCTTCCGCATCCCCGTCGTTGACTTCGTCGCCGTCTTCTCGCACGACGCGCGCCCGGCCGAACTCCGGAAGGTGCGCGAGCGCGGCGACCTGATGTTCGCCGCCGAGACCGATTCATCCGGCAGCTTCAAACTGGCCGAGGGCGAGCGCGCCCTCTTCGACCTGCAACGCGAGGGGCTGGTGCTGCGCATCCCGCCAAGAGTCAGCGGCCGGTACCTCTTGCGCCCCGGCGCGTTCCGCGTCGAGTTCAACGCGGGCGAGGAACTGGAAGGCTGCAAGCGCGTCCTGCTCCTGGTTTGCAACCGGGTGCTGAGCGTTGACGTGTCGGGCGAGCGCGTCGAAGTCCGCTCGCCGCGCCGCATCTTCGATCTGCTCGTCGAGTTCTAGGGTTCCAGTTTCAAGTTAGGGCGGCGAACCCGAAACTTTAAACCTGAAGCCAGCTTTCACGCCTCCGCTTCGAGGCGCGTGCGGGCGCGCTGGAGGAAGGTGCGCATCATCTCGGAGACGCCCTTCTGTAGCTCGGAGCTGAGGCGGCTCTCGCCGACCAGGCCGGCGAGCATGTGCAGCTCGGTGGCGCGCTGGCGGCGCAGCTCCACGCGCTGCACGACGCGCACCAGCACGCGCGCGCCCTGCTGCTCGAAGGCCGCGTAGTAGCGGAGAAAGTTGCCGCGCTCGTGGGGCACGGGCGACCACTCGATGCGGTCTGGGCGGTCGTCCGTCTGCGCGACGGCGAAGGCCTGGCGCACCGCGCCGATGACCGGCACCTCGGCGCGGATGAGCCAGCGGGCGACGCCGCCGGCCTCCTGCTTAATCGCCTCCACGCCCGGCATCAGCTCGGCGAAGTTGCGCAGGTCTGCGAAGAACTCGCGCGCCCGCTCCAGAGTCGTCTTCACTTCCAGCTTCTCTTCGAAACCCGCTTTGACCTGAAACACAATAAAACCTCGTGACAAGTGACAAGTGACAAGTGACAAGTAAGAAGATAAAGCATCCACTTCCCGCTTGTCACTTGTCACCCGTCCCTTGTCACCGCTCTTAGAACGTCGGCTGGAACAGGAACGAGTTGAAGAACATGCGCGTCAGCGAGCGCCAGAAGCCGCGGAAGTTGGGATCTTCGGCGAAGAGGACGACGTGGCCCCTTCCGGTCGGCTCGTCGATGACGTGGGCCGTACCTTTCAGCAGCCGCTCGGTGTTGTCGGGCCAGGTGAAGCCGGCGATGCGCAGCGGCGCGTTCCTCTCAGAAACGAAGACGAGCGCGTTCGTGCCCTCCTTTGAGGGGCGGAAGAAGTAGGCCGAATCCACGAGCACGGGGAGCGTCGCGTCTTCGTAGCCGAAGGTGAGCGGCGTCGAGCGGTCAACGGTGGCGCGGAAGATCGCGCCGGGGACTGCCTCGGGGACGCGGCCGGGCTTCGACGAGGGCGACGCGATGGGCGGCAGGTCGGGCGGCGCGCCTTCGAGCTTTTCGGTCTGGTCGGCCACCTCGCGGCGCAGCTCCGTGGCCGTCGGCTCGGCCTGCTGCCGGCGGGCGCGGCGCGCGGCGGCCGTCTGCTCGCGCGATGACTCCTGCGGCGAGGGCGAAGGCGTCGGGGGCGGCGAGGCGGAGGGCTTCCGGTCGTCGTCTTCGCCGCCGCCCGACGCGGGCTTGCCGGCCTGATCCTCATCGTCGCTGCCGACGAGCCGGGACGAGGTCAGGTTCACGTCCTTGAGCGCGGCGAAGACGGCCGCGCCTTTGATGGCGACGAGCGTGCCGCCGCGCTGCACCCACCCGCGCAACGCGTCAACGCCCGGCTTGCCGAGCGAGCCGAAGTAGCCGCCCGCCGAGCCGTCCGGCATGATGATGACGTTGTACTGATCGAGGTTCGCGCGCCGCAGGTTCGCGAGCGACATCGGCGTGAAATCGACGCCGTAGCGGTCGAGCGTCCACCAGAGCCAGCCGTAAGAGGTCTGGCTGACCGGCTCGTCCGCGACGACGATGACGCGCGGCCTTCGGATCGAGACGACGTTCTCGGAGCCGACGACCGTGTCGCCCGTCTCGGCGAACCCACTGCTTATGCCGAACACGTCAACGCCCGTCTCTCGCGCGAGCGCGGCGACACGCTCGTGGATCGTGTCGGGGTTGCGCGACAGGCGCGCGACGACCGTGCCGCGCGGCCACGTGCGCCCCCCCGCGGTGAGCTGGCGCGTCGCGACCGCGAGCTTGAAATTTTCCTTCAGCAGCCGATAGACGAGCGAGGCCGCGCCGTTGCGCTCGTAGGGGATGACGTAGGCGACCGACGCGCGGCCGTG
>DATHBT010000075.1:0-5706 GCA_035295985.1 Pyrinomonadaceae bacterium | reverse complement strand
GTTAGCGATTAGCTGTTAGCTATTAGCCAAAACATAAGAAGGCGGGAGACAGTCGTGCCCAGACTGTCTCCCGCCTTCTGTTACCGACATACCGCCGACTGTCCGGCTAACAGCTAATCGCTAACAGCTAACAGCTAATTTATCGCCGCCGACGCGAGCGACGCGTCGGCGGGCGGGTCGGCCACAGGGTCGGCCGGCGCGGGGGCGCGGCGGAAGTGCTTGTGGTCGGACTTGACGGCGTACATGGCCTGGTCGGCGGCGATGAGAAGCTGGCTGAGGGTCTCGCCGTCCTCGCCTGAGCGGGCCGCGCCGACGCTGACGCCGACGCGCGCGTAAGCGCCGGGGTGGACGCGCAGCGAGAACTCGGAGACGGCGCGCTCCATGCGCGCGCGTAAGTCCTCGACCTGCTCGGCCGTCAGGTCTTGCACGAGCGCGACGAACTCGTCGCCCGCGTAGCGCGCCAGGAAGTCGTACTCGCGCAGTTGCGATTGCAGGAGGCGCGCGACCTCGCGCAGCATCTGGTCGCCGGTCTGGTGGCCGAAGGTGTCGTTGACCTGCTTGAAGTCGTCGAGGTCGAGCATCACGACCTGGAAGGAGCCGCCCGCGCGGCGCGAGCGCGACTGCTCCTCGTCGAAGCGGAGGCTCAGGGCGCGCGCGTTCGGCAGGCCCGTCAGAGAGTCGGTCAGCGCGTTCGACTCGGCCTCGGCGTGATCGATGGCGTGGGCGAAGGCGTCCGACGCCAGCCGCGCGACCGTCTCCAGCAGGCGCGCGTGATCGTCCGAATACTCGCCGGCCGCGCGGGAATAGACGGCGAGGACGCCGAGGAGGCGCTCGTCCTTCGTGAGCGGGAGCGCGACCATCGAGCGGTAGCGTTCGGCGGGGGGCAGCTCCGCGCCGCGGAAGTCGAGCATCGGGTCGAGCCCTTCGGCGGCCCGGCGGTTGGCGAGCACGAAGCCGACGACGCCCTCGCCCGGCGCGACGCAGCGCCCGCGCAAACGGTCGGTGTTGCGACCCGCGACGTGCGTCGCCGCGGCGTAGCCCTTGAGCGGGTCGTAGAGATAGACGGCGCAGGTGTCGAACGGGACGACGTGGCCGACCCTCTCGGCGAGCACGTGGCAGCGGTCGCGTATGTCGAGCGACGAGCCGAAGGCGTGCGCGATCTCGTAGAGCGCGCAGACCTCGCGGTGCGCGTTCTTGATCTGTTCGAGGTAGGCGGGCGGCGTGAATTCCGGCCGCGGGGCGAGGCCCCCCGGCGGCCGCGCCTCGCCGTCGGCGACGAGCGCGCGCTCGTCGAACTCGCGCCTCGTGAAGCCGTGCTGATCGAGTCCGAGCGTGGAGACCTCCGCCTCGAACTCCGGCAGGTGCTTGAGGAACAGCTCGACGATCTGCGGGTCGAAGTGCGTGCCCGCGCCGCGCAGCAGCAGGGCGCACGCCTCCTCGCGCGTCATGCCGCGGCGGAACGGGCGATCCTCGCGCACCGAGTCGAAGCAATCGACGACGGCGAAGACGCGGGCCGCGCGCGGAATCTCCTCGCCGCGGAGCGCGTCCGGGTAGCCGAAGCCGTCCCACCGCTCGTGGTGGTGGCGGACGATGGGGACGACCGGGTACGGGAAGTCGATCTTCTCTAAAATCTGCGCGCCCACGGTCGTGTGAATCTTCATCCGCTCGAACTCGGCCGCGGTCAGCTTGCCCGGCTTGTTCAGGATGTGATCGGGGACGGCCAGCTTGCCCACGTCGTGCAGCAGCGCGCCGGCCTTGAGCGCCTCGATCTCGGCGGCGGGCAGGCCGAGGATGCGGCCCAACCCCGCGGCGTAAATCTGAACGCGGCGGACGTGGCAATGCGTCGTCTGATCCTTCGCGTCAATCGCCGTGGCGAGCGCCTCGACCGTCGCGAGGTGCAGACGCGCCAGCATCTCGGCCTCGCGCGACTTATCATTCATCCGCTCGAAGTAAATCTTGTAGGTCGTGAACGTCGCGCCGATGACCGGCACGCTCAGCAGGACGTAGGAGAGGCCGAGCGTCTGGATGGCCTGGTACATCAGCCCCGTCGCCAGGGCGGCGGCGAGGAAGCTGCACGAAGTCCACAGATACTGATCGTGCCAGAACCGCCACAGCGACGTGCGCGTCTTGAGCGCGTGCAGGCCGCCGATCAGCAGACCGTTCGCGAAGTAGTGCGTGGTCGCCATGGCGACGAGCGGGACGATCAACTCCTCGAAGCCGACGAGGCCGGCGGGACGCGCCGTCACGCCCGCGAAGTTCGCGAGCGCGAGGTGGAAGACAGACGAGGAGGCGAGCGCGGTCAGGCAGGCCGTCGCTGGCGGCGCGAGCCAGTCGGCGGCGCGCCTGTGCGTGCGGATGGAGTTGACGGCCGAGTCCGCGAAGGCGAGGAGGACGGCCGCGGGCGTGCCCAGCAGGATCGCGCCGAGGAAGATGAAGGCGTCGCCCGCGGTGACGCAGGTGCTGGTTCCCGGCAGGCGGACGCGGAGGAAGGTGGAGAGGACGACGAAGCTGGCGAGCGCGAGCAGTTGCAGCCCCTCGAACGGCGAGAGCGAGAGGCAGAGCGCGGCGGCCCACGCGAGAGCTACCGCACCCGACGCCACGAGCGCGAGCCAGCAGGCGCGCGCCGCGCGGCCGTAGTCAGACATCTCGATCACCCCCGCCCTCCCCCCTGTAGGCGGCCCGCAGACCGCGCCGGAACTTCGCCAGAACTTTTTGAACACCGCCCCCGGCTTACTTAGGATTCAGAGAACCAAAGCCCGCCGGTCTCCTCAACCGATCTTCCCTTTCAAAACTTCCGCAGGCTCACTCAACCGCCGTCCTCAAAACTCGCGTGAGTCATCCCGCGAACCTTGCGCGCGACTCTTCCCGCTGCCCTTCCCCGCGACGCTCGCAAGCTCGCGGGCGTGGGGCTATCGACGCGGGGCGCGCGTGCGGCCGGGAGCACTCGGCTCGATGCGCGCCCAGCGTCGATAAGGGCAAGCGGCGCGCGCGCGGTGGCACTCGTCGCGCGGCCGGCGGGGTGAGTCTGGGCTGTCAACGCGGGGCGCGTGCGCGTAGTTGCGCTCGCGCGGCGCGTGCGAAATTTGGTGCGGCTTTAGAGTCCTGTGCGGAGGACTCCGCGCGCCGCTCGCGCGCCGCGCTTCAAGCCGCACGCCCTCCGTTTACAACTCTCGTGCCCCGCCGCCGCCGCCACGCGCCGATTTCCAGAAACCGTGCGAAGTCAATCTAAATCAGAAGATTAGGACAAAGCGGCGCAGCCGCGCGGCGCGGTCGCCTGGTCAGCGTGACGGGTCATGCTGACGCCGGCCGGTCAGCCTGCGCTACTTCACGCCGGTAAGATTACAGAGGAGCACAGAGGTTGGAGAGATTTCAGATTTGAGATTTGAGTCAGGAATCTGAAATCTTCCGTCTCTTCCCTCCGTGATGCTCTGTGCGCTCTGTGGCTAACTCTTCCCTTCCTTCAACGGGAGGCAGCGCGTTGACAACGCGGCGCGCGGGGGCGCACTCTCTCGGAAAACTTTTTTCGGGCGTGACGAGGTTCAGTTGAGTTCAGAGGACGGGCAGGCGGGCGGCGGCGATCTATCGCGTTCGACGGGCTACGTCGAGCTGCTGCGCCGCAACCGCGAGTTCCGGCTGCTGTGGCTGGGGCAGGTCGTGAGCCAGCTCGGCGACTGGTTCAACACCATCGCGGTGATGACGCTCGTGCTGCGGCTAACGGGATCGGGCCGCGCCGTCGGCCTCATCTTCGTCACGCGCTTCCTGCCGAGCGTCTTCGCCGGCCCGCTCTCCGGCGTCGTCGCCGACCGCTTTAACCGCCGCAGCATAATGATCTGGTCGGACGTGCTGCGCGCCGTGGTCGTCCTCGGCTTCCTCTTCGTCCGCAAACCCGAGCACGTCTGGCTGATCTACGCGCTGACCGTGGCGCAGCTCACGCTCTCGACCTTCTTCGAGCCGGCGAAGTCGGCCGCGCTCCCCTCGGTCGTGCCCGCCGCCGATCTCGTCACCGCGAACGCCATCACCTCCGTCACGTGGTCTGTCATGCTCACGCTCGGCGCGGCCGTCGGCGGCCTCATCACCGGCTGGTTCGGCACGGACGCCTCCTTCGTGCTCGACTCACTCACCTACCTCGTCTCGACCGCGCTGGTCGCGGCCCTGCGACTCCCGAAAAGACCGCCGCGCCCTCGCACGCGCCTCACCGTCGCACGCGCGCTCGGCATCACAGACACGCTCGAAGGCGTCTCTTACGTGCGCGCACGGCCGCGCGTGCTGGCGTACCTCGCGGTCAAGCCGGCGTGGGGATTGGGGGGCGGGATACTCACGCTGCTCGGCGTCTTCGGCGAAAAGATTTTCACGGTCGGCGGGCGCGCGGCGACGGGGATCGGCGTGCTCTACGCCGCGCGCGGCATCGGGACTGCGGTCGGCCCCTTCGTCGCGCGGCGCGTGGCGGGCGGCTCGCGGCCCTCGATGCAGACGGCCATCGGGCTGTCGTTCATCGTCGGCGGCCTCTTCTACGCGGCCTTCGGTCTTTCGACCAACTTCGCCCTCGCGCTCGTAGTGCTCGCCGTCGCGCACGCGGGCGGGAGCGTCCTGTGGGTCTTCTCGACCGTGCTGTTGCAGACGGCGGTCGAGGACGAGTTCCGCGGCCGGGTCTTCGCCGCCGAGCTGGCCGTGCTGACGCTGACGCTCGCCGCGTCGAACTACGTGACGGGCGAGCTGCTCGACCGCTGGGGCTACTCGCCGCGCGCCGTCTCCGTCGGCATCGGCGGCCTCTTCCTCCTGCCGGGGCTGCTCTGGTTCGCCACGGCGCGCCTGTGGGACAAAGATCAGGCCGGCACCCAAGCGACGCCGGCGCGAACGGACAAGCCGGACAATTCGGCCGGGCGCGACAACCCCGCCGAGCGGATTCACCTGACGGCCGACTGACGGGGTTTGGGTACGAGAGTCGTCGCGGGCGGGACGGAGTCTGAGCCTGCAACCTTTGCGAAGCCGAGTTTCCTGATGATGAGAGAGGACGGAGTAGTTGAGGCACACGGAGTCGCGCACGATTTGAGCGCGGGCGATCTCGATCACGCGGCGTGGGAGGACGCGCGCCCGGTCGGGATCGCGCGGCTCTGGTCGGGCGAAGACGCGCCGCCCGCGCGCCACGCGGAGTCGCGCCTGCTATGGACGGCAGACGCGCTGCTCGTCCGCTTCGTGTGCCGGCAGGAAGAACCCCTGATCGTCAACGCCGCGCCGGAGGTTCACCGGAAAACAATCGGCCTGTGGGACAGGGACGTGTGCGAGCTGTTCGTCGCGCCCCACGCGCACGCGCCGCAACGCTACTTCGAGTTCGAGGTCGCGCCCACGGGCGAGTGGCTAGACCTCGCGCTTGAGAAGACGGCCGGCGGGCGTGTGACCGACTGGGACTATAGCTCCGGCATGACCGTCGCGGCTCGCGCCGGCGAAGGTCAGTTGACACTGGCGATGCGCGTCCCCTTCGCGGCGCTCGGCCGAAAGCCCGCGCGCAATGATGTGTGGCGCGCCAACCTGTACCGCTGCGTCGGCGCGGGGTGGTCGCGCTACCTCGCCTGGCTCCCGACCTACACGCCCGAACCCAACTTCCACGTGCCGGAGAAGTTCGGCCGGCTGAAATTCACGTAGGGGGCTATGAAGTGGGAGTCTGAGTGGGCAGGTCAGTACCGCCTGCGGTAGCGGGCGGGCGGCGGC
>DATHBT010000074.1:0-42399 GCA_035295985.1 Pyrinomonadaceae bacterium | reverse complement strand
AGCGCATCTGGCGAAACTCGACGACGCGGGCCGGCCGGCCGGAGACGGCGCGGCGGCGGCCGAGTCGGCGCGCGTGCGCGACGCAGACCTGCTGCTAGCGCGCAAGGAGTCTGAGTTCGCCGAGGCCCTGCGCCTCGCGCTCGGCCTGCGCCTCGACGCGCTCGCGGACGCGGAGACGGTCGCGCGCGGCGACTCGCTCACGGTCGCCGTGCGCGCCTACGCGTCGGAGTCGGCGGACGTGAGCGTTGCAGGCTTGCGGCTGCGAGCGCCCGAAGGGTGGAAGGTCGAGGAGATCGCGCCGCCCGAAGGCGTCAACGCTTTGCAGTCGAACCGGGAGCGCGCGACACGCGCGGCCTACTTCCGCGTCACCGTCCCGCAGACGGCCGAGCCGACGCGGCCTTACTGGTTCCGTCACGCGCGGCGGGGCGACCTCTACGTCTGGTACGACGATCAGCCGAAGGCGATGCCGTTCGCGCCGCCGCCGCTGCGCGCCGAGGTCGCGTTCGAGGCGGGCGGGGAACGGCTGACTTACGAGCGCGCGGTCGAGCACCGCCTGCTCGACGCCGTGCGCGGCGAGGTGCGCCGCGAGGTGAGCGTCGTTCACGAGTTGGACGTGCAGCTCTCGCCGCGGCTCGTCGTCGTGCCGCTCCACCGCGCGGCGCGCGGCGCGACCGTCGAGTTCACGATGCAGTTGACGAACAACGTCGCGCGCACGACCGAGCCGGAGGGCGAGGCCGTGGTGACGGGGGCCGCGGGCGTCAGCCAGAATCACGGCTGGACGAAGACGCCCGACGCGCACACCTTCCGCTTCACGAGGCGGGGCGAGCGCGCGACGCGGAAGACGCGCGTGCGCCTGCCGCGCGGGACGAAGGCCGGCCGCTATGATCTGCGCGGCGCGGTCGCCGCCGGCTTCCGCGCCGAGGCGAGGCGCGGCCCGACGCGCTGGTTCAACGACGGCGCGCGCGTCATCGACTACCCGCACATCGACGCGCGCCGCTACTTCACGTGGCAGACGGCCGACGTGCTCGTCTTCGATCTGCGCGTCGCGGACGTAAGCGTCGGCTACGTAATGGGGAGCGGCGACGAAGTACCCGAAGCACTCAGGCGGATGGGGCTGCGCGTGACGCCGCTCGAAGAGGCAGACCTCGCCGCCGGCGACCTTTCGCGCTTCGACACCATCGTAGTCGGCGTCCGCGCCTCGCAGACGCGCCCCGACTTCGTCGCCAACCACAAGCGCCTCGTCGAGTTCGTCGAGCGCGGCGGCGCGCTCGTCGTCCAGTACCAGCGGCCCGACTACGCGGAGCAGAACCTCGCGCCTTTCCCGGCCGCGATGCAACTGCGGGACGCGCGCGGCGCGCAGACGATCTCCCGCGTCGTTGACGAGACCGCGCCCGTCCGCATACTCGAACCCGCGCACGCGGCCTTCACGCGCCCGAACCGCATCACGCCGGAAGACTTCGCCGGCTGGGTGCAGGAGCGCAACCTCTACAACTTCACCGAGGTTGATCCGCGCTACACCGCGCTGCTCGAATCGCACGACGCGGGCGAGCCGGAGAACCGCGGCGGCATGGTTTACGCGCGCTTGGGCCGCGGCCACTACGTCTATACCTCCTACAGCTTCTTCCGGCAGCTCCCCGCGGGCGTGCCCGGCGCGTACCGACTCTTCGCCAACCTCGTCAGCCTGCCGAAATCGATCCCGGCCGCGCCGGCGCGGAGGCGCTGAATCGTGGTCGTGAATCTGCCCCGCGGCTTTACACACGGCGGCGTGATTCGTGTATCATGCAGCCGCTTTTCCAACCCTTCCCTACAGTTTCGGCCAAACCCCCCGCCGGGCCGAACCCAGAGGAGAAAACTGATGACCGGAAGAACACTGCTGACCCTCGCGCTCTCCGCCTGCTGCGCGCTGCTGCTCGCCTGCGCCGGGGCCGACAACGCCAACCACTCGAACGCCAACGCCGCGAACGCCAACCGCTCGGCCACCAACGCCGCCTCGACGCCGGCCGCCGCGACGACTCCCGCCTCTTCCACTACCGCCGCGACGGGCGACAAGATCGGCGTCGCCGAGTGCGACGACTACCTCGCGAAGGTTGACGACTGCGTCACGAGCAAAGTCCCGGCCGCCGCGCGCACGCAGTACACCGCCTCCATCGAGCAGACGCGCAAGTCCTGGCGCGACCTGGCCGCCAACCCGCAGACGCGCGCCAGCTTGGCCTCCGCCTGCAAGCAGGCCGTCGAGACCGCGCGGGCGGCCTACAAGTCTTACGGCTGTGAGTTCTAACCCGGCAACCTGCCCGAAGCTCGGGGGCGAAGGGCCAAAGAAGAAAGGGCGGGCGGCGCTGAGTAGCGCCGCCCGCCCTTTTTAGTCTAACGACTCGGACCGAGCCTGGTTCGTGAGCCTACTTCGTGCGCACGCCCGCGGTGTTCGAGTAGGCGGAAGTGCCCGCGCTGTTCCGCGCGCGGACGCGGTAGTAGTAAGTCTGCTTCCTCTGAACCGTGCGGTCTGTGTAGGCCGACACGTTCACGCCCACCGATATCACCGTCACAGCTCCCGACGAGGTCGAGCGCTCGATCTCAAAGCCCGTCTCGTTGGACGAGTTGTCGCTCCAGCGGAGCAGGACTTCGCCCTGGCGCTGGGCGTCGGCGTAGAGGTTCGAGGGCGCGGCGGGCGTGGTCGCCGGCGCAGCGGAGATCGCGGCCGTCGTCGAGGCGCTGCTCGACGCGCCGTGGTTGTCCGTCACGGTGAGCGTCACCGTGTATGTCCCGGCCGAGGCGTAAGCGTGTGTGGGTGAGGTGCCGCTGCCCATTGTGCCGTCGCCGAAGTTCCAGGCGTGGGACGTGATCGTGCCGTCGGAATCGGCGGAGAGTCCGCCGTTGAACTGTACGGCCTGCCCGGCCTGCGCGCTGTACGGGCCGCCCGCGTTGGCCGTCGGCCGCTGGTTCACCGTGACGCTCACGGCGGCGGAGGTGGTCTGCGCCCCTGCGTTGTCCGTGGCGACCGCCGTCAGCGAGTATGTGCCGGCCGCGGCGTTGCCCCAGGTGACGCCGTAGGGGCTGGACGCGTCCGCGCCGATGAACTGGCCGCCCGCGTAGAAGTCCACCCTGCCGATTGTCCCGTCGGCGTCCGACGCCACTGCGGTGACATTGATGTTGGCCGGCGCGGTGAAGACCGTTCCGCCCGCAGGGCCGGACAGGCTGATCGACGGCGCGCTGTTGGGCGGGGCCGGTGTCGGTGTCGGCGACGGAGTTGGCGACGGGGTCGGACTCGGAGTCGGCGACGGCGCGGCGCAGGAGCGGATGGCCCTGTTGACGTTGAGCCGGCCGCGCGTTGCGACGGCGGTGCCGAGGGACGGGATGTAATCGACGCTGAACAGGAGCGTGTCTTTCAGCCTCGCCGTGTCGAGCGCGCAGCGGGAGAGGACGAGCGCCGCCGCGCCGGAGACGTGCGGCGCGGCCATCGAGGTCCCGCTCCACCAGTCGTAACTCCCGCCCATGACGGTGGAGAGCACCAGCACGCCGGGCGCGCCGATGTGGACGCTGGTGGTGCCGTAATTCGAGAAGGAGCCGAGGGCGTCCTTATGATCGGTCGCGGCGACCGAGATGACGCTCGGCGTGTTGTAGCTAGCCGGGTAGAAGGGCGACGTGCCGTTGTCGTCGCCGACGTAATCCGCGCCGCCGTTGCCCGCGCCCGCGACGAACAGTATGTCGTGGGCCGCGGCGCGCTCGATCTCTTCCAGGAGGGCCTGCGAGGGGCTTCCGTTCCAGCCCCAGCTCGCGTTGATCACGCGGACGTTGCCGGCCGCCGTGCCCGCGAAGATCTGCTTGACCTGGACGGCGAACTCTATCGCGTTAATCGCCGCCGAGATGCTGCCCGCGCCGGTGCCGCTGATGAACTTGATGTCCATGACACTGGCCGTCCGGTTGATGCCGGTGATGCCCGTACCGTTATCGCCGACCGCGCCGATGATCCCGGCGACGTGCGTCCCGTGGTTGTACTCGTCGGCGGGCGCGCAGGTGTTCGTCAGCGCGTCGAAGCCGCGCGCGCCGGCCTCGCAGCGGATCGACTGGCCCCCGATCTGGACGGTGAAGGGCGCGGGGGCCGACCACATGTTGGCCGCCAAATCTGGGTGGCGCGAGTCGACGCCCGTGTCCACCACGGCGACGACGGTATCGCGCGAGCCTTTCGAGACCTCCCACGCACTGACGGCGCTTATGTCCGCGCCGGCCGTGCCCGCGCCGGTGGGCGTCGTGTACCCCGTGTTGCGCAGCGCCCACTGGTCGCCGAAGCTCGGATCGTTCGGGACGGTGTTCACCCGGACGACGTAGTTAGGCTCCGCGTAAACGACATCGTGGCGCGCGGAGAGTTCCCGCACGAGCGTCTCGACGTTCCTGGTGCGCGACCGCAGGAGTCGCGCGCCGCGCCCGCCGACCGCCCTGTCCGACTCGGCGTCGGCGGCGGCCCTGGCGTGCTCGACGGCCTCGGGGGCGGCCCACTCGCTGAACTTAACGATCACCTCCCCGGCGGCCACCTCGCGGCCGTTGAAGAGTTCCGTCTTCTGGCGTCCGTGAGGGGCGGTGGGGGCCTGTGCGCCGACGTTCGCGGACGCGAGCACGGCGGCGGCGGAGAGTGCGCCGAGGAGCACAACGCTCCTCAGGCGAGGGATCAACTTGCTCATAACACCTCGCTAAATTTCCGGGCGGAATTGTACGTGTAGGGCGGCGAAGGTTCGGCGCGCGGCCTGCCGAGTCCGCGGTCTTCTGTCGGGAAAAAAGAAAACCAGAGTAGGATGCCCTGCGCCGCCCGTAGTTGCCTTTAACCTCGACGCGAAAAGAGAAAAAACGCATCCGCGGCCGGGCGGTTTAGCTCGGCGATCAGGCTCTCCGCGCCGACCACCGGGCCGCGCACGCGCGACGCACGGTCATGTTAGTCACCGGGTCGCGCGCGGTGTTATGCTTGCCCCGTCTCCTGCGGTATCCGTCGTTAGAGTCTCGCGCGCCGGAAGATAGATCCACGCATGTTGAAGAATTTCGCGCGGCCGCGCCGCGTCGTCATCACGGGGTTGGGCTGCGTGACGCCCATCGGCATCGGGCGCGAGCGGTTCTGGCGCGCGCTCGCCGAAGGCGCGAGCGGCGTGCGCCGCATCGAGAGCTTCGACGTTTCGGCCTCGCCCGTGAAGATCGCGGCCGAGGTGCAAAACTTCGACTGGGAGGCGCAGCTCAGCCCGAAGGATCGCAAGCACGTCCCGCGCACAGTCCCGCTCGCGCTGGCCGCGGCGCGCGAGGCGCTCGACGACGCGCACATCCAGCCCTCCGACCTCTCGCTAGAAGAGCGCCGCAGGTTCGGCGCTCTCGTCGGCACGGGCGGCGGGGGACTGGCCTTCACCGAGCGGCAGTACGGCCACTGGTACACGGGCGAGTACGCGAAGGCGAGCGTCTATACGATCCCCGCCTCGACGCACGGCGGATTATCGTCGGAACTCTCGATGGCCTTCGGACTGCGCGGCCTCTCGCACGTCGTCTCGACCGGCTGCACCAGCTCGACCGACGCCATAGCCTACGCCGCGCAGCACGTCGCGCTCGGCCGGCAGGACGCGATGCTCGCGGGCGGGGTGGACGCGCCCATCGCTCCCGGCATCCTCGCCGGCTTCAACCTGATGACCGTGCTCACGAACGAGTGGAACGACGAGCCTGAGCGCGCCTCGCGGCCGTTCTCGCGCGACCGCTCCGGCATGGTGCTCGGCGAGGGCGCGTGGGTCTTTGTTTTGGAAGAGTTCGAGCGGGCGCGGCGGCGCGGCGCGCAAATCTACGCCGAGATCACGGGCTACGGCGCGACGTGCGACGCTTACCACCGCGTGCGGCTCGCGGAGGACGGCGAGGAGCCGGCGCGCGCCATGCAGCTCGCGCTCGAAGACGCGGGCCGCTCGCCCGCCGACGTTGACTACGTCAACCTCCACGGCACGTCCACCCTCTTAAACGACCGCATCGAGACGCACGCGCTCAAGCGCGTCTTCGGCGAGATGCAGGCGCGGCGCGTCCCCATGTCGGCGACGAAGTCGCAGATCGGCCACCCGCAGGGCGCTTCGGGCGCGGCCGGCCTCGCCGCCGCGCTCTGCGCCATCACGACGAGCGTCGTCCCGCCGACGATCAACCTCGACGAGCCAGACCCGCTGTGCGATCTCGACTACGTGCCCAACCGCGCGCGGGAGAAGAGCGTGCGTGTCGCGCTCTGCAACTGCATCGGCTTCGGCTCGAAGAACAGCGCCCTCGTCGTGGAGAAGGTTTGAAGACCGTGAGCGGCGGCAGGTTGAATTGGATCGTTCTGACCGGCTTCGCGCCGATCCTCATCCTGGTCGGCGTGCTCGGCTTCGTGCTGCCGGAGTCCGCGAGCCTGACGAGCGGCGCTCCCGCCTATAACTGGTTTCACATCGCGTTCGGCGTCTTCGGCCTGTTGCTCGCGCTCACTAGGCGGGAGTCTTACGCCCGCACGTTCAACCTCGGCTTCGGCCTCATCGATCTCTACCAGGCCGCGGCCAGCTTCCTCGATCTCTTCCCCGAAAAACATTTCCGCTGGACGCGGGTTGACGACGTGCTGCACGTCGTCATCGGATTGCTCCTCGTCTTCGTCGCGCTCTACGGCCGGCGCGGGGCGCGAACCTGAACCGCGGACGGTGATGCTCGCACGCTTCAGAGAGCGGAGCTACGAGCCGGAACGGCTCGACACGGGCGACTACACGCCCGACGAGTACGAGTCGTGCCTCGTCGAGCTGCGCCGCGTCAACCGCTGGCTCGGCGACGCGCACGCGCTCAAACGGTCGCTCGTGCCGGAGCTTCGCCGCGCGGGCTTGAAGGAGTTCTCGCTGCTCGACGTGGGCGCAGGCTCAGGCTACCTGCTGCGCGTAGCGGCACGCGAGGCGGGCCGAATGAATTTGCGCGCGGAGCTGGTGGGCGTGGAGCTGAACGAACGCTCCTGCCGCGCGATCCGCGAAGAGTCGCGCAGCTTCGACTGTGTCGCGGCCGTGCGCGCCGACGCGCTGCGCCTGCCCTTCAAGGACGGCGCGTTCGACTACGCCGTCTGCTCGCTCTTCACGCACCACTTCACGGACGAGAGCGTCGTCGGCGTCCTCGCAGAGATGGCCCGCGTCGCGCGCCGCCGCGTCTTCGTCATCGACCTGCACCGGCACGCGCTCGCCTATCTCCTCTACACGACGGCCGGTAAACTTCTGATCCGCAGCCGACTCGTGCGCCAAGACGGCGCGCTCTCGATCCTGCGCGGCTTCCGCCCCGGCGAGCTGCGAAGGCTGGCCGTCACGGCGGGCCTGCGCGAGATCGAAGTGCGCCGGCGCTTCCCGTTCCGACTGGTCCTGAGCGCGAGGCTGAAAGGGACACGGGCCGCGCATACAGATTTGTAGGGGCAGGGCTTGTCCCTGCCCCTGGTGACGAAGCCGCTAATTGACTTAGGTAGGTACTAAAGATTGACGAGCACAGAACTTGATTCGCGCCCTCTCGCGGCGGGCAGGGACCAGCCCTGCCCCTACAAGTGTCGCGGCGGTTGAGTGATGCGCCTGAGCTGTTATGGAGTCTGAGACAACCGGCGCCAAGAGGTTCGACGTGATCGTCGTGGGCGGCGGGCCTGCGGGCGCGGCGGCGGCGACGCATCTGGCGGCGGCGGGCGCGCGCGTGCTCGTCGTCGAGCGCGAGCATTTCCCGCGCGAGAAGCTGTGCGGGGAGTTCATCTCGCCCGAATGCTTCGGGCACTTCGCGCGGCTGGGCGTCGCGGGCGAGATCGACGCGGCGGGCGGCGTCCGGGTGGGCGAGACGAAGTTTTTCGCGGCGAGCGGCCGGGCCGCCGCGGTGCCGAGCGAGTGGTTCGGAGACGGGGGCGGGGAATCGTGCGCGCTCGGTTTGAGCCGCGCGGAGATGGACGCGCGGCTGCTCACGCGCGCGAGAGAGGCGGGCGCGTCGGTGTGGGAGGGCGTGCGCGCGGCGGGCGTCGTGTGGGACGGCGGCCGCGTCGCGGGCGTGCGCGTAGTGGGTGAAGACGGGGAGCGCGTGTGCCGCGCGCGCGTCGTGATTGATGCGACGGGGCGGGCGCGCTTCCTCGCGCAGGGCGCGGATAAACTTGCGCGCGGGGACGGGCGCGCCAGCGGCGGTCGCAGGGCGAGGCTGGTCGCCTTCAAGGCGCATCTGGAAGGCGCGCGCGGCGCGGGGGGCGCGTGCGAAATCTATTTTTACAGGGGCGGCTACGGCGGGCTGAGCGGGGTCGAGGGCGGGCGGAGCAACCTGTGTTTCATCGCCGCGGCCGAAGACGTGCGCGCGCGCGGGTCTGACCCGGAGCGCGTGGTGCGCGAGGTGTTGATGACGAACCGGCGCGCGGCAGAGACTTTGCGGGACGCGCGCGCGGTCGGCGGCGGCTGGCTGGCCGTCGCTCTGGAACGGTTCGGCCGGTTCAGCCCCGCGCCGGCCGCCGGTCTGCTCTGCGTCGGCGACGCGGCCTCGTTCATCGATCCGTTCACAGGCAGCGGGATGCTGATGGCTCTGGAGTCGGGCGAGCTGGCGGCCGAGTCGGTCGCAAGTCATCTGCCCCGTTTGCGTGAGGGGGGGGGCGGGGCGGCATTCGGCGCGCTCGCGGAGGATTACGGCGCGCGCTACCGGGAGAAGTTCGGCGCGCGCCTGCGCGTCTGCTCGGCGCTCAGGCGCGCGGCGTTCGCGCCCGCGTGGGCGACCGAAGCCGGCGTCCTCGCCCTCGGCGCGAGCGCCGGGGCCCGGCGCGCTCTCGCACGCGCCACGCGCGGCACAAAGAAGGGTAAGGGATGAACGAAAGACAGCCCGTTGTCAGTTGTCCGTCGTCAGTTGTTTGTGCTTCTCAGGTTTGCGCCTTGGGACTGAACGCGAGCGCCGCTGAGCCACGGACAACGGGCCACGGACAACGGACTACTGACCGCACTTAATTCACCCTCACCCCTGTGCTCCTCATCACCCCGCCTCTTCCCATTTAAGCCTTGCCAGGCGCGCGCGTTTTGCTGTAAAAGTCTCCTGTGCTGTTCGGTTTAGCCGGTGCGACACGCCCGCGTGACAGTTAGCTCGCGCTACCGTCCGTCGCACCGCGCGCGTGCGCGTCTAAACCCACGCTCCCGAAACTCGCCGCGCGTCGCGTCCGTACAACGCCCCGGCTCTCCGCTCTTATAGTAAACCCTGAGATTCCGACTTCGAGGAGATATCAAGCCATGCGTGCATTCCCCCTGCGGCCTTCGACCGTCTTAACGCGCCTGCTGGCCTCCGCCGCGCTCGCCTTCAGCCTCGCCGCTTCGGCCTTCGGGCAGGCGCAGTCGAACGCGGCCGACCTGCAAGGCTACGTGCGCGACCCCAACGCCGCGGTCGTCGCCGGCGCGACCGTGACGGCGCGCAACAAGGCCACGGGCATTGAGCGCTCGGCGCAGACCAACGACGACGGCTTCTATAAGATCGTCAACCTGCCGCCGGGCGAGTACGAGGTGACGGTCGAGGCCGCGAACTTCTCGCGCGCCAACGTCCCCTCCGTCGTCCTCACGGTCGGCCAGCGCGCAGACTTGGACGTGCCTTTGCAGGCGGGGCAGGTCACCGAGGTCGTCACGGTGTCGGGCGCGACGACCGAGATCGTCGAGACCTCGCGCACGGCCGTCGCCAACACCATCGAGCAGACGCGCATCGAGAACCTCCCCGTCAACCAGCGCGACTACCTCGGCATCGCCACCACCATCTCGACCGTCAACCGCGGCAACGACCGCCCCATCGGCCCCGCGCCCTCGTCGGGCTTAAACGTCGGCGGCCAGCGCGGGCGCTCGACGCTCGTGCAGGTGGACGGCGCTGACAACACGGACAACTCGATCAACGCCGCGCGCTCGACAGTCTCGCAGGAGGCCGTGCAGGAGTTCCAGGTCGTGACCAACTCCTACGCGCCCGAGTTCGGCCGCGCCACGGGCGGCATCGTCAACGTCGTCACCAAGGGCGGGACCAACGAGCTGCGCGGGAACATCTTCGGCTTCCTGCGCCACAAGACGATCCAGGCGCGCAACCCGTTCGCGCCCGTCATCGACAACGATCCCGAAAAGAAGCCGCCCTACACGCGCGTCCAGTACGGCGCGACCCTGGGCGGCCCGCTCGACCGCGACCGCACCTTCTTCTTCACGGCCTTCGAGCAGCGCCGCCGGCAGGAGTCGGCCTTCTTCACCTCGAACGTGTTGGGGCAGGGCGCGCAGTTCCTCGGCTCCTCGGTCGCGCTCGGGCCGGGCACGGCGCTCCCCGTCCTGCCTTTCCCCGCGACGCTCACCAACCTGACGGCCGCGCAGGCCGCTTTCATCCAGCAGCAGATCGCGACCGGCGCGGCGACGGGCAACACCGCGCTCATCCAGTCGGTCATCGGCTACGCCTTCCTCGCCTCGGCCGGCGGGCAGACGGCGTTGAACGGCCTCAGCACGCTCATCAGCCCCGGCGGCGCGTTCGGCGTCCCCGCGGGCCAGGTCGTCGGCCAGCGCTTCATCGCGTCGGGCGCGCCCGTGCCGGTCAACACGCTCGACGTGAACGGCAACCCGAGCGCCTTCCGCCCGCTGAACCAGATCGCGCGCATCTTCCCGATCTCCGAGGACACGACCTTCTTCTCGACGCGCCTCGATCACCTGATCAACGACAGCAACCAGTTCACGATGCGCTTCGGCTACAACCCGAGCGAGATCGACGGCATCCAGGACGAGTCGCAGAACCAGTCGCTCGGCCAGAACGACTTCTCGCGCACGGGCCGGCAGGTCCTGCGCGACACCTCCTTCGTCGCCTCCCTCAACTCGACGCTCTCGAGCAGCGTCGTCAACGAGGCGCGCTTCAACTTCGGCCGCCGCCGCGCCCTCTTCGTCTCGCAGGGCGCGGGCGTCGCCATACAGATCGCCGGCACGGCCTTCCTCGGCCCGAACCCCTTCTCGCCTGTTGACCGCACGGAGACCCGCTACCAGTTCACCGACAACGTCAACGTGGTGGCCGGCAATCACACCTTCAAGTTCGGGGCCGACGTCAACAGCGTCAACGTCGTCGCGCGCTTCGAGCTGAACTTCCCCGGCCTCTACAACGTCTCCGAGACCGGCACGGCCGTCCTGACGCAGTTCTTCCCGGCACTCCCGACGAACGCGCCGTCCTTGACGCCCACGCAGTCCTACGGCGCCGGGCTGCCCTCGGCCTACATCCAGGGCTTCGGCAACCCGAACAGCTCGATCAGGAACCGCCCGCTCGCCTTCTTCGCGCAGGACTCCTGGAAGATGCGGCCCAACCTGACCTTCAACTACGGCGTCCGCTACGACGTGGAGCTGACCGACGAGATTCCGACCGTCGGCTTCCAGGACCCGCTGACGGGCATCACGCTCTCGCCCGCGGATCTTCAGGCGGCGCAGGACTTCATGAACGTCCGCCAGGGCTTCCCGCGCGACAAGAACAACCTCGCGCCGCGCGTCGGCGTCGCCTGGGACCCGGGCAACGACGGCAAGACCGTCATCCGCGCCGCCTACGGCCTCTTCTACGACCACCCGCTCCTGGCAATCGCCTTCAACTCCGACATCGCCGACGCGGCGCAGCAGCAGCAGTACACCAACGTCCTGCCCGGCATCCCCGACCCGCGCGAGCGATTCAACATCTACCAGGCGTTCCAGGGCACGGTCTGCTCGGCCGCCACCGTGTCGCCCATCTGCCCGCCGGGGCTGAACACGCCGGGCGTCGCGCCCAGCGCGCAGTACCTCTTCGGGCAGATGCGCTTCGCCAACACGTTCCCCGGCTTCGGCCCGATCCTGCCCTTCACGCTCCACGTCTCGAAGGACTTCGAGTACGCCTACGCGCACCAGGCCAACCTGACGGTCGAGCGGCGGTTGACGAAGGACATGTCGGTCTCCGCCTCCTACATCTTCGTCGGCGCGCGCCACCTGCCGCACCCGCAGGACATCAACGCGCCGGTCATCCCGAACCTCGTCGAGAACTTCCGCCGCTTCGCCAATCGTGCGCCGGCCTCGACTACCGAAGCCTTCCTCTTCTCCGTGCCGACGGCGAGCAGCGCGCTCTACACGGTCATCATTCCGGGGCTGGTCGCGCGCAGCAACTTCCCCGGCGGCGGAGTCTTCATCAGCCCGCTGGCGGCCAACTTCTTCCGCCCCTCCGCGCCCAACTACTTCTTCGTGGCGAGCGCCACGGGCGGCGCGGTCACCAAGCAGGTCTTCGACGCGGCCATCGCCGGATCGGTGCGCACGCCCGGCCCAATCTCGCCCTTCGGCGACCTGAGCGCGCAGGTTTCGGACGCTAACTCCAGCTACAACGCGATGAACCTCGAAGCGAAGAGGCGCTTCTCGAACAACTTCCAGTTCCTCGCCTCCTACACCTGGTCACACGCCATCGACGAGTCCTCCGACCTGCAAACCTTGCTCAAGCCGCAGAACAACCGCAACCGGAGACTCGACCGCGCCGACTCGCTCTTCGACCAACGCCACCGCTTCGTCTTCAGCGGCGTCATGGCCTCGCCCGGCGCATGGCGCTCGTCCGACAGCGGCCTGCGCCGCTTCCTCTCCGACTTCACGGTCGCGCCGATCCTCGAAATCTCCTCTGGCCGCCCCTTCAACATCGTCACGGGCCTGGATCGCAACGGCGACCAGCAGGGGTCGAACGAGCGGCCGAGCGTCGCCGCGGACGGGACGCTCGTGCTCCCGGACTTCTTCACCGACGGGAGCCTGGCGCGCAACAGCGGCATCACGCACTCTTACGCCTCGCTCGACTTGCGCCTGACGCGCGCCGTCCGCTTCGGCGAGCGCGTCCGCCTCGACCTGATCGCCGAGGGCTTCAACCTCTTCAACCGCTTCAACGAGGCCTCGGCCTCGCCCTTCTTCACCGACGTTAACGCCTTCGGCCAGCGCGCCTCAAACGGCCGCTACCACAGCCGCCCGACCGCCTCCTTCGACCCGCGCCAGTTCCAGTTCGGCTTGAAGCTGAACTTTTAGGCAGGGTTAATTTAACGAGCGCGTTTGGGTTCATCGGTGCCCTGAAAAGCCGGGCCGACGAGACTGCTCTCGTCGGCCCGGCTTTTTTGCTTAGCTTGAGACGGATACCGCCTCGCACGCCCGTTCGTCGAATTTCCTGTCGCCGTCCTGCGGGTGGGAAGCCGTCAGTCCGTTTTACTGCGGCAGGCCGACGCGGCGCACGAGTTCGGCGAAGCGGGGGTCTGGGCGGAGGCGGTCGAAGGTGGGATCGACTTTGAGGAAGACGAGGATGAAGTCACGCCCGTCGTAGGCCCGGTCAAGCAGCGCGAAGGCCTCATCATTCTCGCCCAGGCCGGCGTGGACGAAGGCGATGATGGTCGGCGGGATGTAGCGCCGCCTAGCGCGCTCCCGTAGCTCCGCGATCACGGACTGCGCCTCGCGCCTGCGGCCGGAGAGCGCGTAGGCGTAGCCGAGCGAGGCCAGCTCGTCGGGGCTGTCGCCCGAAAGCGGGATCGCCTTCTTATGCTCCGCGACGGCCTCCTCGTACATCCCCTTCTGCGCGTAAGCGTTCCCCAAGGCCCAGTGCGCGAAGCCGGAGTTCGGGTCCATGTCGAGCGCGCGCCGGTACTGCTCTATCGCGCGGTCGTACCGGCGCTGGTGGTAGAAAACGTCGCCGACGCCCGTGATCTTGGCGAGCGAGAGGGGTTCGAGTTCCAGCGCGCGCCCGGCCTCGGCGTGCGCCTCGTCGAAGCGCCCCATGGCCGAGAGGTAGAGGCCGTACATGTAGTGGGCGTCCGCGCTGCTCTGGTTGATCTCGATGGCGCGCCTGTACTCCCTCTCGGCCCCCGCGAAGTCCCAGTCGTGGAGGAGCTTGACGGTGCCGAGCGCGGTGTGGGCTTCGGCCAGCCCCTCGTCGAGGCGGAGCGCCTGCTCCGCCGCCTCGCGGGCTTTGGGGAAGCCGTCGTTCGGGGCGAGCGCGTTGTAGCCGCTGAGCATCTGGTAGGCGTCCGCCAGGCCGGCGTAGGCGAGCGCGTAAGCGGGGTCGAGGTCTATGGCTTGGCGGAAGTAGTCGCGGCCCTTGAGGAAGCCCTCGTCCGTCAGGCGGCTCAGGTGGTAGCGGCCGAGCAGGTAGAGCCGGTAGGCCTCGGGGTTTTCGGTGTGGTGCTTGGTGAGGCGCTCGCGCTCACCGCCCGCCAGCCGGACGGCCAGGGCCGCGGCTACGCGCTCGGAGATCGAGTCCTGCACTGCGAAGATGTCGGTCATCTCGGCGTCGAACCTGTCGGCCCAGAGCGGCGCGCCGTCGCCGACCCTGAGCAGGCGAACCGTCACCCTGACCTTATCGCCCGCCTTCTGGATGTGGCCGTCGAGGACGGCGTCCACGCGCTGCTCGCGGCCGGCGGCGACGGCGTCCAGCCCAAGCCCCGTGTACTTGTGGACGGCGCTGATGGGGCGCACGTCGATCTCGCTGATGTTGCTCAGGCGCGCGATGAGCGTGTCGGCCATGCCCAGTTCCAGCGCCTCGTCGCGCCCCTCGGCCGCGAGCGGCCTGAAGGGCAGCACGGCGATGGATTTGATCGGGGCGGCCGCGGCAGGCCGCGCCGAACGCGAAAAGTAGATCGCCGCCGAGAGGGCGGCCAGCGCCAGCGCGCAGACGACCAACGCCGCCGCGGCTTTCCGATTACGAACACCGCGTCCCATTGACGCGAGCAGCCCGCGCCTGCGCGGCGGGACGAGCGGCACGACGCCGCGCGGCACTCCCGTCGAGCTGAAGAGGTGATCCAGCCCGCCGGCCTCCGCGACGACCTGACGCAGATCGGCGATCATCTCGCGCACCGACTGGTAGCGATCCGCCGGCTCCTTGGCGAGCGCGCGGTCGATCAACGCCGACAGCCTGGCGGGTATTTCTTCGTTCACCTCCGCGGCCGGCGCGTGCGGCTTGTGTAGGAGCGCGCCGATCACCTCGGCGCGCGTCCGGCCCTTGAAGGGAATCCCGCCCGTCGCCATCTCGTAGAGGACGCAGCCGAAGGAGAAGATGTCCGAGCGCTGATCGACGCGCTCGCCCTTGGCCTGCTCCGGCGACATCGAGGCGGGCGTGCCCATCACCGCGCCCGTCATGGTCAGGTGCGTCTCGGCTTCGCCCTCCGCCACTTCCAGGAGTTTCGCCAGCCCGAAGTCGAGCACCTTCGCCTGACCCTTCGGCGTGACGATGATGTTGCCGGCCTTGATGTCGCGGTGCATGATGCCGCGCTCGTGGGCCTCGGCCAGCGCGTCTGCCACCTGGAGCGTGATGGAGAGCAGGCCGTCGAGCGGGAGCGGGCGGCCGTCGATGACCTGCCGCAGCGTCTCCCCCTCGACGTACTGCATGGCGATGAAGAGGCGGCCCGCGGCCTCGCCCACGTCGTGGACTGTGCAGACGTTCGGGTGATCGAGCGCGGAGGCCAGTCGCGCCTCGCGCAGGAATCTCGCGCGCTGCTCGCTGTCGCCGACGAGGCCGGGCCGCAGTAGTTTCAGCGCGACCCTGCGTCCCAGCCGCGCGTCGTGCGCCAGATAGACCTCGCCCATCCCGCCCGACCCGATCTGCTTCTCGATGGCGTAGCCGGCGAAGCCGCGCCCGACGAGCGTGCCCGAGGCGGATTCGTCCAAAAGCGTGCCGGCGTCCTCGGCGGCGTTCGAGCCGAGGAAACTTTCCGCCGGCCGCTCCGAGGCGAGCAGCGACTCGACCTCCGCGCGCAACTCCGCGTCGCCCGCGCACTCCCTGTCGAGCACGGCGGCGCGCTCCGCCGGCGCGCGCTCAAGCGCCGCCTGCAGCACCCGCTCGACCTCTCGCCAGCGTTCGGGAGTCACCGCTGAAGTGATGAGTGATGAGTGGGAGCTGTTAGCTATTAGCCGTTAGCTGTTAGCCGGAAGAATGGGCTTCTTGTTTTGCTAACGGCTAATAGCTAACGGCTAACAGCTTTCTTCCACTCATCACTTCGTTTTACTGATTTCCCTGTGCAGCCACATACGGGCCGTGCGCCAGCCGCGCTCGACCGTGGCGGTGGAGACGCCGAGTGCTTCCGCCGTCTCCTCGATGGTCAGCCCGCCGAAATACTTCAGCTCGACGAGCCGTGCTTTAGCCGGGTCGATGGCGGCGAGGGCGTTGAGCGCGTCGTCGAGCGCGACGAAATCCGCCGCGCGCCCGTCCGACAATTCGGCCGCGTCTTCGAGGGAGACGCGCCGCGCGCCGCTCCCGCGCTTGGCCGCGTGCCGGCCGCGCGCGCGTTCGATGAGTATGCGGCGCATGGCCTGCGCGGCGATGGAGAGGAAGTGGGAACGGTCTTGAGCCCGGACGCGCTCATAATCGACGAGCCGCAGGTACGCCTCGTTGACGAGCGCCGTGGTCTGGAGCGTGTCGCCGGGCCGCTCGCGCCGCATCTGTCTGTGGGCCAGCCGCCGCAGCTCCTCATAGACGAGCGGCATCAGGCGGTCGAGCGCCGCGCGGTCGCCGCCGCCCCACGCGATGAGCAGCCCCGTGATGTCATCCTCGGAGAGCTTCGCCATGTCAGCCAGTCGGTCAAGGGGGGCGCGCGGGCGGGGCGTCGCGAATTATAGCACCCCCCGCCTCCGCGAATAATTCCTGATCGCGTGATGGGATTCCGGGTCGGATTTCGCCGTCGGGTGTGTGTGGGCTTGAACGACGGGGAGGGGGAGTCAACGGATGAACACAGGAAAACTACTCGCAGCCGCGCTCGCGTCGGCTGTTTTGCTTGCGGCCTGCGCTGCGCGCGGCGGCGAGAGTCCGAAGCAGCCGGCGGCGTCTGTCGCCGCCACGCCCGAGGCGCGGCAGGGCCGCAGGCCCTTCGAGATATTTCCCGCGGGCCGCCCGCTCCCGACCGAAGGATTCGACAACCCGCCGGAGGCGCCCTTCCGGCCCGGCGACGACGTGATCCGGCTCGACCAGATGCGGAAGTTTTACGGCCCGCCCGGCGAGTTCGGGTACTACATAGACGGCGCGGATTACGGCTTCAAGTCGCTCTCCTTCATCCTCACGGAGACGCACCCTGGCGGCGGGCCGAACCTGCACACGCACGAGACCGAAGAGGCGCACATCCTGCTCGAAGGCAGGGTGACGTACATCGTGGGCGGAAGCCGCTTCACCGTCGAGGGGCCGTACATCACGCGCGTGCCGGCGGGCGTGCCGCACACGTTCGTCAACGCCGGCCCAGAGCCGTTCAACCTGATCGCTGTCTTCCCCGACGGCCGCCCTGACTACGCCAAGGGCGATCTCGGCCCGAACCCCCTCATCAGTAAGTCGCAGAGGTAAGCGCCGACGCGCCGCACACCGCGGACGGGCTACCCCCTGGCGGCCCGGTGTGCGCATGCCCGCTTAAAAAATTTGTCCGCCGCGTGATGGGATCGCGGCCCGGATTTCGCCGATCAGGCTAGAGGGATTTTGAAAGGAGAGGGAGGAGTTTCAGTCATGAACACGAGAAAGAGTTTACGGGCGATCTCATTCGTCGCGCTCTTCGGCGCGGCGGCGGCGGCCCTCGTCTTCGACGGCCGCGTCGAGGCGGCGCGCGCAGCGGCGGCGGGGGAGACGCAGGTCGTCGCCGCGGGGCTGAACAACCCGCGCGGGCTGGCCTTCGGCCCAGACGGCGCGCTCTACGTGGCCGAGGCGGGCAGCGGCGGCGAAGGCCCCTGCGCGGAAGGACCGGAAGGCCCGCGCTGCTACGGGCCGACAGGCTCGGTCACGCGCGTAGATTTGCGTAAAGGCGGCGCGGCGCGCGTCGCGACGGGGTTGCCGTCCGCGGCCAGCCCCGAAGACGGCAGCTTCGCCACAGGCCCGCACGACATCTCGCTCCAAGGGCGCGGCCAGATGTTCGTCACCATCGGCTACGCCGGCGACCCGAACTCGCGCACCGACTCGTTCGGCCCGGCGGGCACGTTCTTCGCGCGGCTGGCCCGCGTCAACGCGAGCGGCAACTGGAGCCTTCAGGAAGACCTCGGCGCTTACGAGGCCGCGGCCAACCCGGCGGGCGACGAGGTGGACTCGAACCCTTACGGCGTCCTCGCGCTCGCGGGCCGTCAGGTCGTCGCCGACGCCGGCGCTAACGCGCTCAACGAGGTGGCGGCCGACGGCTCGGTCAGGACGCTGGCCGTCTTCCCCGACCGTCTGGTCGAAGCCCCAGACTTCCTCGAACTCCCGCCGGGCACGGAGATACCGATGGACGCCGTGCCGACTTCGGTCGCCGCGGGGCCGGACGGGATGTTCTACGTCGGGCAGCTCAACGGCTTCCCGTTCCCCGTCGGCGGCGCGAACGTCTATCGCGTCCCCGCGCAGGGCGGCACGCCGGAGGTCTTTGCCAGCGGCTTCACCGCGGTCGTTGACGTGGCCTTCGGCCCCGACGGCTCGCTCTACGTCCTTGAGATCGCGAAGAACGGGTTGCTGGCCGCCTTCATCGCGAATGATTGGACGGGCGCGCTCGTCCGCGTCGCGCCGGACGGCACGCGGACGGAACTCGCCGCGGGCGAACTCTTCGCGCCCGGCGGCGTGGCCGTCGGCCCGGACGGCGCGATCTACGTGACGAACAACAGCATCTTCAGCGGCACGGGCGAGGTGCTGCGGATAGGTTCGTCGGAAGTTCCTTTCCAGCGCCGCGCGAGTTCTTCTCGCGTCAGCGGCGGGAAGGGGCGGCGCTGACGCGTAGCGCCGCGTGGCCGACGTTCGAGCATTCACGATTGGAGGTGTCCGAGTGTTTACGAAAGCCGTGTTCAGCGTCTCGCTCGCCGCCCTGTTGGCTCTCGCCGCAACCGTCGGCGCGGCGGGGCAGCCGAAGGAGACGCGCGAGAAGCGCATCATCCCCATCAGGCCGATGACGGAGGACGTGGAAATCCTCTACGGCGACCCGGAGAAGGAGGGCGAGCCGTTCGTGATGCGCATACGCGAGCTGCCCGGCACGATCATCCCACCGCACAAGCACCCCGTTGACGAGCACATCACCGTGGTGCAGGGCACGATCTACTTCGCCGTGGCCGAGAAGTTCGACCGCGCCGCGATGAAGGAGATCAAGGCGGGCGGCTACGCCTTCATCCCAAAGGGGAGCACGATGTTCGGCTACATCCCTGACGGGGCCATCGTCCAGGTTCACGGCACGGGGCCGTTCCACATCTACTGGCGCGAAGGCGCGAGCTGGCACACGGGCCATAAGACGCTTGACGACGCGGACGCGGCGTCCCGCTTCAAATTCAGGAAGGGCGACCGCGTCAGCTCGAAGCGCGGCCGGGGCCGCATCCGGCAGGCCTACTTCTCCGGCGAAATCCTCCAGTACGAGGTCGAAAAGGAGGATGGGACGCTCTACATGGCTTTGGAGGAAGAACTGCGGCGCGGCCGGCTCTGAGGAGAGCAGCCGGCCGAGGGTTCGGTAGAGATTCAGAGGAGACCCAGGTAGCAGAGCGACGCTGAACCGTTCCGGGCTGTTCCCCGTTCGGCCTGATGCTCAACTTGTGATCTCTCGTCGGGTTTAACTCACTGCCGCCTGAATCAAGAGGGGCGCGTCTCTTCGCGGAGCGCGCCCCTCTTGATTCAATGCCGGCGGTTGACGTGAGAGGGCCGACGGGACATAACGTGGTAATCTGTGCGCACGGGAGATGGCTGCTGTGAGGGGGAGAAAGGTGCCGGCGTGGGTGAGCGCGCCGCTCGTCTTCGGGGCGTTCGGGCTGCTCGCGTGGCTTGAGCGGCGGCGGCCGTTGCGTCGCGCCGTCGAGCCTAAGGTGAGGCGCGAGGCGCGCAACCTAGCCGTCGCCGTCGTGAGCGCCGCCGCGCTTCAGTTGACGGAGAAGCCCATGGCCGACGCGCTCACCGCGATTGTCGAGCGTCGCAGGTGGGGGCTGCTCAAGCTCCTCAGGCTGCCCGCGTGGCTCGCAGTCGCGCTTGCAGTCGTGCTGCTCGACTACACGCTCTACCTGTGGCACGTACTCACGCACCGCGCGCCCTTCCTGTGGCGCTTTCACCTCGCGCACCACGTCGATCTGGATTTAGACGCCTCGACCGCGCTGCGCTTCCACTTCGCGGAACTCGTGCTCTCAGTCCCGTGGCGCGCGGGGCAGATTCTCATCATCGGCGTCTCGCCGCTCGCGTTCTCCGTGTGGCAGACGCTCCTGTTCGTCTCGATCCTGTTCCACCACTCGAACGTGGAGCTGCCGGTCGGGTTGGAGAGGCGGCTCAACCGCTTCGTCGTCACGCCGCGGATGCACGGCATACACCACTCGGCCGTGAAGGATGAGACCGACTCGAACTGGTCGAGCGGGCTGACCGTCTGGGACAGGCTGCACGGCACGCTCCGACTTGACGTGCCGCAGGACGAGATCACAGTTGGCGTCCCGGCCTACCGCGACCCGGCGGAGATCGGGCTGGTCGAAATCCTCAGGCTGCCCTTCGGCGAAGAGCGCCCGGCCTGGCAACTGCCGGCGGGCGGCACGCCCGCGCGCGTTCCGTCGCCCGCGCCGAACGAGTTGACGGCCTGACACCTTTGCCGCGCGCGTGCGCGCTGAAATGGGAGCGCGGCGCGCGAGAAGATTCCTTAGCATGGACGAGCGAGCCGCCACCGTTCCGCCCCCCGCAGAAGTGCCCCCGGCGCTCTCCGTCATCATCCCGACGCTGAACGAAGCGCACTCAATCGGGCGGACGCTCGACGCGGTGGCGTGCGCGGCGCGAGGCGCGGAAGTGATCGTCGTTGACGGCGGGAGCGCGGACGGCACGGCCGAGATCGCGCGCGGGCGCGGGGCGCGGGTGATCACGTCGGGGCGCGGGCGCGGGCTACAGATGCACGCCGGGGCGCGCGTGGCGCGCGGCCACGTCCTGTGGTTCGTCCACGCGGACACGCGGCCCGCCGACGGCTGCGCCGCGCGGATCGAAGAAGCGTTGCGCGACCCTTCGGTCGTCGCCGGCAACTTCGACGTGTTCTTCGACGGCGACAGCCGCGCGGCGCGCTTCCTCACGTGGCTCTACCCGCGACTCCGGCGGCTGGGTCTTTGCTACGGCGACTCCGCCATTTTCGTGCGGCGCGACGTGTACGAGCGTGTCGGCGGCTTCCGCCCGTTCCCCGTCTTCGAGGATTTAGACCTCGTGCGTCGCCTGCGCGAAGTGGGGCGCGTGTCGCACCTGTCGGCCGCGGTCACAACGTCCTCGCGCCGCTTCGAGGGCCGAAACTTCGCGCTCACGTTCGCGCGCTGGTCACTCTTACAGTTGCTCTACTGGCTCGGCGTCCATCCGCGCACGCTCGGCCGACTCTACGCGCCCGTCCGCGGCGCGTCGCAAGGGGTGAGGAAGGATGAGTTACTACGAGGAAGACGATCTCCCGAAATTCTCTGAGGTCGGCCGGCACAGGCCCGACCTGTTCGAGAAGTTCATGGCCTGGTATCAGGCGTGCCAGGAGGACGGGGCGCTGTCGCGCCGCGAGAAGGCGCTCATCGGGCTGGCCGTCGCGCACGCATTGCAGTGCCCCTACTGCATCGACGCCTACTCGCAGGCCTGCCTCGAATCCGGCTCGAACATGGAGCAGATGACCGAGGCGATCCACATGGCCTCGGCCCTGCGCGGCGGCGCGTCCCTCATCCACGCCCTGCAAGCGCACAACTCGGTCAACAAGGTCTCGATGTGATGACGATAGCCTTGCCCGTCGTGCGAGAAGATGCCGCGGCGGCGAATCACGGAGCCTCTTTCGGCGAGAAGCTGGCCGCGCACGGGCTGGAGCTGCGCGCCGCCGCGGTCGAGACCCTGCAGGTCAACACGGGCAAGCTGTGCAACCAGGCGTGCAAGCACTGTCACGTTGACGCCTCGCCCGCCCGCACCGAGATCATGACCGGCGAGACGGCCGAGCAGGTGATAGACGCCCTGCGCCGATTCCGCATCCCCGTGCTCGACATCACGGGCGGCGCGCCGGAGCTGAACCCCTCGTTCCGCTACATGGTCAGAGAGGCGCGGCGGCTCGGCGCGCATGTCATCGTGCGCCACAACCTGACCGTCATGTTCGAGCCGGGTCAGAAAGACCTGCCGGAATTCTTCCGCGACCACGCGGTTGAGGTCGTCTCGTCGCTCCCCTACTTCCTCGAACAGCAGACGGACGCGCAGCGCGGCGCGGGCGTCTTCGGGAAATCAATCGAGGCGCTCAGGCATCTGAACGCCGCGGGCTACGGGCGCGAGGGCAGCGGCCTTGTCCTCAACCTCGTCTATAACCCCGCCGGCGCGTTCCTCCCGCCCGCTCAAGAGTCGATAGAGCGCGACTTCAAGCGCGAGTTGCTGGCTCGGCATGGGATCGTCTTCAACCGCCTCTACACGATCACCAACATGCCGATCCGCCGCTTCCTCGAATACCTGCGCCGATCCGGCAACGAGGGGCGCTACATGCGCAAGCTCGTCGAGGCGTTCAACCCCGCGACGGTCGAGGGGCTGATGTGCCGCACGCTCGTCAGCGTTGACTGGACGGGCCGCCTCCACGACTGCGACTTCAACCAGATGCTCGAACTCGGCGTCGCGCCCGGACTCCCGCGGACAATCGCCGACTTCGACCCGGCACAGCTCGCCGCCCGGCGGATCGTGACGGCCGCGCACTGCTTCGGCTGCACGGCCGGCGCGGGATCGAGCTGCGGCGGCGCGGTGGCATGAATGGAAGCTATCAGCTATTAGCGATTAGCTTTTAGCAAAACCAGAAAACGGAAGCGGCGGAGGCCCCGAATCGAAGGCCGCATTCTTCCGGCTAACAGCTAACAGCTATTTACGATTCACGGTTCACGGCTTTTAAAGATGGGCGAAAAATCTCAACACGCGAGGCCCGCTCTGGTCTTCGTCTATAACGCCGACAGCGGCGTGTTCAACGCGCTGGCCGACGCGGCGCATAAAATCTTTTCGCCGCGGACCTACCAGTGCAACCTGTGCGCGCTCACCCACTCGGCTGTGGGGATGCGGAAGGAGTGGAAAGAGTTCCTGAACGGCCTGGGCGTGCCGCTTGAGTTCCTGCACGCGGACGAGCTGCGGGCGCGCTACGGCGCGGCGGGTGTCGCGCTGCCGGCGGTTTTTAAGCGGGGCGGCGGGGGCCTGGAAGTCCTGATCGGGGCGGACTCGATAAATGTGTGCGGGACGCTGGACGATCTCAAGCGCATGATTCTCGACGCGCTCGCGCGCGAGGAGAGCTGACGGCCGTCGCGCGCGGCCCGTGTGCGGCGCGGAAACTTTAGCCGCTGTCAAACCCGCTGATAGGGAGCGGGACAAAAAGGCGGCGGTACTCGAAGAAAATCGGCGGGACACCTTGTCGGTGTCCCGCCGATTTTTGTCTGAGCCGAACGGTTCGTCCGGCCGGGCCGCACCCTTACCTGACCGAGAACGGCACGGTGTGAGGGACGGGGTCGCCCGTCACGGTGAAGGTCAGGAGGTAGGTGCCGGTGGCGTACCCCCTGGTGCTGAGGTTGAAGATGTACCCGCCCGCGGCGCCGGGGCCGACGTAGCGGAAGTTGAAGTCGGGGTTCGCGTTGCCCGAGTCGGCGAGCTCCACCGGGGCGCTCGTCGAGACCATCGTGACGCCCGTCGCCAAGACGACGGCCGAGGGCGCGGACACCTCCGCGAGGCTGGCGTTGCAGAGCTGCAGCTTGATCGGAATCGTGCTGTTGGCCTGGGCCGACTTCTCCGCGTCGTAGAGCGCGCAGACGCCGTAGGTGACGTTGAGCGTGCCGTCGGCGTAGGTGATCTGGTAGTTCGGCGAGGTCAGCCCCGAGGGCTTGACCGCGTAGCTGCCGACCGGGCTGGCCGCCGTGGCGGCCGTCGTGAAGGCGAGCGCCCCGCCGAGCGCGGTGGGCGTCTGGCCGAGCACGAGGCCGGAGTAGCTGGCGGTGAACGCGGGGTTCGCCGCGCCGAGTATCTTCGTCTTGTTGTCGGCCGTCACAGTGAGCGGGGCCTTGGTGACGGTCAGGCTGCCGGCGACGAAGTTGATGGCGTAGTTGGCCGAGGTCAGGCCCGAAGGCGTGACCGGGTAGAGGCCCGCGTCGCTCGACGGCGTCGCCGCGGTCGTGTAGGCGAGCGAGCCGCCGAGCGCGGCCGGCGTGTCGCCGTTCAGGAAGCCGGAGTAGGTGACGGCGAACGCCGGGTTCGGCGTGCCGTAAACCTTCGAGGCGTCCACGGTCTTGACCGTGAGCGTCGCGCGGACGACGTTGATCGTCACGTCCTTCGCGGCGGTCGTGTAGTTAACCGCGTCCGCGGGCGTGAAATCGACGTGCAGGGTCTGCCCCATCCCGACGGCGAGAACCATGCCGGCCGCAGGGCCGTAGGCGAAGCCGCCGTCAACGGCGGGGCCGCCCGCGCCGAGCGTCGCGGTCGCGTTGAGCTGCGACGCACCGAGCGGCGTGCCGTACACGATGTTGGCCGGGTTCGCCCAGTTGATGGTGGGCGTGGCCCTGTTCACCTTGACGGCCGCCGGCTCGCTGGCCGCGGCCGTGTGGTTGGCCGTCTCCGGGATGGAGGCGACTACCGTGTAGTCGCCCGCGTTGACGGGCGCGGAAGAGCCGCCCGGCGTGTAGGTGAGCGTGACCGCGCCGAGGTCTGCGCCGTCAACGCCCTCGGCCGTGCCCGACGCCGCGCAGGGCGAGGCGTTGTAGGTGCAGGTCGCGGCGTTGGCCGTGACGACGGGCGCGACCTTGTTGATGACGAGCGTGCCCGTGGCGTTCTGCGCTTGGTAGTTGTTGTTCGTGAGCGTGGCGACGACGGCGTAGCTGCCGGCGTTCTTCGGCTGCGTGGCCGAGCCGTCGTAGGTGACGGTCAGGCCGTCGAGGCCCGCCGGCGAGGTAGAGGCGGTCGCCGACTTCGCCGCGCCGCTGTAGTCGTGGGCGAGGCCGGAAAGCGTGATGGCCGCCTGCGCCTTGAGGACGTTGACTGTAACGTCCCTCAAGACCTCGTTGTAGTTGGCCGCGTCGGCGGGCACGAACTGCACGGAGAGGGTCTGGTTGTCGCCCGCGTTCAAGACCGTGCCGGCCGCGGGGGTGTAGTTGAAAGTGCCGGGCACGTCGGCGGCGGCGTTGAGCTGCGACGCGCCGAGCGCCGTGCCGTAGGTGATCGCCGCCGGGCTGTTCCAGGCGACGGCGGGCGTCGCCTTGGCGACCGTCAGGCCGTTCGCGCCGCTCGTGCCGGCGTGGGCCGAGTCGGAGGCGAACCGCGCCGAGACGTGGTTCGCGTAAGTGCCGGCGTTCAGGCCCGCGAGGCTGACGTTCTGGACGGTGGCGACGCCGCTGGCGTCGGTCGCCGCCACGTTGCCGGCGAAGTTGGCGCCGTTGAGACGGAAGGTGACGAGCTTGCCGGCGAGGGGCGCGCCGCCCGAGGTGAGCGTCGCGGTGAGCGTCGTCGTCCCGCCGTAGGTTCCGGCGGCGGGGCTGACGTTGAGGCTCGTCGCCGGCAGCGGCGTGTTGCTGTTGCAGACGGTCACGTCCGTCAGGACGGGCGTGACGGTCGTGTTCGAGGTCGTCAGGTACGCCTTGTACTTGAGGTAGCGCGCGCCGTTGAACTGCGCGAGCGAGGCGCCGTTCCCGAAGTAGGTGTTCGGCGTGCCGTCCGGCCCGACGAAGGTGAACAGGCCGCCGGGGTTGTTGCCCGCCGCCGCCTGGAAGCGGACGTTCGTGCCCGCGGGCGTCGTCGCGTTCCACGAGATCGTGCTCCAGCCGGCCGCCGTGCCGTCGGCTTGGTTGGCGTCCTTCGGCGCGGAGACGAGGTTGCCGCTCGTGGCGTAAACCTGCGGCACGACGTAGGCGCGGAAGGTGAGGTCCTGCGTGGAGGACGGCGAGCCCGCCATGAAGGTCGCCCAGCTTGACCCGCCGTTCGTTGACTGGTAGTGCGCCCCGTTCGCGTAAACGTTGCCGTTAGCCCGGACAGCGCGGTACGGCCCGCCGGAGGCGGCGCGCAGCACGATGGCGTAAGTGGTGCTCGCAGTGACGCTGGCCGGGGTGTCGAAGTTCACAGAGTACCAAGCATTCGTGGTGCTGCTGATCGTCGTCAGGTTCGTCGTGGCGAGCACGGTCGAGCCGGGCGCGCCGGAGACGGTGTTGCGGATTTCGACGGCCAGCGTGCCGGCCGTGGCCCCGGCCGCGAGCGCCGCCTGGAAGTCGACCTGCGTCAGCCGCCCCGTGGCGGCGGGGACGAAGGTCTGCGCCTGGAAGGTGGTGGCGGTGACGGAGTCGACGAAGAAGGCGAGGCTCGCCTGCTCCACGCCGACCGGCGAGGGGAGCGAGAGCGTGACGTTGCCCGGCGCGCTCGTCACGTCGACGTTGCTCGCCATGCCGGCCGCGAAGTCCGACTCGTTCGTGTCGGCGGGGCAGGCGGCCGAGGGCGCGTTGCCGAGCGCGAAGTCCTTCGTCGTGGTCGTGCCGTTCGCGGCCGTCACGTTCGACGCCGTCGCGTCGTTGTAGCCCAGGGCCGAGACCGTCATGCTGTAGGTGCCGGCCGGGATGTAGGCGAACTGATAGACGCCGTCCTCGTCCGAGACTGCCGTGTTCTGGCCCGCGGTGATCGTGGCGTTAGCGATCGGGCCGTTGGTGCCCGCGTCGGTGATCGTCCCGCGCAGGATGGCGGGGCTGGCGGCGACGGACACCTCCCACATGCCGCGGCCGTGGGTGGCGATGCGGAGCTTGCGCGAGGGGTTGTGGACGGCCATGTCGAAGACCGCGACGCGCGGCAGCCCGTTGCTGAAAGGGGCCCACGTCGCGCCGCCGTCGGCCGAGCGATAGACGCCGATGTCGGTGCCCGCGTAGAGCACGTTCGAGTCCGCAGGGTCGACGGCGAAGGCGTTGACCGGGACGTCCGGGATCTGCCCGCCGCCGACGCCCGCCCACGTTGGCGAGGCGGCGTTGAGGTTCGTCGTCTTGAAGACGTGCGCGGTCGCGTTGCCGAAGTAGTTCGACAGCGTCACGTAGGCCGTGTTCTGGTTGTTCGGGTCGATGACGGCGCGCGAGACGTAGCGCGCCGGGATCGTGCCGGTCACGTCGGTCATGGTGGCGGAGGTCGCGCCGCCGGTCATCGTGCGGTAGACCTTGCCGTTGCGCAGGCCGACGATGCGCACCGCGTCGTTCTGCGGCGAGATGCCGATGGCGCTGACCGCGACGCCGTTGACGAACTGCTGGCTGACGACCGTCATCGTCGTGCCGCTGTTCGAGGAGCGGTAGAGGCGGTCGCTGGCGTAGTAAACCGTGTTCGGGGAGCCGGGGCCGAGGGCCATCGGCGCGTAGAAGAGGACGGCCGAGTCGTTGCAGCTCAGGCCGTTGGCCGTGCCGCCGCAACCGAGGAACGTCCAGTTCTCGAAGGCGGTCGAGCTGGTCGTCGTGCCGAAGCCGACGATGCCGCCCGCGCCGACCTGGTTGAAGTAGGTGTGGTACTGGCGCACGGTCGTCGTCCCCGTCGCGCTCTGGTCGATGAGGGCGTAGCCGCCGTCGCCGTAGTCGGTGCGCGTCCAGGTGCCGTCGGGGCGCTGGCGGATGGTGCCGTTGTCCTGCGTGCCGCCGATGGTGTAGTTGGGATCGACCGAGTGGAGGGCGAGCGACTGGAACTGCGTTGCGTTGAAGCCGGTGTTGTTGAGGCTCGTCCAGGTCGCGCCCGAGTTAGGCGACTTCCAGACGCCGCCGTCGTTGCCCGTCCAGACCATGTTGTTGTTCGACGGGTCGAACTCGATGGAGTGGCTGTCGGCGTGCAGGCCGGCCTGGGCCTTGACGAACGTGGGGCTGGCGGCCAGCGCGTTCGACGACTTCTTGAGGATCGCGGAGGACGTGCCGTCGGCGTTGCCGCCGATGAAGAGGACGTTGGCGTTGGTCGGATCGACGCCGATGGGCATGTCGTAGGTGCACTGACCGCCGCAGAAGCCGGTCGCCCCGGCGAGCGCGCCCGACCACGTCACGCCGCCGTCAACCGAACGCCTGACCGTGCCCTGCGAATCGCTCGTCGCGGCGAAGACGGTCGTGACGCCGTTGACCTTGTTGACGGCGATCTCGACGCGCGCCGAGGCGGTCGCGCTGCCGGCCGAGAGGGTCTGGGTGAAGGAGGGGCTCGCGGCCAGCGCGTTGGTCGAGCGGTAAACGCCGCCGTCGTTGGCGGTGCTGAAGCCGAGGACGGTCGCGAACAGGATGTTCGGGTTGCCCGGCTCAAACTCCATGTCGGTGACGTTGCGGTTGGCGTTGGTGCTCGTCGCCAGCCTCTGGAAGGTGGCGTTCGCCGAGGTGGCGTTCGTCGAGCGGTAGAGGCCGCGGTTCGAGGTGGCCGTGCCGGAGTCGCAGCCGATGCCGGCGACGCCGTTGGTGACGCCGATGAAGATCACGTCGGGGTTGGACGGGTGGACGAGCACCTTCGAGATCGAGCGCCCGCTGAGCACGTCGTTGTTGGCCGTGTCCTTGGCGAAGGGGCCGGTCAGCGCCGGCGCCGCGCCGTCGGCGTTGTCGATGCGGTAGACGCCGACGCCGAAGAAGGAGTCGCAGGAGAAGTTGCCCTCGCCCGTGCCGACGTAGATGGTCGAGGGCTGCGAGGGGGCGATGGCGATGGAGCCGATCGAGAGCGTGTGCGCGCCGTCGAAGATGGCCGTCCAGGTCGCGCCGCCGTCGAGCGTGCGATAGACGCCGCCCTGCGCGGTGGCGACGTAGGCGATGTCGGAGTTGGAGGGGTGGAGCGCGATGGAGGTGACGCGGCCGCTGACGGCGTGCGTCAGGCCGCTCGTCTGACCGTTGGGGATCGGCGCGGGGCCGATGGAGATCCACGCCGCCGCGCCTTCCGACGCGGTGCTCGCGCTCAGGGAGCTGGCGTCGAAGCCGGAGCCTTGCGCGTTCGGCTCGGACGCGCCCTCGGCGCTGCCTGCGGACTTCCTGCCGCCACGCCGGCCGCCTTCCTGCCGCTCCATCTGGCCGATGGCGCGGCCGCGGGCGCCCGGATCGAACGCCCGGCCGCGCTCGATGCCGCGCAGGCGGTTGCTGTGCTCGATGCGGCGCGAGAGGTAGTCTTCCTTGCTGATCCGGCCGATGGCGAAGGGGGGCAGGTCGGCGTCCTCGTCCTCCTCCTCCTCGATCATCTCGCCGCCCTTGAAGCGCACGCGCGCCGAAGCGCCCGACGCGGAGCCGGTCGCCGTGGCCGTGAAGTAAATCTCTTCGGGGCGGTTGCCCGCGCCGCGGCTCTCTTTGCTGCGCTCCTCGCCCGGCATCGTGGTGCGCGCGACGAAGCTGCCGTTCTCGTCGGCCGTGGCCGTGAGCGTCGCGCCGGGGGCCGCGTTGCCTCGGGCCGCGAGCACGACGGTGACGGTCTCGCCCGGCTTCCAGTTGGTGCCGGTGAGGGTGACGGTCTCGCCCGCGCGGTAGAAGACCTTATCCGAGTTGATGCTCGGGATCGCGTCGGCGGGGGTGGCCGCGGGCGCGCCGGTCGCCGCCGCGGCGGTCGTCGAGCCGATGAGGCTGTCGATCAGTTTCGCGGACGACGGCAGCGAGAAGGCGGCGGCCGACGCGAGCGCGACGATGGCTAAGAGGGCGAACAGGCGGACACCTCTTCTCGCCGCGCGCGCCTTGGCGGCTTGCGCGCGGGAGAGGGCTGAGGAGGGACGGGCTTTACTCATTTCGGGAAGACTTTCCTTTCGTAACGATGAATGGGTTTCGGTTGTCAGGGTCGGCAGATATAACTTCAACTGAAAGGGCGCGGCCGTCCTTTGAGACAGCCGCGCCCGGGCTGTTTACAGAAAGCGGTGGTGCGTGACGGCGACCGTCAGCCGGTAAGCGCCGTCCTCCTGCCGTTCGGCGCGCAGGACGTTGCCGTGCAGCGCGACCGTGGCGTCGTGTATGTCCGTGACGACGAGGAGTTCGGAGCCGGCCGCGACGCATCGGGGCAGCCGCAGGTCGAACTCCGTCGCGCCGAAGTTGTCGAGCAGGGTCTGCGTATGAAACTGCGCGCCGGACGAATCGACGCCGCGCACCTGTGCGGGGAAAAGCCCGTAGATTCGCGGCTCCGCGTCGCGGCCGGCCGCCGGCCCCTGCGCGCGGGCCTCGGCGGTGCTGGAGTCGAACTGTTCCGCGTGCTGATTCATCCGGGCGCTCCCCCTTCTAAGTTAAGACCGGCGCAGGATACAGGGGAGGCGCGCGGGGCACATCTACCGTTTGTCTCTATTTCGCGGTACAAATTTCTCTAAATGCGGCGGGGCGTGCGGGTACGATTCTCCGCGGACGGAGGTACAAATGTACCGTCGCCTTCCGCCGCGCGCGGGCGTTCCTATACAGGCCGTTGCGCGTGAGTTATGTTTGTGCGTCGCCCCGTGGAAGGGGGCGCGCGGGCGGGGCTGGGTACTTCGTGGATTTTGTTGGAGTACCCCCAGCCCGACGCGCGGGCGGAAGGGGCGTGCGGGCGAAAGGCGCAAATTCGATGGGTAAGACGGGAAGCATTCTAATCATCGCCGCCCTGCTCGGCTGGCACGGCGGCGCGGACGCGCACACGCTCGACGGCACGGCGCAGGCGGCGGGCGCGGCGCGGGCCGGCGCGAGCCGCGCGAGGGCGAACAGCGCCCGCCGCGCGGGTGCGCGGAAACGGCGCAAAGCGGCGGCCGTCCCTTCGGGGGCGGGGCGGCGGCGCGCCTCGCCCGACGGCCAGCCGGCCCACATGGCCCCGCAGCTAGAGGACATCCCTCCCGTCAAGCCGCCGAAGAAGCGACTGCCGCCGGCCGATAAAAGAAACCCCGCTCAGTGACAGGCGGGCGCGTCGCCGCCGCACGTGGTATTAACCGCGCGCCGTCCCCTGAGACTACTCACACGCCCGAGGCGTTGAAATCGGGGCGAACCGCTCGCGGGGCCGCCGCATCGCAGACAACGCGCGGCTTGAACCGCGGGGCCGCGCACGCCATACTCTCCCGAAACAGCCTGATCCAGCGAGAAAGTCCTTCACGCGCGAGGTCGCAGATGAACCGTAAATCTTTCCGGCAGTCGGCATTCCTGATCTTCGCGGGCCTGGCCCTCGCGGCGTCCGCCGGCGCGCAGTCGGGCGCGACCCGCCCGCGCCGCGTGCCGCCGTCGCAGCCCGTCGCAGACGCACAGCAGCCGGCCGAGGCGCGCCCCGTCGCGCAGCAGCCCGCGCGCCGCGCGGACGACGCGCCGCTCCTGACGCCTTCGCCCGCCGCCACGCAGGCGGCCGGGGGCACGGCGCGCGCCTACGAGCTTTTCCAGCAGAAGCAGTACGCCGAAGCCGCGCGCGAGGCGAAGCGCGTCGCCGAGGCCGATCCGTCGAACAGCGAGGCCTGGAAGATCGCGGGCTTCGCCGAGTTCGGCCTTAAGCAGTACGCCGAGGCCGCCGCGGACTTGCAGCGCGCGCTAGACCTCCAGCGCGCCGCCGGAGCGGAAGACCCGAACACGGCCGACGCCCTCGGCAAGTCGTACGCCCTGGCCGAGCAGCACGAGCGCGCGCTCCCGCTGCTCGTCGCCGCGACCACCCGCGCCAATGCTAAGCCCGACGCGGAGACCTACTACTTCCGCGGCCTCGCCGAGTACCGCACGAAGAAGGTGGACGACGCCGTGCGGTCGTTTGAGGCGGCCGTCAAATCCGATCCGAAGAACGCCGTCTCGCTCTTCTACCTCGGCCGGATCAGTTACGAGCGCGGTCAGCCGGACGCAGCCATCTCCGCGCTCAACCGCGCCACGACCGCCGATCCGCGCTTCACCGAGGGCTGGCGTCTGCTCACGGTCGCTTATCTTTTGCGCGCCGGCCAGGCCGGCGGCCAGGGGCCGAAGGCCGCGGCCGATTATCTGAGCGCGGTGCGGACGAGCGACGCGCTGCTCAAGCTGAGCGCGGACGAATCCGCCATGACCTTGAACGGACAGGCGCTCATCGGCGCTGAGCAGTTCGCGCGCGCCGCCGCGGTGTTGGAGCGCGCCGCCACAAATGCGAACGTGCAAGGCTCGACGCTCTACCTGCTCGGCGTCGCCCACTCGCGCGCGAAGAATTTCCCGCGCGCCATCGCAGCCTTGGAGCGCGCCGCGGCCAAGTCGCCCGAGGACGTGAACGTCTATCGCGAACTCGGCTACGCCCTCGAAGTCTCCAAGCAGTACGCCAAGGCGCTCGCCGCCTACGAGCGCGGCGCGGCGCTGGCGCCCAACGAGGCCGACCTCAAAGAGTCGGCCGAGCGCGTCCGCCCCTTCGCGAAGTAGAGAAGCTGTTAGCTGTTAGCGTTTAGCTGTCAACCCTTCGTGCCGGGCGGTGAGAGACGAAAACTTAATTCGTCTCTCACCGCCCGGCACTCGTTTTTGCTTTCCCGCTCACTCATCACTTTCCACTTGAAACCGGCAGTGGCGAGGCGTAGCATTCGCGCCATGAATAAAACGGTTTCGGGTCGGACGCGCGCGCTCGCCTGTGCGGCGGCGCTCGCGTCGTTACTGGTTGCTTTCGCGGTCGCGCCGTTCGTGCCTTCGGCCGTCGCGGCAGGGTGGAACGGGATCGAGCCGCTGAAGTCGCGGCGCGCGGACGTGGAGCGCGTGCTGGGCAAGCCCATCGAGGACAAGCCGGGGCAGACGGGGACGCTCAAGTTCAAGGTGGCGGGCGGGACGGCGACAGTCGCCTTCATAGACGCGCGCTTCGTCGCCGCGCACAAGCTCTCGCCCTCGCTCGAAGGGACGGTCAGGCAGATCGTCCTGCAACACGAGTCGTCCTCGGCCACCCCCGAGTCGATGAACCTGACGAAGGGCGGCGGCTTCGAGCGCGAGGCGCGCGGCGAGGTCGCGGTCTTCCGCAACACGCGCGAGGGGCTGGCCTACACCTTCATCGGCAACCGCCTCCGCACCACCTACTACATCGCCCCAGCGGCCCAGCTAGCCCGCTCTCAGACGAAGTGATTCCGTAGCTGTTAGCTATTAGCTGTTAGCTATTAGCCGGAAGAAAGCGACTTAGCCCTTTCGTTTAGCTCCCGGCTTTGGTTCTGCTAACAGCTAACAGCTAATAGCTAACAGCTTCCTGATGCTTTACCGCCAACGCCTGATCGCGGAGCTGGACAAGTGCCGCGGCGAGTTCGTCGAGTTCGGGCGCGAGTGGGCGGCCGAGGCGGCGGACTACGCCGGGCGGCTCGCCGGCCTTGAGGGGCGCGCGGTCGCGGACGTGAGGCGCGAGGCGGAGGCGAACCTCGCGGAGGTCAGGGCGCGCGCCTTCGGGTCGCTGCCCTCCGGGGAGTTGGAGCGCGAGGGCCGCTTCGTTCTGCCGTTCGGCCGCCGGTGGCGCACGCACGAGGAGGCGAGGGGCTGGGCCGTGGACGCGCTCGTTGATCGCGCGACGTTCGCGGCCGACGGGAGCCAGATTCTGCCCGGCAGAGAGGTCTCGATGCCCGTGGCGGCCGTGCAGGTCGCGTGGTTCGAGAACCCGCACGCGCGCGACGGCGCGGGCTACCGGAAGGAGTGGGACTTCCGTTTGGTGACGCCGAAGGAGCTGTCCGAGACGGACGCTGGGCCTGCGACCGCGACCGACCTCGTCTCGCTCCACCGCTTCGAGCTTGAACTCAAGGCCGTGCGCGCGTTCCTCGAAAGGCGCGCGGGCTGGCGCGCGCGGGGTGAGCGAGTGCCCGTCGCCTTCTTCGACGGCACGCTCCTGCTCTCGACGGCGCGGATGCGCGGCGAGTCGCTGAGTTTTCCGAGCGGGTACGTCAAGGCGCTGGCCGAGACCATCCGTTTGTCGCGCGAGACGGAAGTGCCCGTCGTCGGCTACATCGATCAGTCTTACGCGCGCGACCTCGTCCGCCTGCTCGACGTGCTCGCGCGGCGCGAGCGGCGCACGCCCGTCGTCTTCGACGCGCAAATCTTCTCGGCCGAGACGCGCGAGGGCGCGCCGCCGCTCTTCGCCAACTGGGGCGACCGCACGGTCTTCTGCCACTGCTTCCGCGAGGGGCTGCCGGAAGACTTCAGGGACGAGGCGAATGAGCCGCTCGTCGGCTTCGTCTATTTGCAGACGACCGCGCCGGGCGGCGTGCCGGCGCGGCTCGACATCCCGGCGTGGGTGGGGCAGGACGCGGCGCTTCTCGAAGACGTGATCGACGCGGTGCGCGCCGAGTGCGTCGTCGGCAACGGCTACCCCTACGCGCTCGAAACCGCCGACGAGGCGGCGGTGATCACGGCGCGCGACCGTGAGCAGTTCCTGCGCGCCGTGCAGGACTTCGCCGAGACCAACCAACTGGCCTTCCGCGTCTCGCGCAAGGCCGTCAGCAAGATTCACCGCCGCTGAAAGCCGCGCGGGTTTCGCGAGACCGCTTCGGACAGACTTCGATGGGCCACGCCGACCAACACCAGGCAGGCGCGACGGGCGCGCGAGACCGCGACGGGCGCGGCACGTTCGTGTGCGGCACGTTCGCACATGACACGGCGGCGGCCGAACACGACGCGCCCACGGCTGAGTCGCCGTCGTGCCCCGCGTGCGGCGCGCGCGCGCGTCGGGCGTCGGC
Organism: Pyrinomonadaceae bacterium; assembly: GCA_035295985.1. Taxonomy (GTDB): domain Bacteria; phylum Acidobacteriota; class Blastocatellia; order Pyrinomonadales; family Pyrinomonadaceae; genus JAIVGV01. Next base: position 8,000 of record DATHBT010000074.1, on the reverse strand, counting down.
GCGCTACTGCGCGACCTGCGGCCGGCACCTGCGCGAGCGCGACTACAGCCCGGCCGACGGGCTGCGCGCCTCGTACCGCTGGCCGAGCATCACGCCGCCGCCCGCGCGCCGCGCGCCCGCGCGCCCCGAGCCGAGGTGGGGGCGGCGCAACGAGCAGACGGCGCGCGGCTACGTCTTCCTGGCCTACGCTTTCGTCCCGTTCGTCGGCATCGTCTTCTGCGCTTGCGCCGTCGCCTGCTGCGCGGCCGGCGCGTGCGACGCGCGGCGCAGCGGGCGTGCGCGTGAAGCGGCCGAGGCCCGGCGCGGCGTCGCCTACGCGGTTCTGCTCGCGGGCGCGCAAGTCCTGCTCTGGCTCTTCGTGTTCACGCTCCCCGTCTGGCTATGACGGAAAGGGCTGTCCGTGGTCAGTTGTCAGTTGTCCGTTGCATGAGCTTCACAGGCTTGACGCCTGCGACGTGACGCGACGGCCCGCCAGCCACGAACAACTGACAACTGACTACGGACAACTGACTAATGACAAGGATCGCCAAGATCGTCGCCTCCCGCTCGCACGTCGATTACGTCGGGCGGGTGATCGACAGGCTCGACGCCACGTCGGCGCCCGCGGCCGAGGACTACGGCTTTGCGCAGTTCGTCTCGCTGCCCGCGGGCGACGGCTCGGAAGTCGTCGGCCTCATCTACGACACGCAGCTCGTCAACCCGGAGTACGGGAGCCTGGGGCCGCGCCTGTCGCCGCCCTCAGAGCTGGCGGTCTTAAGCCCGGACTATTTGAACGAGCAGGGCGTGCTCGTCGGCCTGCTGCTGCTCGGCTGGCGCGACGCGGCGGGCGCGCACCACGCCGTCCCGCGCCGCGTCATCCCGGTCGGGCAGGAGGTCTTCAGGATGCCGGCCGACGAAGTGCTGAAGTTTCACCGCGACACGGGCGGGCAGTTGCGCCTGCACTACTTCTCGCAGGTCATCTCACACGCGGGCGCGTTCGCGCTGCCGCTGCTCGAAGCCGTGCTCGAACAGTTGGAGCGCGACGCCACGGCCGAGGAGCGGCAGCGTTTCTGCGTCCTGCGCCGCTCACTTGCCTGGCAACGCACGATGGGCGGCGTGCGTCTCTAAAGCGCACACACGGAATTTCTCGGAAGGGGTTTTAAATGAAACGCTCACACCTGACCGCCGCGGGCCTCGCGCTCGCGCTGCTCACGCTCGCCGGCACGGCCGCCCTCGCGCAGCGCCCGCGCGTCGCTGCCGACCAGACGCCCGCCGCCGACCCTAAGGCGACGCCGACGCCCGCCGCGCCCGCCACGCTCAAGGCCAAGTACGAGGGCGGCGTCGCCGGCTACATGAAGAAGCAGACCGGCACGCTCAACTTCGACGACGCGTCGCAGCGCCTCGTCTTCCGCGATAAGCAGGGGCGCGAGTATTTCTCGCTGCCCTACGCCTCGGTCGCCGCCGTCTGGCCCGACACGAAGGCGCAGCGCACGACGACCGGCAACGTCATCAGGCACGTCCCGCTGCCCTACGGCGCGAACATGCTGGGGCTGCTCATGCGCGAGAAGCAGCGCTACCTCGTCATCCAGTACGACGACCCCGACACGGACGCGCGCGGCGTCACCAGCTTCAAGCTCGACGGCAAGCAGGTGCTCGCTTCCGCCGTCCACACTCTCGCCAACAAGGCCGAACTCAAGCAGCGCGGCGAGGGCTACGTCCGCGACCGCCCCAAGGCCGCCACGAAGGACGACGACAAGTGACGCTTCGCGACTCGCCCGCCTTCGGCTCGCCCGCCCCCGGTTATTAGACTGGATTATCGATCGGTGTTGGGCTGACCAGAGGTCAGTACCTCCCGCGGTGGCGGGTCGGTCTCAGGCAACGCCGCCCGCCCGCTATCGCGCGCCGGTACTGACCTGCCTGCCCGAAGGTGACTCACATGAGATTAAGAGTTGATCACTTCTCGCGCCTGTGCGCCGCTGCGGTCTTTGCCGTCGCGTCCGCCGGGCCAGTCTGGGCGCAGGAGTCGAAGTCAGCGCCCGCGGCGAAAGCGGAGGCGGCGAAGCCGAAACGTGCGGAGCGTGCGCCGTCCGAGACGGCGGAGATGAACGAGGCGGGGCGACGCGCCGTCGCGCTCTCGCTGCTCGTCGCCCTGGCCGAAGAGTCGCGCGGCTACGGCGACGACGTGCTGCGCGCGCGGGTGCAGGCGCGGACGGCCGACACCCTCTGGGGGCACGAGCGCGAACGCGCGCGCGATCTGTTCCGCAGGGCCTGGGATTCGGCGGAGGCGGCCGAGCGCGAGTACGCGCGCGAGGGCGGCGGCTCATTCGGCCCGCGCACGCGGGGCGGCGGCGTGCGAACGGGGCCGCGCCCGCTCGTCCGCTCGGAGGTGCTCAGGCTGGCCGCGCGCCGCGATCAGGCGCTCGCCGAAGAGTTTCTCGCGCGGATGAATCCGCCGAAGGATGACGGCGCGGCGGCAAGTGCGAGCGGCGCGTCTTCGCAGGCCGCGGAATTGCCGCCCGCCGCGGCCTCAGAGCGGCTGAGGCTGGCGGGCGAGTTGTTGGAGCGCGGCGACGCCTCGCGCGCCGCGCAGATCGCAGGCCCCGCGCTGCTGGGCGTCACGGAGCGCGGCATACGCTTCCTGGTCGAGCTGCGGGGTAAGGACGCGGCCGGTGCTGACTCCCTCTTCGCCGCGTTGGTCGCGCGCGCCGCGGCCGACGCCGACACAGACGCCAACACCGTCTCACTCCTCACCTCCTACGCCTTCACGCCGTCGATCTATCTGACCGTCTCCCCTGGCGGCATCCCTTCCAGCATGAGCTACGCGCCGCGGCCCGCGCCGGAGCTGTCGCCCGCCCTGCGAGAGTCCTTCTTCCGCGTCGCCTCGGCCGCGCTGCTTCGCCCCCTGCCGGAGCTGGATCAAACCTCCGCCGGGCGCGGGGGCACTTACTTCATCGCCGCGCGGCTGCTCCCGCTCTTCGAGCGCCACGCCCCGCAACTCGCGCCCGCCGTGCGCGCGCAACTCGCCGCGCTGCGCACCGACGCGCCCGCGCGCCTGCAAGCGGGCGACGAACGCGCGCTCGACCGCGGCATGACTCCCGCCCCCGACGACGCGGCGGAGAAGATCGCCGGCGAGCTGGAAGACTCCCTCGCGCACGCGGCCAACTCGGACGAGCGCGACCGCGCCTACGCCTTCGCCGCCATGAAGGCCGCGGGCGCGGGCGACGCGCGCGCAGCGGAGTACGCCGAAAAGATCGCCGACGGCGACACGCGCCGCGGGCTGCTGCGCTTCGCCAACTACAACCTCGTCGGCGCCCTCATACGCAGGGGCGAGGCCGACGAGGCCCTCAAGGCCGCGCGCAAGGGCGACCTGCCCGCCCCGGTACTCTCCTGGGCGCTCGGTCGCGCCTCCGACCTGCTCTCGAAAACCGACCGCGCACGCGCGCTCGAACTGCTCGACGAATCGCTCTCCGTCGCACGGAAGATCGACGCGGGCACGCCGGAGCGCGCCTACTCGCTCGTCGCCGTCGCCGCGCGCTACGCGACGCTCGACCGCGCGCGGGCGCGCGAACTGACGGCCGAGCTGATCCGAGCCGCGAACGCCGTCGAAAACTTCACGGGCGAGAACGGCAACACGAACGTCAGGCTCGAAGGGAAGTTCAGCATCCAGATGGGCACGGAGTTGGCCGCGCCCGGCGATCTGCCGTCGCTCTTCGCCGCGCTCGCGGAAGACGATCTCTTCGCCGCGGTCGAGTCGGCGCGCGCCTTCAGCGGCCACGCGCCGCGCTCGCTCGCCACCGTCGCCGTCGCGCGTTCCGTCCTCGAACCGAAGCGGGCGCAGCAGCAAGCGGTGCGGTGAGGCGGCGCGCAAACCGCCGCGTGCTCAAACGTCGAGACCTGTCGCACGGAATTGAGGCTGTGTGGGCAGGTGTTCGGCCTAATTCCGTCCCCGTAGGGGACGAAGACAATAGCCGGGGGCGAGCGAGCAAGAGCGAGCGACGCCCCCGGTCTGGCAAGGAATGAAGTCCCGACCCCGGAGGGGTCGCAGGCGTGCCGGGCGTCTGCGACCCCTCCGGGGTCGGTGCTGTTTTGTCGGCTTGACCGGGGGCGTCGCGGACTCACGTCCGCTCGCCCCCGGCTATTGTCTCCCGCCCTTCCAGGGCGGCGCACCCTTACGCCGAATTCACATCGTAGAGCGAAAGGCCGCGGAGAAAGTCGAAACTTTCCCCGCGGCCCTGTCAGTTAAAGCGGCTCCGTGTGGCTCCGGCACGGCGCGGTTAGCCTTTCGTGCCGTCGCGCGCGAGGCGGTCGAGGAGCGAGGCGACGAGGCCCGTCCAGCCGGTCTGGTGGCTCGCGCCGATGCCGCGGCCCGTGTCGCCGTGAAAGTATTCGTAGAAGAGGACGAGATCGCGCCAGTGCGGATCGCGCGAGAAGAGCCGTTCCTCGACGCCCTGCCACGGCGCGCGCCCCTCCGCGTCGGGCATGAAGATCGCGGTGAGGCGGCGCGTCAGCTCCTGCGACACCTCGGCCAGGTTCATCATCCGGCCCGACCCGCGCGGGCACTCGACGCGCAGCTCGTCGCCGTAGAAGTAGTGGTAGCGTTCGAGCGCCTCGACGAGCAGGAAGTTGACGGGCATCCAGACGGGGCCGCGCCAGTTGGAGTTTCCGCCGAACATCCCCGACGTGGACTCGCCCGGATCGTAGCCGATGCGGTACTCCTGACCGCCGAGGCGGAGCACGTAGGGCTGCTCGCCGTAGGCGCGCGAGAGCGAGCGGAAGCCGTAAGGTGAGAGGAACTCAGTCTCGTCGAGCAGGTAGCGCAGGACTTTTTCGAGCCTGTCGCGCGAGGGGATCGCGAGCAGGCGGATGTGGTGCGCGCGCCCCTCGCGCGAGGTCTCGGCGTAGGAGATGTAGTGCGCGAGGTCTTTGCGGTTCTCCAAAAACCAGCGCAGGCGCTTGGCGAAGCCGGGGAGGTTCCTGATCACGTCCTCGTCCAGGTGGACGACCGCGATGAGCGGGATCAGCCCGACCATCGAGCGCACGCGCAGCGGCAGCTCGCGCCCGTTCGACTTGATCTCGTCGTAGTAGAAGCCGTCCTCCTCGTCCCACAGGCCGCCCTCGCCGAGCGCGTTGATGGCGTCAACGATGCCGACGAAGTGCTCGAAGAACTTCGAGGCGATGTCCTCGTACTCCGGCTCCTTGCGCGCCAGCTCCACCGCCATCTCAAGCATGACGGCGCAGTAGAAGGCCATCCACGCCGTGCCGTCGGCCTGCTGGAGGAGCGCGCCGTTCGGGAGCGGCTGCGAGCGGTCGAACAGCCCGATGTTGTCGAGGCCGAGGAAGCCGCCCGCGAAGAGGCCCTTGCCCTCGATGTCCTGCCGGTTGACCCACTGCGTGAAGTTGACGAGCAGCTTCGGATAGACGCGCTCCAGGAACAGCCGGTCGGGTTCGCCCTCCATCTCCTCCGTCATCTGATAGACGCGCCAGCAGGCCCAGGCGTGGACGGGCGGGTTCGCATCGTTGAACGTCCACTCGTAGGACGGGAGCTTGCCCGACGGGTGCATGTACCACTCGCGCAAAAAGAGCACGAGCTGTTCCTTGGCGAACTGCGGATCGATGCGCGAGAACGGGATCATGTGGAAGGCCAAATCCCACGCGGCGTACCAGGGGTACTCCCACTTGTCGGGCATCGAGATCACGTCGCGGTTGTAGAGGTGGAGCCAGTCGTAGTTGCGCCCTTCGCGCCGGCTCGCAGGGGGCGGCGGGAAGTTCGGGTCGCCCGCTAGCCAGTCGGCGATGATGTAGTGGTAGAATTGCTTCGTCCAGAGCAGGCCGGCGTAAGCCTGCCGGGCGACGCGGCGCGCCTCTTCGGGGAGGTTCTGCGGGATGACGGATTCGTAGAACTCGTCGGACTCCTTGGCGCGCGCGGCGAAGGTCTTGTCGAACTCCGAGCCGAAGGCTTTGCGGGGCGCTTCCGATTCGTGCGAGAGCCGGAGCCTGACGACGACTTCGCCGCCCGCGGGGATTTCAAAGCGGTAGTGGGCCGCGGCCTTCGTGCCCTCCCGCGCGGGGTTGACCGCGTCGCGCCGGCCGCCGACGACGTACTCGTGGAAGGCGTCCTTGACGTAAGGCGTGCGGTTCGGCGAGCCGTAAAGTTTCTGGGTGTTCGTCTCGTTCTCGGTGAAGAGCCACTCGAAGGGGCCGGACGCGCCGGTCGCCTCGGCGGCGAGGCGGAAGCGGCCGAGCGACTCGTGATCGGCGACGAGCGTGCCGTCGTCGGCCGCGGTGATCGAGGGGCGCGGCCAGTAGCCCTCGCCCTCGCGGCCCCACGCCCAGGTGTTGCGGAACCAGAGCGTGGGCAGCAGGTGGACGGCGGCCGGCTCGTCCGAGCGGTTGGCGACGGTGACGCGAACCAAGATGTCGTTCGGCGTGGAGTTGGCGTACTCGGCGAACACATCGAAGTAGCGGCGGGCGTCGAAGAGTCCGGTGTCGGTCAGCTCGAACTCCGGGTCGTACTTGCCGCGCCGACCGTTCTCCTCGATCATCCAGCGGTAGGGGAACTCCACCTGCGGGTACTTGTAGAGCGCCTTCATGTAGGAGTGGGTCGGCGTGGAGTCGAGGTAGAAGTAGTGCTCCTTCACGTCCTCGCCGTGGTTGCCCTCGCCGTTCGTCAGGCCGAACAGGCGCTCCTTCAGGATGGGGTCGCGCTCGTTCCACAGGGCGAGCGCGAAGCAGAGGCGGCCCTCGCGATCCGTTATCCCCAGCAGGCCGTCCTCGCCCCAGCGGTAGGCGCGCGAGCGCGCGTGCTCGTGCGGGAAGTAGTTCCACGCGTCGCCGCCCTCCGAGTAGTCCTCGCGCACGGTTCCCCACTGTCGCTCGCTGAGGTACGGCCCCCAACGCTTCCAGTTCTTCTCGCGGCTCGCGTCCTCGCGCAGTCGCTCACGCTCCGCGTCCAATCGTTTTGTCATGGGGCGTGTAATTACACTGAGAGGTGATTGGATTGCAAGCGGAATGTTCGCGATCGCACCCCGGCGGGGCGCCCAGTGAGACGCATTCCTGCGGCGGCGTGGGCCGGGCGGCGGACGAAAGTTGTGCCCGCGGGCGATGGCGCGCCCCGGCGCTCACTCCTGATCGCGCTCCTTCTGGCAGCTGGGGAACGGGTATCGCAGCTCGACGTCGCGCAGGTCTGCGTCGGCGCTCAGGGCGAGGGCGGGCGTCTTGAGGGCGTAATCGCGCGCGATCTGTTTTTTGAGGCTGGCTTCGAGCTTCGGGCAGTTCTCGAACTTGCCATAGTAGGCGACCATCTGGCCGTGGAGTTGGCCCTTCAGACCTTTGAGGATGTTGAGCGAGAAGCGCCCCGCGGTGTCGGAGTACGTCTTGGCCCCGCCCTCCATGTCGCCCGCGTCCTTCTCCGGCTTGAACTCCACCGTCTCTCCCACGATGGGCTGGCCGTCAGAGTAGAGGAAGCGGCCCTCGACCGTGATCGTCTCGATTGCCGCGGGCGCGTGGATGTCCAGCCCGGTCACGCGGTCGCCCGGCCCGACGGTGATGACGGCGGCCCGCTCGCGCTCCGCGACGTTCGGGTAATAGAACTTGCCGAACGGCTCGCTGCTGGTGATCTTCCCGTCCTCGTTGACGGCGAGCACGTAGGAGCCGGTCGGGATTTCTTCGAGCAGGAACGCGCCGTCATCCTTGGTGCAGGCGGCCTTGTAGGGGAAGGCCGCCTGCTGCTCGTCCGCGGCCGGGTGGAGGCGGAGGCAGACGTCGCGCATGGGTTTGCCCGCCGCGTTATAGACCTTGCCGCCCATCGCGTTGTCGATCTCGAACCGGATGTCGAGGCCGGCGTGCCGCTTGTCTTCGACGACGACGACGGGGAGCCACTTCGACGCCCTGCCGCCGCGGGCGCCCGCGTCAACGACTTCGTGGCCGGCCCGGTGGCCCGCCCAGGAGGCATCGGCCTTCCAGCCGGGCGGCGTCCCCGGATCGACCAAGTAGCGGCCGGCCGGCAGGTCGTAGATTTCATA
>DATHBT010000073.1:0-37459 GCA_035295985.1 Pyrinomonadaceae bacterium | reverse complement strand
AACCCGATCGACGTGGACGACTACTTCGTGCGGATGCACTACCTGGACTTCCTCTACCGCGAGCCGGAGGAGTCGGGGCGCCAGGCGTGGCTCGGCGTGCTGCGGGGCTGCCCGAACCAGTTCAACCGCGATCAGCGCAACGAGTCCTCGCGCTGCGACCGGGTGACGGTCTCGTCCTCCTTCTTCCGCTCCGTCGAGTTCCACATCAAGGGCTACTACATCATCCGCTTCTACCGCGTCTCGTTCGCGCGCCTGCCCACCTACCGCGAGTTCGTCCGCGACCTGCGGCGCGTCTCCGGCGCGACGGCCGAGGAGGTCAACGCCGCGCTGGCCGAGTACGCCTCGGAGTTCGCGGCGCGCCCGGACTTCCGCACGCGCTACGAGCCGAAGTCGAACGACGCCTACGTGGACGAGTTGCAGGCGAACGTCTCGGTGCAGGTGTCGAACAGCCAGCAGTTGAAGAACGACCTCAACGAGGGGCGCAAAAACCGGGCGCAGGTCTTGCGCGAGGTAGTCGAGAGCCGGGAGGTGGAGTCGGCGGAGTTCAACCGCGGGTTCGTCGCCTCGCAATACTACGGGTATCTGAGGCGCGACCCCGAGCAGCCGGGCTTCGACAACTGGCTCGGCTACCTGAACCAGAACCCGCAGGACTACTACACGATGGTCAACGGGTTCGTGAACTCGGTCGAGTACCGGCTGCGCTTCGGCCGGCAGTGAGCGGCGGAAACCCTGGCGGGCCCACGCCCCTCCGCGGTCAGGAGACGACCTGACCGCGGAGGGGCGCGGGCCTTTCGGCTGCCCCGGCCCCGCGGCTAAATCTCCCCCCGACAACAGTAGCCCCGCGCAGGCTGAGGCTTTCGTTGACATTCCTGCGACGCCAACATATAGTGTGCCTCTCCGCCGGGCGCTCTATCGGCTGTGCCCCGCCCGGCGTCGGCCCTCGAACCCTTTCGCGCCGCGAGCCGTCGAAAGTCGCACCGAATGTTCAAACTCAAACGCCTCGAAATTACCGGCTTCAAGTCCTTCGCCGACTACACCGACCTCGTCTTCACGGGCGACGGCATCACCGCCATCGTCGGGCCGAACGGCTGCGGCAAGTCGAACGTCTCGGACGCCATCTCGTGGGTCCTGGGCGAGCAGCGCGCCAAATCCCTGCGCGGCGGCGAGATGAAGGACGTCATCTTCCAGGGGTCGCGCAACCGCATGCCGTCGGGGATGGCCGAGGTCGTCCTCCACCTCGTCCGCGACGAGACCGAGGAGCCGTCCGACCCGGACGTTGACGACATCGACTCGGCCCTCGAAGAGATCGACGAGCACGACGAGGCGGTCGAAGAGAAACTCGCGCCCGAAGTTTTAGGCGAGGCCCCAGAGGGGGCACAGCCGGGCGACGCCCAACCCGCCGGAGCGCAGTCGCCGTCCGACGCGGACGAAACCGCAACGGCCGTCGCGCCAGATGCGGCGACGCAAAACGCTTCCGGGGCTACCGGTCAGGAGGGCGCAACGACGGCCGACGCGGAGGTTTCGGCCGGCGCGGGCAACGCGCAGTCGGCCGCGCTGACCGCGAAGGCCCGCCACCAGCACAAGCGCCACTGGCGTCCGCGCCGCCTCGCGCTGGGCTTCGCGCCCGGCGAGACCGTGACGGTAACGCGCCGTCTCTACCGCGACGGCGAGAGCGAATATTTGCTCAACGGCCGCACCTGCCGGCTGCGCGACATCCAGGATTTGTTTTCGGGGACGGGCCTTTCGGGCGCGCACTACGCCATCATCGAGCAGGGCCGCATCGGCCAGATACTCTCGGCCAAGCCGATGGATCGCCGCACGCTTATCGAGGAGGCGGCCGGCATCACGAAGTTCCGCGTCCGCCAGCGCGCGGCGGAGGCGCGACTCGAAGGAGCGCGCTCGAACCTGCGCCGCGTCTCCGACATCGTCTCCGAAATCGAGCGGCAGGTCGGGAGCCTGCGCCGCCAGGCCGCGAAGGCGCGCCGCTACCGCCAGTTCCGCGAGGAGCTGCGCGAACTGCTCCGCACCGTTTACGCCGCCGACGAGCTACAGCTCACGGCCGCGCTCGAAACCTTGCGCGCGCGCCTCGAAGCTGCCGGCGCGGAGGAGCGCGCGCTCGCCGAAGAGCTTGAGGGGCACGAAACCGAAGTCCGCCAGGCCACGAACGAAGCGCGCGCGCGCGAGGAAGAGTTGGCCTCCGCCCGCGCGGCCGTGGCCGACGCCGCCTTGCAGCGCGACCGGCGCGAGCGCGAGCGCGCCTACCGCGAGGAGCAGGCCGCCTCACTCGAACAGCGCGTCGCGGACATCGCCGCTCAGATGGAGGCGCTTCGCGCGCGGCTCGAAGCGGTCGCGGTGGAGGGCGAGAGCCTGCGCGACGGCGAGACGCAGTTGCGCTCCGAGAGCGAGGACGGCACGCGCCGGCTCCTCGAAGCCGAGTCGGTTTACACCGCGCACGTCAACGAAGTCCTCGAAGCCGAGTCGCGCATCGAGTCGGCGCGGGCCGAACTCCTGACGCACACGGCCGTCGCCGAACGTTTGCTCGAAGTCGGCCGCCAGTTGGAGGCGACGCTGGAAAGACTCGCCGCGCAGGCCGAGGGGTTGGAGCGCGAGGGCGAGCGGGCGCGAGCGGCGCACGAAGAGTCGGCAGCGCGCCTGACCGCGTTGCAGCAGGAGGTCGGCGCGGCGCGCAAGAGCCTCGACAGGCTCTACGCCGAGCGCGAGGCCGCGGCGGCGGGCGTCTCGGCCGCGCAGAGTCTGGTCTCGACCACGCTCGCCGAGTACGCGCGCACGCGCGAGGAGGCCGCGCGCGTCAGCAACCGCCTCGACACGCTGGCCGAACTCGACCGCAAGCGCGCCCTCTACTCCCAGGCCGTCCAGCGCATCTTCTCGCAGGAGCTTCTGACGGAGGCCGAGCGCGATCCGTCGAAGGACTTTCACACTGTCGGCACGCTGGCCGACGTGCTGAACGTTGAGCCGCAGTGGGAGCGCGCGGTCGAGGGCGTCTTCGGGGCGCACCTGCAGGCCGTCATCGTGCCGACGCCCGACGACGCGATGCGCGCCGCCGCGTGGCTACAGGCGAGCGGCGCGGGCCGCGCCACCTTCCTCGTCGCCGGGCTGCACGGCGCGTCGGCCGACGACGCCGGCCGCGAAGAACTTTACTCGCGCGTGTCGCTCTCCGATCTGCTGAACGGGGGGCGGGCGCTGCGCCTCTCGGACGTACTCGGCGCGCCGCCGGAGATCGCGACCGTCCTCGGCCGCACGCTCCCGCGCGAGATGTCTGCGCGGCTCGTCGCCACGCTCGAAGAGGCCGCGGTCGGATCGCTTGAGACGGGCGAGCTGTTCGTTACGCCCGACGGCGAGTGGGTCGCGGGCGGACAGCTCGTCGGCGCGGGCGGGGCCAACACACACGCGGACGACGCCACGGGTCTGCTCGCCTTCAAGCGCGAGATGCGCGAGCTGGAATCCCGCGCCGCAGACCTCGCCTCCGACGTTGTCTCGGCCGAAGATTCTGTCAGCGCGGCCCGCGCGCGCCTCGTCGGACTCGAAGAGGCGTTGCTCCTGCTGAATGAGCAGATCGGGCGCGAGGAGCGCGAGCAGGTGGCGCGCGAGCTTTCGGCCGCGCAACTCGCGCAGGAGATCGAGCGCAACGCGCGCCACGTGCGCGTCGTGGCCGACGACGCGGCGCGTCTGGCCGAAGAGCGTGGCGCGCTCGAAGAGCGTCTGGCCCGCCAGTTGGCCGACGCCGAGGCGGCGGGAGCGGCGCGTCTCGCCGCGCAGCAGTCAGTCTCGGAAGCCGCGGAAGTTCTCGCCGCCGCGCGCCGTGCCGCCGAAGCGGCCGGCGAGGCCCTGAGCCGTCAACGCGCTGCGGTCGCGGCAACGGCCGAGCGCCGTCGCGCCGCCACGGCCGAACTGCGCCGCACGGAGGCGGAGACGGCCGACCTCGAAGCCCGTCTCGAACGCCACGCTGCCGAGACCGCCGAGATGAGCGCGCGCCTGGAAGAATTGCGCCGCGCGCTCGGCGACATGGACGAGACGGCCGGCACGGTCGAAAGCCAACAGGCCGCGCTCGCCAGCACGGTCGAGCAGGCCGCGGCCCGCCTCGCCGAAGCACGCGCCCGCGCGGACGAGCAGGCCGAGCGGCTGAACGAGTTGAACCACCGCGCGGCCCGTGCGCGCGAGGAGCGCGCGCGGCTTGAGATCACGCGCGCCGAAACCTCGGCGCGTCTGAACTTCCTGCGCGAGTCGTGCCTGACCGATCTCGGCCAGCCTATCGAGGAAGTCGCCGCCGGGTTCGAGCCTGTGCCTGATTTCGACTTGGAAGCGGGGCGCGCCCGCGTCGAGGAGTTGCGCGCGCGTCTCGAAGGCTTCGGCGCGGTCAACATGATGGCGCTCGAAGAGCTGACCGAGGCTGACGAGCGTCTGACGTTCCTGACCACTCAGCGGCAGGACATCCTCGACGGCATCGCTTCGACCGAAGAGGCGCTGAGGGAGATCAAGAAGCGTTCGCGCGAGCGTTTCCGGCAGGCGTTCGAGCAGATCAACCGCAACTTCACGCAGCTCTTCCTGGAGCTGTTCGGCGGCGGCCGGGGCGAGATGAGTCTCATCGACGCCGAGGACGTTTTAGAGTCCGGCATCGACATCGTGGCGCAGCCGCCGGGCAAGCGCCTTCAGAACGTGCTGCTGCTCTCGGGCGGCGAGAAGGCGATGGCCGCGCTCGCGCTCGTCCTCGCCATCTTCCGCTACCGCCCGTCGCCGTTCTGCCTCCTGGACGAGGTTGACGCGCCGCTGGACGAGGCCAACATCGGCCGCTTCACGGCGAAGATCATCGAGATGGCAACCGAGACGCAGTTCCTCGTCATCACACACAACAAGCGCACGATGGAAGTCGCGCGCGCCCTCTACGGCGTGACGATGGAAGAGCCGGGCGTCTCCAGGCTCGTCTCCGTCCAGTTTGAATGAAGGTTTTCGGGTTAGCTCTCGCGCTCTCATTCGCCGCGCTCGTCCACACGGGCGCGGCGTTTGACGCTGCGGCGCAGGGCCGCAAAATCGCGCGACCGCCCGCGGACGCAGCCCCTCCCGCGCCGACGCCCGCGCCCGACAAGAAGAACGCGAGGCCCGCAGGCCCGGAGAACAAGGGCGAGTCGGCCGGGTCGGCGCAGACGACGGAAAAGAAGAATGCTCGCGCAGCCGGCGAAGGCGGCGTGCAACAGCCGGCTAACGGATCGAGCTCGCCGCGCGGCGAGGCCGCCGACGGGGCGCGCTACTCGTTCGAGTTCGCGCAGCCGGCCTTCATCGTCAGCCGCTACGTGATCGAGCACGACACCGCGGGCCGCGCCAAAATCTCTTTCCAGAAGAAGACCGACGGGCTGAACGACGCGCCCGTCGTCGAGCAGTTCGACATCGCGCCCGCGGCCTTCGCGCGCATCCTGTCGGCGTGGGAGGCCCTGAAGTTCCTCGACTCGCAGGCCGACTACCAGGCGGACAAGCAGTTCCCGCACCTCGGCACGATGCGCCTGCGGATGCGGAGCGGCGGGCGCGCGCGCGAGGCCGAGTTCAACTGGACGAACGACGAGCACGCCGCAGCCCTGGCGCGCGAGTACAAGGCGCTGGCCGAGCAGCAACTGTTCGTCTTCGACATGGCGCTCGCGCGCCAGTACCAGCCCTCCGAGGCCATCAAGGTGCTCAAGCGCCTCGAAACGCTCCTCAAGATGGGCGGCATCTCCGACCCGCCCCAGCTCCTCCCGTTCCTGCGCGACCTCACGACCGACGAGCGCATCCCCCTCATCGCACGCAACCACGCCGAGCGGCTGATCAAGCAGATCGCGAAGTGATCGGCCGGCGCATTTAACAGACAACAGACACGAGATCAGACGGCGGTAGAGACGACCGCCTTGCCCTGCCGTGTTTATTACCGAAAGGCGTCGCTGAGCAGCCGGCAGAACTCTACGATGCGGTTCTCGGCCCAGAAGCGGTCGGGGTCGGGCGGGGCCTCGTCGCCGACGAAGCCGACGTGGCCGCCGCGCCGCGGCGCGAGCAGCAGGACGTGCGGGTTGGCGGCGAGCGAAGGGTGGCGGAAGGAGTCGATGGGGACGAACGGGTCGTCCTCGGCGTGGACGATGAGCGTCGGGATGCGTATGCGGGGGATGAATTGCAGCGCGCTGGCGCGCGAGTAGTAGTCGTCGGCGTTGCTGAAGCCGAAGTGGGGGGCGGTGAACAGCTCGTCGAACTCGCGTATGCTGCGCGCGCGCCGGTGTCGCCCCGTGCCGAAGCGTTCGGGGTAGAGCTGCTGCGCGAGGCGCATGCGGCGGCGCATGCCCGCGAGGAAGCTGCGGTTGTAGAGCCAGTTGTCTCGCCGCCTGATCCGGTCGGCGCACGCGGCCAGATCGATTGACGGCGAGACGGCGGCCACGCCGCGCAGCGCCGGCGGCGCGTCGCCGCCCAGCTCGCCCGCCAGTTTCAGCGACTGGTTGCCGCCGAGCGAGAAGCCCGCGAGGTAAATCTCCGCGAGGCGGTCGCGCGCGATCAGTTCTTCGATGACGGCGCGGAGGTCTTCGGAGAGGCCGGAGTGGTAGAGCGTCGGCGCGAGGTGCTGCGTGCCGCCGCAGGTGCGGATGTTCAGGCGCAGTGCGTTGAGGCCGGCGCGGTGGGCCTTCTCCGCCGTGCCGAGCACGTAGGTTGATTCGCTCGAACCTTCGAGGCCGTGGACGAGCAGCAGCGTGGGCGCCCGCAGCCGATCCTTCTGCCAGCGGCAGCGGACGAGGACACGCACCCCCGGCTCGACCTCGAAGAGGCGTTCCTCGTCGCCCGCCGCCGAGCGAAGCAGCTCGCGGCGTCGCGGCCAGTAGTGCCTGGCGACGGTCTGCGCGTGGCCCGAGGCGAAGCGGCGGTGCGGGCGGAAAGGTTTCTCCCGCAGCGCGCGGCCGATGGCTTCGAGATCGACGCCGCCGCCGCCGCGCGTCTGGCCGGTCGCGGCCGTCGTGGGTGTTTCTTGGCGCGTGGTTGTCAGTTCCATCGGGCGGGCGGTGTCGGGCCAGGGGATGGAGTTCATGCTCCCCAAGCGGCGGGCGTGCGTCTCGCGAGCTTCGCGCCGACGCGGCGTCGCGCGCGGGCGAGCCGCGTAGGCTCAGCAGGAGTCGGGTCGCCCGCGGGCTGCGCCGGGGCCGGCTCAGGCTCGCGCACGGGCGCGTTCGGCTGCGGCGAGTCGGGCGGGACGGGCAGAGGCTCCGGCCGCGCCGGGTCTTCGGGGCGCGTCGGCGGCATGTCGGGCTGCTGTCCGGGCCCGCCGCCGGGCGGATCGGAGGATGCAAAACGAAGGTTCATAGACTATTCCTCACCAGCAAAAAATCAAAACGAAAGTTAAGCTGATGATGTGCGCGGCGCTCGTTAGAGTCAAGCACGCGCTTGAGGCTGGAGCCGCGTTGACGAAGCGCGCAGACGTGCGGAAGCGCAACTCGTCAGGAGTCAGTCGAGGACTCTGAATGGGAGGCGCGTTCGAGGTCTGCGACGACGAAGCGGATCATGCGGTAGGTGACGTGGCGCGGCAGCGCCTCGCGCAGCGGCTTCAGGCGTTCGGCCCCGATCTCGGCAACGGCCCGCTCGATGAGCGCGCGGTCGGCCGGCGAGACGTGGCGCGCGAGATCGAAGTCGCGCCCCGCGGCGATGCACTCGGCCAGATGCTTCTCGACCGTCATCTCGGACAGCCCGCGCTCCTGTGCGATCTCCTCGACGGTCATCCCCGCCTGGTAGAAGGCGTAAGTCTCTTCGACCGTGCCGACACGCCTGGCGGGCGCGGCGGCCGTGACGCCTGAAGGAGAGGGCGACGCGGATCGCGCGCGTTGCGGGGCGACGGGTTCGGGCGAAGGGAGCGCGAGGCGTATGTCGGCGCGCTCGCGCATCACGTCGTTGCCCGTCGCGGTCAGTTGCACGGTCGGGTACGCGCCGCCCGTGACGCGCAGCGCGCCCGCCGAGACGAGCGCATCGACGAAGAGCAGGATTTCGTCCTGCGTCATTTCCGAGAGCAGGCCGTAGGTCGAAAGACGGTCGAGTCCGGCCTGCGCGATCTTGGCCGAGCGCGAGCCGCGCAGGCAGCCGGCGATCAGTCCCTTGCCGAAGCGGCCTTCCATTCGCGCCACGCAGGCGAGGATTTTGCGGACGACAAGGCGCTCGTCCTCCGTCAGCTCGCGCGCCTCCGTGACTCGCAAAGCCTCCTCGCCCCCGGCCCGCGCCGCCGCGACCGAATCGATCTCGGCTTCGAGGCGCGCGCGCTCGATGCGCGAACGCTCGCCGAGATCGCGTTCGAGGTCTAACCCCGCGGGGCGTTGCTCGCGCAGAAAATCGTCGAGCGCGGTGGGCTGTTCGGCTGCCGCAGCGATTGCGCGCGAGTCGGGCAGGCGCGCGTCACCCGCGCGCGTTGGGGCCGATCCTTGGCCGGGTTGTTCGTGCTGCGCCGCCTCGCCGAGGCAGTTGCCGCAGCGCCCGCAGTTTCCGGCGTGCGAGCGGTCGCCGAAGTAGTCGAGGATGAAGGCGCGGTAGCAGCGATCCGTGTAGCAGAAGCTGATCATCTCGCGCAGCTTACGCTGTTCGAGGGCGGCGCGGCGCGCGAGGTCTTGCGGGCGGATGCGCAGGCGCTGCGCCGGCACTTCGTCGAGCATCATGACGCCGCGCGTGCGGCGCGCGGGCTGGTACGAGACGACGCCCGACTCGGCGAGCGACGAGAGCGAGCGGCGGGCTGCGGCCAGGTCGAGTCCGATTGACTCGGCGAAGTCCGACACGTTGATTTCGAGATCGGCGCGCTCGTTGAGGTTGTGGCCGCCGAGCAGCGCGAAGAGCACGGCGCGGTCGCGCGCGCTGCGCCGCTCGTCCGCGGACGCGCGCGCCTGGTGCGCGGGCATGAGCAGGCGGAGATTCGCGCGGCCCTCTCCCGCCGCGCCGCGCTCGATGTGGCCTGCCTTCTCCAAGATGATGAGCGCCGACTGCACGGCCATCTCGTTGCGTATGCCGGCGCGCAGGGCGATCTCGCGGGTCGATAGCTCGATGCGCTGCGTGCCGGTGGCGACCAGCGCCTCGTAAACTTTGGCGATCACTTCGGGCGGCGGGTAAGAGCCTTCGATGAAGTAGTCCTGCGTGCGCTTGTCGGCGTAGTTGAAGAGGAGCGTGCAGTCCGACGGGCCGCCGTCTCTCCCGGCGCGGCCGATCTCCTGGTAGTAGGCTTCGATGGAGCCGGGCATGTGGTAGTGGGCGACGAAGCGTATGTCGGGCTTGTCTATCCCCATGCCGAAGGCGTTCGTGGCGACGATCATCTGCCGCTCGCCGGACATGAAGGCGTCCTGCGCGCGCACGCGCTCGGCGTCCTCCATCCCGGCGTGGTAGGCGACGACGCTCAGGCGCGCTTCCGCGAGACGCCGCGCCACCTGCTCGACCGACTTGCGGGTCGAAGAGTAAATGATGCCGGAGCCGCCCGCGTGCGCTGAGGCGAGCTGGCGGATGAGCGCGATCTTCTCGCGCTCCTTCTGCGTGTGCGCGACGCGCAGGGCGAGGTTCGGTCGGTCGAAGCCGGAGACGAAGGCGCGCGGCTCGCGCAGTCCCAACTGCTCGATGATGTCGGCGCGCACGTAAGGCGTCGCCGTCGCGGTGAGCGCGACGATCTGCGGGCGGCCGATCTGTTCTGCGGCGCTCTTGAGTCGCAGGTAATCGGGCCGGAAGTCGTGGCCCCAGGTCGAGACGCAGTGCGCCTCGTCCACGGCGAAGAGCGAGACGTCAACGCTACGAAGGGCCTCGACGAAGTGGTTGCTGCGGAAGCGTTCGGGCGCGACGTAGATGAGCTTGTACTCGCCGCGCCTCACGCCCGCGATGCGCGCCTTCTGCTCCTCGAAGTCGATAGAGCTGTTGACGAAGGTGGCGGGGAGGTTGCGCGCGCGCAGGGCGTCAACCTGATCCTTCATCAGCGCGATGAGGGGGGAGACGACGACCGTCGCGCCTGGCTTCATCAGCGCGGGCAACTGGTAGCAGAGCGACTTGCCGCCGCCCGTCGGCATCACGACGACCGTGTCTTGGCCGGCGAGGATCGAGTCTATGACCTCGCGCTGCCCCTCGCGGAAACAGTCGAAGCCGAAATACTCGCGCAGCGCCGAGAGCGCCGTGTCTTCTGTGGCCGCGGTTGACATCTTCGGTGAAGCGCCGGGAGCGGGAGACGCGAAGGCGAGATTTTACCGCACAGGCGGATTAAACCTGAAAGGCCGGATCGAAAAAAGAGGGCCGCGTGTTTGATCACGCGGCCCTGCGAATTTCGGCGGGATGATTCCCCGTGCCCCCTCAGAGTGAGGGCGGCGTGGGGGTCGCCGTCGGCCTCCCGCGCGGTGTTCCCGGCAGCCGCCCGCGCCCGCGGCCCTGATTGTCGTTGTCGCCCGGCGTGGGGCTGGGCGTCGCGGTCGGGGTCGGTCTGGGCGTCGGTGTGGGCCTGGGCGTCGGTGTGGCCCTGGGCGTAGGCGTCGCGGTCGGGGTCGGCGCTGGCGTCGGGGTAGGTGTAGGTGTTGCCGTAGGCGTGGGCGTCGCCGTAGGTGTAGGCGTCACGTCCGGCGTCGGGCTTACGGTCGGCGTGGGCGTCGGGGACTCCTGCGGCCTGACGTCCCTGCACCCCTCCCTGCACCTGTCGAACTCCTGCTTACAGGCGGCCTCGTTGGCGTTGGCGGCGCGCCGGCATTCCTGGTACGTCCTCGTGCAGTTCTGCTGGCACTCGCCGCGCTGGCTCTGCACGGCCGACGCCGGCGACATGAACGCGACGGCGGCGAACGCGACGGCCAGCGCCGCCGGGACTAGAAATAACGTGGGCTTCTTACTCACAGTCTCTTCCCTCCTCACAACTCTCTGAGTCGGTTGCGAAATGATCGGTCGGGCACGCACGGACACGCCCAGTCCGGGGGCTTTTAGGGGAATCGGGGAGAGTGCCGGGGCGGATGTTCGGTAAGCACACCCTAGCACTATTCGCGCGCGGAGTTAAGTACGGGAGCGCACTGAGGCGGGCGGGTTTACGATTCGCGGCCCAGCATTTACGATTGGCGGGTGATGGCGAGCAGCGAATGGAAGTCCCGTACGAAGCGCGACCTGGTGATCGAGGTGTGGGAGCGTCTAGACTGCGAGACTGTCGGCGAGGAGGAGCTGGAGAGCATCTTCGAGGCCGTGCGGGGCCGCTTCGGCGAGGGCGCGCTCGAAAGCCCGGCCTCGGTCGCGCGCATGCTCGCCGACGAAGGCGCGGAGCTTCGCCACGCCGAGGTGCTTGAGATGGACGCGCGCTGGCGCACGGCCGACCCCTACGAGGCGATGTTCCGCAACGTCCTGCGCTTCGCCGACTTCGATCAGGCCGCCGCCTCCATCAAGCGTCTCGACAACCTGCGCCGCCAGTTCGAGCGCAAGAAAGACGCCGAGGGTTTGCGCCGCGTGCGCGAGACGGCGCTCAAGGGCAAGCAGCGCGCGCAGATGATCGCCGGCAACAAGGCCGTGGACGCGCGCAAGCGGGCCGAGAAGGAAGAGATCGCCAACTGGTTCACCGTCTGGCTGCAAACCCCCGAAATCTTCGACGACTGGCTCGCCCTCCGCCGCCGCTCTGCGGACTTCCTCGCGCGCTTCGGCGAAGACCCACGGGCCGAAAAGGGTAAGCACGCGCCCCCGCGTTGAGCGGATTTTTTCGCCGCCAGAAGTTATACTCTGCCTCTCCCATATCTCCCCCAAAACTTCTCGGAGCCGAAGCGATGAAAAAAATTCTAACGACCGCCCTCTGCGCCGCCTTCCTGTTCAACCTCGCGTCGCCCGCGCGCGCAGACGAGGGGATGTGGACTTACGACAACCCGCCGCGGCAGCAGTGGAAGGAGCGTTACAACTTCGAGCCGACGCAGGAGTGGCTCGATCACGTCCGCCTCTCGTCCGTCCGCCTCGGCGCGGTCGGCGCGTCGGGCGGCGGGAGCGGCGCGTTCGTCTCGGCCGACGGACTCATCGCCACCAACCAGCACGTCGGGGCCGATCAGTTGGCGAAGCTCTCGACGAAGGAGCGCGACCTCGTCAAGAACGGCTTCTACGCCGCAACGCGCGCCGACGAGCTGAAGTGCCCCGACTTCGAGGCTAATGTCCTTGTCTCCTACGAGGACGTGACGAAGCGCGTGCAGGGCGCGGCCAAACCCGGCGTATCGGCAGCGGAAGCCGCCGCGGCGCGTCGCGCGGAGATCGCGGCAATCGAGCGCGACTCGGCGCAGAAGACGGGCCTGCGCTCCGACGTGGTCACGCTCCACAGCGGCGGCGAATACTGGCTCTACCGCTACAAGCGTTACACCGACCTGCGGCTCGTCTTCGCGCCCGAAGAGCAGATCGCCTTCTTCGGCGGCGACTACGACAACTTTACCTACCCGCGCTACAACCTCGACGCGGCCTTCTTCCGCGCTTACGAGAACGGCCAGCCGGCGCGCGTCGAGCACTTCCTCAAGTGGTCGAAGGCAGGCCCGGCCGACGGCGAGTTCGTCCTCGCCTCCGGCTTCCCCGGCTCGACGAACCGCCTGCTCACGCTCGCGCAGCTCAAGTACCAGCGCGACGTGGGGAACCCTTTACAGATGCGGGTCTGGTCGTCGCGGCGCGACGCGCTCGCCCGCTACGCCGCCCGCGGGGCGGAGGAGGCGCGGCGCTCGCAGTCGGCCCGTCGATCTCTGGAGAACTCGATCAAGCGCCTCATAGGGCAGCAGGAGGGCCTCGGCAACGCGCAGATGTTCGCCAAGAAGGAGGCGGGCGAGCGTGAGCTGCGCGACAGGGTCGCGGCGAACCCGGAGTGGAAGCGCGAGTACGATCCGGCGTGGGCGCAGGTCGAGGCGGCCTACGCGCAACTGCCCGCGACGGCGAAGCGCCTCGCCTTCTCGAACCTGACGGCGTCGCGGCTCGCCAACATGGCATCGCAGCTCGTCCGCTACGCGGAGGAGTTGGGCAAGCCGAACGACCGCCGGCTAGACGAGCTGCGCGACAACCGGCTCGAGGCCTTCCGCGCGAGCCTGCTCTCGACCGCGGCGATCTACCCGGACATGGAGGAGGCCGCCCTCGCCGCGTGGCTTGAGGAGGCGCAGAAGACACTCGGCACGGACGATCCGTTCGTGCGCGCCGCGTTACAGGGACAGACGCCCGCCGAAGTGGTGCGCAAAGTCGTCTCCGGGACGAAGCTGGCCGACGTTGCCTCGCGGCGCGCGCTGCTCGAAGGCGGCCCCGAGGCGATCACGAAGTCGGACGATCCGCTGCTCGCGCTCGCCCGCCGCGTCGAACCCGTCTATCGCGAGCTTCGCGCGTGGAACGAGCAGAACGTGACGAGCGTGGAGACGACGGCCGGGCAGCGCATCGCCGCCGCGCGCTACGCCGTGTATGGCAAGTCGGTTTACCCGGACGCCACCTCGTCTCTCCGCATCTCCTACGGCAAAGTTCTCGGCTACGAGGAGGACACCACGCTCGTCCCCTACAAGACCACCTTCTACGGCCTCTACGACCGCGCCGAGTCTTTCGGGGAGAAGCACCCTTACGACCTTCCGCCGCGCTGGAAGGAGGGGCGGACGAAGCTCGACCTGGCGACGCCCTTCAACTTCGTCTATACGGCCGACACCATCGGCGGCTCTTCGGGCAGCCCCGTCGTCAACCGCGACGCGGAACTCGTCGGCCTGAACTTCGACAGCAACATCCAGAAGCTGCCGAACCGCTACTGGTACATAGACGACCCGCTCGGCAGCCGCGCCGTCGCCGTCCACAGCTCCTCCGTCCTCCACGCGCTCGAACGCATGTACGGCGCGATGCGTCTGCTCGAAGAGATTCGGGGCGGGAGGTGAAAAAGCTGTTAGCTGTTAGCCGTTAGCTGTTAGCTATACACGCGGCGTCGGCTTGAACAACGAAGGCGCGAAGCAGTCCGAATCCAGACTGCCTCGCGCCTTCTTGTTTTGCTAACAGCTAATAGCTAACAGCTAACAGCTCATTTGTGAACCGGATACTTCGGGCGCTTCGGGCGGACGACCGGGTTTTTGGCGACCTCGGCGAGGGCGGCCTGGATGGCGCGCTCTAGCTGCGGGTCGCGGCCGGCCATGTAGTCGCGCGGCGTGATCTCGACGGGGATGTCGGGCGTGATGCCGGTGTTTTCGATGCCCCACGAAGTTCCGTCAGGGTTGTAGGCGGCGCGGTTGGGCAGTTGTATCTGGCCGCCGTCGATGAAGCGCGGCGTATAGACGTAGGGGCCGATGCCGCCGCCGCCCGTGCGCGTGCCGACGATGGGGCCGAGGCCGGCGAGCTTCCACATGAAGGCGAAGGTCTCGGCCGCGGAGAAGTTGTCTTCGTTGGTGATGAGGACACGCGCCGCCGGGCCGGGGTTGACGGGCGTCGGGATGTCGTCGCCCTCGCGGAACATGTAGTAGTAGAGCGGGCGGCGGCGCAGCCACTCGATGACGAAGTCGGGCGTGATGCCGCCGCCGTTGCCGCGCTGGTCGATGATCAGCCCTGCCCGGTCGGCGTTCCCCGCCAGCCCCCGCATGGCGTCAACGCTTCCGCCGCCGCCCCAGTTCTGCACGTAGACGTAGCCGACCCGCCCGCTCGTCGCCTGCTCGACGCGGCGGCGGAAGCCTTCGACCATGTTCGCCGCCCGCAGCGGAATCTCGTTCGGGATGGGGAAGACCGACAGTGTTCGCGCGCCCTCGCCCGAAGGCGACGGGCCGACCCTGATCTTAATCGCCCCCGGCCCCTTGCCCTCGAAGTAGCTGAAGACGCTGCGCGAGGCGTCAACCTCTTTGTCGTCCACACTGATCAGGTAATCGCCGTCGCGCACCGAGACGCCGGGGCGGTCGAGCGGCGCGGGGAACGCGCCGACGGTCGAGTGGTAGGGGACGGAGCGATAGACGCGCTTGAAGCGGTAGCGGTTCTGATCGACTTCGTAGTCCGCGCCGAGCATGGCGACGCGGACGGGCGGACCCGAAGGGGGCGGCGTGTCGCCCGCGCCCGTGCCCATGTGGCTGACGGAGACGTGGCCGAGCGCCATGTTCATCAGCGCGTTCAGGTCGGCGCGGCGCGTGACCGCGGGCAGGTATTCGGCGTAATGGCGTTCGAGCTCGGCGATGTTCTGGCCGTGGTGCGAGGGGTCGTAGAACCAGTCGCGCATCACGCGCCACGACTCGCGGTAGATCTGCCGCCACTCGGCGCGCGGATCGACGGCCACCTCCATCCGCTTGAAATCCAGCTTGCCCTCGCCCGGCTTCACTTCGGGCGCGGCGTTGACGACGAAGAAGTCGCCCCCCTTCGTGTAGAGCAGCTTGCGCCCGTCGCGCGTCAGCTCGTAGCCGCTGATCTCCTCGACGACACGCTCGACCTTCGGCGGCTTCGTCAGATCGTAGAAGTGGACGGCCTGTGTCGGGCCTGTGCCGAGCGCGGGCGACTTTGACCACTCGTTGACGACGGCGAAGAGCTGGCCCGGCCGGCCGGGCAGCAACTGCGCGAAGTCGCGCTGCCCCATCGGCAGGTCGATTGTGCGGCGCGTCAGGCCCTCGAAGTCGATGCGGACGGGCGCGTTGGATTCCTCGAACTTGAAGTCGGGGTTCGGCGCGTTGTTGGGAAGGAGCGGCGCGGGGTCGTCGTTGCGGAGCACCGCAGCGTGCGCGCGGCGCGTGACGAGCGGCCGGGCCATGACGCCCGCGAGGACGCCCCAGCCGAACTCGCTCGTGCCGGCCGTGGGGCTTGAGATGAAGTAAAGCAGTCGGCCTGAACGGTCGAAGGCCGGCGACTCCGTGTGCGTGACGCCGTCCGTCACCTGCCGCGTTTGATTCGTCTGCGTGTCATAGACAAAGACGGTGCGGGCGCGGTTCTTCAGGTGCTTCGAGTAGGCGAGCCAGCGCGAGTCGGGCGACCAGTTGGGATAAAGCTCTTCCTGGTGAGAGTAGGTTGACTTGTCGGCCTGCCGCGCCGTGCCGGCCTCTACGTCCGCGACCCAGAGGGCGAGCCGCTTGTCGGCGAAGGCAATCTTCCGAGAATCGGGCGACCACGTCAGCTCGCGGTAGAAGGAGGGGCGCGGCTCGACCGCGATCTTCTTGATCGCGCCGGTGCCGTCCGAGGGGCGGACGTGCAGTTGGTACTCGCCCGTCTCGTCGGAGAAGTAGGCGACCCGGCGGCCGTCGGGCGAGAGGGCGGGGAATCGCTCGGCCGTGCCGGGCGACTGCGTCAGGTTCTTAACGTCGCCGTCGTCCGTGTCGAAGAGGATGATGTCGCCGCGCGCGCCGAAGGCGACGCGCTCGCCGTCTGTCGAAGGCATCGCCCAGTCAATCGTCCGCGAGGCGTTGACGGTGCGGGGCTTCAGTTCCGCCGTGTCTGCCGCGGCCGTGACGGGGACGACGCTCGCGCGGTTGGTCGCCGCGTCGAAGAGGTGTATGCGGCCGTCGCGGACGAAGACGACGCCGCCGGGGGCGGGCGCGGCCCAGCGTATGCCGTACTGCGAGAAGGCGGTGAGGGGCGGCGAGGTGCGCTTCGTCGCGAGGTCGTGCGAGTAGAGGTTGTAGGTGCCGTTGCGGTCGGAGACGAAGTAGATTTTGTTGCTCGACCAGACGGGGAAGTAGTCGTTGTAGTCGCCTGAGGGGAGTTTTTCGAGCGCGCCGTCGCGCACGTTGGCGATCCAGATCGCGCCCTTCGCGCCGCCGCGGTAGAAGCGCCAGTCGCCGGGGTTGGCCGAGTAGGGCGAGTAGGCTATGCGCGCACCGTCGGGCGAGAGCGCGCCGGTCAGTGCCTTGGGCAGCGGCAGCTCTTTGGGCAGCGGCTCGGAGCCGTCGGAGGCGATGGTGTAGAGGCGCGCGTCCGGGTTGCGGTTCGAGGAGAAGAGGACGGAGCGGCCGTCCGGCGACCAGCCGTGAGGCCAGTCGTTCGCCGGGTGGTAGGTGAGACGCCTTGCCTCGCCGCCCGCCGCGGGCGCGACGAACAGGTCCCAGTTGCCGCCGGTCAGGCGCGAGAAGGCGATCTGCGAGCCGTCGGGCGAGAAGACGGGGAAGTTCTGCGTCTGCGTCCCCTGCGGGGCGGTGAGCTTGCGGGCCTCGCCGCCCGCGCGTTCGACCGTCCAGATGTCGCCCGCGTGGAAGAAGGCTATGTGCGTGCGGCTGGCGGAGAGGCGGCCGACGAGCATCGGCGCGGGCTGCGCCTGTGCGAGCGCGGAGAGGGTGCAGACTAGCAGGAGCGTGGCGGCCGTGAGTGCTTTCGACATCTTCGTTTCTCCGTCGTGCGTTGCGGGTGTTACGTGGCAAGAAGGATTCAGTTTCTCTTGAGTGTTGATGTGTGGCACTCACCGCGGAGACACAGAGAGCACGGAGGGGGCACGGAGAGTCGGCTGTTCTCTGTGCTTCCTCTGTGTCCTCTGCGCCTCTGTGGTGAGTTGAGCCATCCGGCACTCGAACCCAGGCGACAAACGCAAAGAGACCGGGAGGGATTATAAACGGTCGAGGCGGGGCGGGTCTTGGAAAGTCGCGGTTAGCTTGGACGGGATTGCGCGGCGCGGAAGGCGGCGCGGTACTCGGCGGGCGTCGCCCCGGTGGCGCGCTTGAAGGCGTTGGTCATGTGGCTCTGATCGTAGAAGCCGGCGGCGGCGGCCACCTCGCTGAGCGAGAGCGCGGAGGCGGCGAGCGCGTGCGCGGCGCGCTCGACCCGCAGCCGGCGCAGGTACTCGCCCGCCGTCACGCGGTAGCAGCGGCGGAACTCGTGCGCGAGGCGCGAGGGGTGGACGCCGACCTCCGCGGCGATCTCGCCGAGCGTGAGCGCGCCGGCCGGCTGCTGCTCGCGCAGCATCTCGCGGGCGCGCTCCACCCAGCGCGGCGGGCGGGCGCTTGCCTCACGCGCAGACTCACGCGCCGTCTCCGCCCAAAGTTCTAGCGCAAGGCCCTCTACTGCCAGCGGCGAGAACTCGTCCGCCTCCTGCATCTCGCGGTAGAGGCGCAGGGCGAGCCACGCGCGCGGGCCGCCGGCCGCGGCGGCGGGCGCGCCCGTCTGCGAGAGGCCGAACCGTTCGAGCCACTGCGGGCGGACGTCGAGGCGGAAGATGCGGACGGGCGCGTCGGCGAAGGCTACCGAGTGCGTCTCGTCGGGCGGGCGGAAGATGACCGTCGCGGGCCGGCAGTCGAAAGTTTTTAGGGCGACTGTCTCGCTGTAGCCGCCTTCAAGCACGAGGCTGAAGCTGGCCGGCTCGTGCCCGTGGCGCGGCTGGCGCAGCCGGCCGGGGTAGTGCGAATCGCTGAGCACGAGGCCCGCGAACTCGCGGCGGGCCGTTGGGTTTTTGGGGTGGACGTTGCCGAGGTGCATCGGGAAACTCCTGCGCGCGTCTGCGGGCCTGTCGGGCCGCATAAGAGAGAACGTCGCGCGCGCCGTTTATGTTGCCGCCGGCAAAATTATCACACCGCGCCGCGCCCGTCGCGCGAAAAACTAAATCCGGCCGAGACGCCCCGGAAGCCCTTGCCCCGCCCCCCTTTTCGTTATAGAGTTCGCGACCACACGGACGACGCCCGGCGCAATCCCCCTCCTCCTATCGGGCGCGGCAAGACGTGAAGTTCAAACAAAAGCTAACTGTGAAAACCAGGGAGGTGTGTCTTGAGAAACAGACTCGTGTTCGCTTCTGCTTTAACACTTTTGGCCCTCTCAACCCTCACCCTGCTCCTGCCCCGCACGGCCGCCGCACAGGATCAGCCCACGATCTGGAAGAACTCCGTCCAGGTGACCCCGTTCACGGTCAACTCCTACAAAGGCAACTACGACGAGTGGAGTTGGCTCCCCAGAATCCGGTTCCGCGTCAACGGCCCGATCCCCAGCGGCGGACAGCTCTACACAGAGTTCTCTCTGCCGACCGGCGGGGTGTGGGTGAAGTTCGACTGCGTGACCGAGGAGACGCCGGCCGGCCGCTGGTGGCAGGTCACTGAGTGCGGCGGGCGCAACATCGGCGAAGACAAATCCTCGCTCTACACCGGCCCGGTCAGCTTCGCCATCAAGCTCAGGAACGAGCTGGCCGGAACCGACACGACGCTCTTCACGGGCAAGGCGAAGGTCGAGAAGGCCCTCTCGAACGAGCACGGCCCGAAGGCCGTTAAGAAGTTCGTCTACTTCGTCAACCACGACTGGAACATGCCCATCGGCTACGTCTACTCGTCGGCCGACGACCTCAAGGGCTGGGATCGGCCGAACTTCCACATGGCCTTCTGGGTGCGCGGCGATGCCTACAACTTCAAGCCGCACATTTTTCTGAACGGCAAGGAGATCGGCAAGAAGATGTACGAGGGGACGGAGGTCGGCCGCGCCAGTTGCGAATCCGTCATCGACAACAACACGACGCACTACGTCGCCGACAACATCCCGCAGAAGGCGAAGTGGTCGCTCGTCGAGTGCGACTTCCCGAACCTGCGCACCTACGACAAGGCGAAGGAAGCGGCCGGCATGTTCGGGCCGCTCCACGTCGTCACAGAGAACCCCGGCGAGTACGAGCTGAAGGTGCTGTGGAACAACAAGCTGGCGCGCTCGATCAAGTTCACGGTGGGGCCGGACGGCAAGTTCGACAACGGCATCGCCGCGGCCAACAAGCTGGGCAGCAACGTCGTCGTCGTGCCCGTCACGATCATAGGCGACCAGGACGGCCAGTGGGATCGCAACGCGTGGAAGACCGACGCCTTCTACGGCAACCCGCTGACGGGCTTCACGCCCCCGCAGTAGTTATCTGAGCCGTACCGCCGCGCAACAAAGTTCGAGGGCACTCGGAGGCCGGAACCCTCCGAGTGCCCTCGCTTCTTGGCCGACCCGATTTGCGCCGAACTAATCTTCTTCTTCGGCGCGGATGCGGCCCTCGGCGCGGGCCTGCTCGACGACCTTCTGCGCGATCTGCCCCGGCACGGGGTCGTAGTGCGAGAACTCCATGTGGTAGGAGCCGCGCGCGGCCGTGATGGAGTTTAGCTTCGACTGGTAGTCGAGCATCTCGGCCATCGGGACTGACGCCTTGATGACCTGGTTCTTGCCGCGCATCTCCATGCCCTGCACGCGGCCCCGGCGCGAGTTGAGGTCGCCCATGATGTCGCCCGAACACTCGACTGGCGCGACCACCTCGACGTGCATCACCGGTTCGAGCAAGGTCGGCTTCACTTTCTCAATCGCGGCGCGGAATGCCTTGCGGCCGGCGGCGCGGAAGCTGTGCTCATCCGAATCGACCGTGTGGTAAGAGCCGTCGATCAGCGTCACCTTGAAGTCCACGAGCGGGTAGCCGGCAATCGCGCCGCCGGACGCGGCCTCGACGATGCCCTTCTCGATGGCGGGGCGGAAATTCTGCGGCACCGAGCCGCCGAAAATCTTGTCCTCGAACTTGAAGCCCTCGCCGCGCGGCAGTGGCTCGAAGACCACCTTGCAGTCGCCGAACTGGCCGCGCCCGCCCGTCTGCTTCTTGTGCCTGCCCTGCACCTCCGCGCGCGCCGTGATCGTCTCCTTGTACGGAACCTTCGGCGGGTGCAGGGCGACCTCGACGTGGTAACGCTTCTTCAGCTTCTCGACCACCGTCTCGACGTGTAACTGGCCCGAACCCGACAGGATGAACTCCTTGGTCTGCGCGTCGCGCGTGAAGTGCAGGCTGGGGTCCTCTTCCAGAATCTTGTGCAGGGCGACGCTGATCTTCTCCTCGTCCTGCCGCGACTTCGGCTCGATGGCGAACGAGATAGCGGCCTCGGGGAACTGGATCGGATCGTAAACGATGGGCTGCGCCTTGTCGGCGAGCGTGTCGCCGGTCTGCGTCTCTTTGAGCTTGACGCACGCGATGATGTCGCCCGCGCCGGCCTCCTCGATCTTGTCGAGCTGCTTGCCCTGCATGGAGTGCAAAGCGCCGAGGCGCTCGGGGACGCCGCGCGTCGTGTTCTGTACCGTCGCGTCGTGCTTGACGTGGCCGCTGATGACCTTCATCACGGTGATGCGGCCCGCGAACGGATCGGCTACGGTGCGGAAGACGTAGGCCGAGAACGGCTCGCTCTCGTTGTACTTGCGGGTTAAAACTTCGCCGCCCCCGTCGGTGTTCGCCTTGCCGTGCTCGGCCTCGTGCGCGTCGGGCGCGGGCGCGTAGTCAACGATGCCGTCGAGCAGGCTCTGTAACCCGACGAGCGTCGCGGACGAGACGGCGAAGACGGGGCACAGGCGCGAGGCGGCTATGGCCTTCGAGATGTTCGCCACGATGTCCTCTTCGGGGAGCGTCCCGTCCTCGAAGTATTTTTCCATCAAAGCGTCGTCCGACTCGGCGATCACTTCGACCAAGCGCGTGCGCTCCGCGTCAACCACGTCGCGGCCCTGTTCGGGGATCGGAATCTCTTTGGCCCTGCCGTTCGCGTCGTACTCGTAAGCCTTCATGTGGACGACATCGACGACGCCCTTGAAGTCGGCCTCCTTGCCGATGGGGAGAGTGAAGGGGACGATGGCGCGGCTGAAGGCGTTGCGCGCCGAGTCGAGCGCCGCGCCGAAGTCGGCGTGCTCCTTGTCCACCTGGTTGATGACCATCATGCGCGGCGTCTGGAACTCGTTGGCGTAGGCCCAGGTCTTCTCGGTCTGCACCTCCACGCCCTTGACGGCGTGGACGACGACGAGCGCGCAGTCTGCGACCCGGAGTGCGGGCCGCGCGTGGGCGACGAAGGCGGCGTAGCCGGGCGTGTCGATCAGGTTGATCTTGTGTTCGCGGTGTTCGAGGTGCGCGAGCGCGGAGTTGAGCGTGATCTTGCGCGCGATGGAGTCCTCGTCGTAGTCGGTCGTCGAGGTGCCCTCGTCAACCTTGCCCCAGCGGGGCGTCGCGCCGGCGACGTAGAGGAGGGAGCTGACCAACTGCGTCTTGCCGGCGTCGCCGTGGCCGACGACGGCGAGGTTACGAATCTGGTGTGTCGGATAGACTTTCATACGGGTAAGAGACCTCTCCGCGGGATTTTCAGAACGCACGGGCACGACTGGCGTCCGCGTCGCACTGTCTTGTTGCGTTGTGGGAAGGTTCGCGGACTCGCGCTCAAGTGAGCGACAAATTTAACGGAGCGCGCGGCGGGAAGGCAAGCGAGCGGGCCGGCGGGGCGCGTTGTCGGGCCGGAAATCGTCGGCGTGCGCGTCCGCGCCTGCTCAGGCCGGGGGCCTGTGCGGAGTTGGGGCGCGAGCGGGTGGGTCTTAACGCCCCGTTAATAAACCCGCGGGCCGCCTGAAACGTATTATGATGTGAGTATGAAAAAGGGGAAGAGCAACAGAGAGTGGCCCGAGGTGGTGAACCTCGAACCGGAAGGAGATTCCCGCATGTCTGGTAAGTTCATGATCGGCGGCACGGCGCTGCTCGTCGTCGTCGCGCTCATCGGCGCGACCGTCGTCTTCGCCAACATCAACTACGCGCAGGAGGGCACGGTCAAGGTCGTCACCTACTTCGGCCGCATCGAGGAGGTGCGCCGCCCCGAGGACGGCTGGTTCACCACGCTCGCGCCGGGTCGCGCGGCCCACGAGGTCAACATCCGCTCGTTCACGGAGAAGACCCCGGTGCGCGTGACTAGCAAGGACAACGCCGCGCTGAACGTCGAGATCGCGGTGACGGCCCACACCGACCCGGCGAACATCGAGAGTTACGTCCGCAAGTACGGCTTCTCGGAGCGCGAGCGCCACGAGCGGCGCAACGAGATCGTCCACGGGCTGGTGCAGACCGAGGCGCGCAACGCCTTCTCCGAATATCCGGCCTACGAAATCTACGCGAACCAGGAGGAGATACAGAAGCGCATCGTCGAATCCTTACGGCCGCAGCTCTCGCAGCAGCTCCACCAGGTGTTGGAGTCCGTCCAGATCGGCAACCCCGACTTTCTGGACGAC
This sequence comes from Pyrinomonadaceae bacterium, assembly GCA_035295985.1. Lineage (GTDB taxonomy): Bacteria > Acidobacteriota > Blastocatellia > Pyrinomonadales > Pyrinomonadaceae > JAIVGV01. The sequence goes on along the minus strand of DATHBT010000073.1, from coordinate 14,608 downwards.
CGCATCGAGGCGGCGGCCTCCGAGGTCGTGGCGAACGAGAAGCAGAAGCAGGCCGAGGAGGCCAAGCTCGAAGCCGCCAAGATCGCCGCGCAGACCAAGCAGATCGAGGCGCAGACCTACGCCAACCCGGCGCTCCTCGACATCAAGCGGCTTGAACTGCAACTCGAAATCGAGCGCGCCCGCGCCGACGGCATCAAGAACCACAACGGGCCGCTCACGATCATGTACGGCACGCCGAACACGTCGTTACAGATTCCGACGGGGAGGTGATTTGAGGTGAGATTCTTAGTCTTCCTCTGGGCCGTCGTCGAGCTGTTGCAGATCGGGATCATCGCCGCGCTCGCCGTCGGCTACCGCGACCTGCGCCGGCAGGTCGGCGAGAACTACAGCTTCGCCGAGCGCCCGCCGCGCTCGATCACCGACGACGACCGGTGACGCGCCGGGCGTATGACGGGCAGCGCGGGCCAGATCGAGGTTTACACGGACGGGCGGTGCCCGCTGTGCCAGTGGTCGCGCGCGCGCGTCGAGCCGTTCGACCGTGACCGCAGGCTCGTCTGGCTCGACTACCACGACCCCGAGGCGCTCGCACGCGCCGCGCCGCACACGCCCCGCCAACTGGCAGAAGAGATGTACGTCCGGCTGCCCGACGGCAGTTGGCACAGGGGCTACTGGGCCTGGGTCGAAGTCCTGCGCGTGCTCCCGCGCTGGCGCTGGCTGACCGGTCTGCTCTCCGTCTGGCCGTTTACGAAGCTCGGCCCGGCGCTTTACAGGCAGGTAGCCAAGCGCCGCTACAGCATCTTCGGCATCCCGCCGCCCTGCGACGACACGGGCGTCTGCTCCCTACACCAGAAGCAGGGGTGACTGCTAAAACATGAAGGCATGACGTGCGCCGCAACTTCCGCAAGCGCGCGTGACGCCTTCTTTCCCTCCTCCGCTCCCCGCCCACCTCGCCCCGTCTCGAAGACCACCTATCGGCCCTGCCGCGCATCAAAATAGACGCCCGAGAAGGCTTCGGCCGGGGCGGTCGGCGCGCGGCAGCTTTTGGTGGGCCTGCGCGTTTTTGTTTAGCTCGGGGCCAATTTTTAACGGCAATGTTGCGGGCCGCCCGACGGGTCGAAGCGTCTGAACAAGAGGTGCTGAGTAAGATGACTTTCAGGAAACTTTTTAACTTCTTCGCGGCCTTCGCTCTCGTCGCCGCCGCGACTTTTACCGCGCCCACGAGCGCCGCGGCGAACGAGTCGGCCGAGCGCCGCGCGTCGGCGCGCGTGCAGGAGCCGGTCGATCTGGCCGTGCTCGTGCAGGACGACCTGGTCTCGCGCGTCGGCAACGAACTTGGCGTGACGCGCGACTTCATCCGCCGGCTGCCCGCAGGCTCGCGCGTGATGGTCGGCTACCTGACCGCGGGGACGCTCCAGGTGCGCCAGCAGTTCACGGACGATCTGGAAGCCGCCGCCCGCTCGCTGCGCGTCCCGCGCGGCACGGCCGCCTCCGCGCCGTACAACCCGTACGTCGAGGTGGTCGAGGCTTTGCGTAAGTTCGACGAGTCGGGCCGCAACCGCCGCGTCGTGCTGCTCGTCTCCGACGGCCTCGACGTCTCGCGCGGCTTCGACGCCTCCACGGTCATCAACAGCATCGACATGGAGCGCGCCATCCGCGAGGCGAACAAGCGCGACGTGACCGTCTATTCGTTCTACGCCCCGGCGGTCGGACTCTCCGGCTTCAACCGCCTGGCGGCGAGCTACGGCCAGAGCGCGCTCGCGCGCCTGACGCGCGAGACCGGCGGCCGGGCCTTCTTCCAGGGCACGGACTTCGTCACCTTCGACGCCTACTTCGAGCGCCTGGGCCGCGCACTGAACGGCCGCGGCGAGACGGCTTACTAAAAGCCGAAAGGAACGGCAAAACGGAAAAGGGGAAGGGGCTGCCTGCCGGGCAGCCCCTTCCCCTTAAACTTTTCCCGTCTGCCCTCAAACTTCACTCTTGCCCCCCGGCCCGTTTGGTTTTAGAGTGCGCGCGTGCGAGGCGGTGCAACACGCGGGACGGGCCGCGAGTATTTTGAGGTCTCGCGTTTTCGGGCGATGAAGAAAGACGGCGGAATCGAGTACTGCCTTGTCGTCGAGGGCGCTTACCTCACGGAGTCGGAGGCCGGGCACGCCTTGCGCGACCCTTTCATCGAGGAGTGGGTCGAGGAGACGGGCAGCTTCCGCATCCACAACCTCGGCGAGATGGAGGTCGCGCCCGGCGTCGTCCTCGGCTCGCTCGGCGTCGTGATGATCGACGACGGCGTCTTCGAGATCGCCAGCACAGACCCCGAACACCCGCTCACCGGGCACAAGGCCCGACAGGTCGCCGAAGCCCTGCGCCGCCACGACATGTTCGACGAGATCACGGTCGAGCCGCGCGGCGGCGAAGGCGACGACACACCCGATCCTGATTGATCCCTCTCAAAAGTTTCAGTAGTGTCCTGATTTCGGCTTTACTCCGTGCCCCCTCCGCGTCCTCTGTGTCTCCGTGGTGAGTGCTGATCACCCCCACTCACCACGGAGGCATGGAGAGCACAGAGGGGGCACAGAGGACAAACAAATTAGGACACCACTAAAGTTTCTCCCAACTTTTCGCGCGCGTCCGCAGGTGCTAGACTGCATGGCCCGACCGAAACGGTACGCGGTCTGCACCCGCGCTCAATGGCCCACTCCGCAGAATTCCTAGATGGCCGCGTGCGCGTCACGGTAGGCGACATCACGCGCGAGCAGGTGGACGCAGTCGTCAACGCCGCCAACTCGTCCTTACTCGGCGGCGGGGGCGTGGACGGCGCGATCCACCGCGCGGGCGGCCCCGCGATCCTCGAAGAGTGTCGCGAGCTGCGGCGCACGCGCTACCCCGGCGGGCTTCCGGCGGGCGAGGCCGTCGCCACGACGGCGGGCCTGCTGCCCGCGCGCTACGTCATCCACACGGTCGGCCCCGTCTGGGGCGAGCACGCGGGGCGCGAGCCGGAACTGCTCGCCGCCTGCTACCGCAACTCGCTCGCGCTGGCCGCCGCGCGCGGGTTGTCGAGCGTCGCTTTCCCGGCCATCTCGACAGGCGTGTACGGCTACCCGAAGCCGGAGGCCGCGGCCGTCGCCTCCAGGGTTATCAAGGAGTTTTTAGTAAACTCCGGCGCGGCCACGGGCGAAGGCCAGGCGGCCGTGAAAGAAGTTCGACTGATCTTCTTCTCCCCCGGCGACGCGGAGATTTTTATACGCAGCCAGCAGTTCGACTAATCTTACCCAAGGAATCATTCCCCCTGATGCAAACGACGATGGAGCTGACCGAGGCAGAAACGACAGAGGATCGCAAACTGCCCGAGAGCGTGGCCGCGCTCGGGCGGCTGGCCGAAAACTACTGGTGGAGCTGGGCGGCCGACGGCCCCGGCGTCTTCCGCGATCTCGACCCGCAGCTCTGGGAGGACTGCGAGAATAACCCGCGCCTGCTGCTCTCCGAGCTGACGGAGCTGCGCCTCTCAAGGATGGCGACCGAGCCGGCCTACACGGAGCGCGTGCGCGGCCTCGCCGCGAAGTTCGATCGCTACATGGACGCCGGCACGGAGACCTGGGCGCGCTCGAACGTCCCCGAGATAACGCACGAGAACCCGGTCGCCTACTTCTGCGCCGAGTTCGGCGTACACAACTCGCTGCCGCTCTATTCGGGCGGCCTCGGCATACTCGCCGGCGATCACCTGAAGTCAGCGAGCGATCTCGGCCTGCCGCTCGTCGCCGTCGGGCTGCTCTACCACTACGGCTACTTCCGCCAGCGCCTCAGCCGGGACGGCTTGCAGGAGGAGCACTACGGCAAGATCGATCCCGAAGACCTGCCGCTCAGCCCCGTGCCTGATCGGGAGACGGGAGAACCCCTGCGGCTGCGCATGGAGGTTCGCGGTCGCACGGTGAGCTTGCGCGCGTGGCTGGCCGAGGTCGGCCGCGTAAAACTCTACCTGCTCGACTCGAACCTGCCGGAGAACGGCGAGACCGACCGGCTGATTACGGGCCACCTCTACGGCGGCGACCGCGAGACGCGCTGCGTGCAGGAGATCGTCCTCGGCATAGGCGGCGTGCGGCTCCTTCGCGCGCTCGGCGTCACCCCACGCGTCTACCACCTGAACGAAGGCCACTCGGCCTTCCTCACGCTCGAACTCGCACGCGAAATGATCGCCGCCGGCCGACCGTTCCAGGAGGTCGCCGGCGAAGTCCGCTCACGCTGCGTCTTCACGACGCACACGCCCGTCGCCGCGGGCCACGACGAATTCATCCCAGAACTGGTCGAGTACTGCCTCGGCCGCGAATTCATCTCTTCGCTCGGCCTTTCGGACGAAGAGTTTTTCGATCTCGGCCGCGTCGAGCGCGGCAACGAGCGCGAGCTGTTCGGGCTGACGCCGCTGGCGCTGAAGATGTGCCGCTCGACGAACGGCGTCAGCCGCAGGCACGGCGAGGTCTCGCGCGAGCTGTGGCGCGAAGCCTTCCCCGGCGTGAGCGTTGACGAAGTCCCGATCACGTCTGTGACCAACGGCGTCCACGCGCCGACCTGGGTCGCGCCGCTCCTGCGCAACCTCTACGAGCAGTACGTGGCCGAAGACTGGCAGGAGCGCGAGTGCGACGCCGAGCTTTGGGCGGGCGGCGCGAGCGCCATCCCCGACGAGGAGTTGTGGCGCGCGCACCTGCTGCTCAAGCAGCGGCTCGTCGCCTTCGTCCGCCACCGCGTCTTCCACCAGCGCCTGCAACAGGGCGAGCCGCTGGAGCGCGCGCAGGCCACGCGCACGCTCTTCGACCCGAACGCGCTGACCGTCGGCTTCGCCCGCCGCGTCGCCGCCTACAAGCGTTGGGACCTGCTCCTGACTGACACGGAGCGGCTGATGCGGCTCATCACGGACGAGGAGCGGCCCGTGCAGTTCGTCTTCGCCGGCAAGGCGCACCCGCAGGATCAGGGCGCGAAGCTCATCCTGCAACAGTTGGAGTCGTGGAAGAACGACCCGCGCGTGGCGCGGCGCGCCGTCTTCATACAGGACTACGATCAGGAGATCGCCCGCCAGCTCGTCCAGTCGGTTGACGTGTGGCTCAACGTCCCGCGCCGCCCGCTCGAAGCCTCCGGCACGAGCGGCGAGAAGGTGGCGATGAACGGCGGCCTCAACCTCTCGGTCCTGGACGGCTGGTGGCTCGAAGGCTACGACGGCACGGACGGCCGCGACGGCACGAACGGCTGGGCCGTCGGCCGACACCCGATTGCCGGGGAGTCGCGCGACGAGGACGAGGCGGACGCCGAGTCGCTCTACCGCCTGCTCGAAGAGCGCGTCGTCCCGCTCTACTACGAGCGCGACGAGCACGGCGTCCCCCGCGGCTGGGTGCGGATGATGAAGCGGGCGATTGAAACACTTGTGCCCACCTTCAACAGCGACCGCATGGTGCAGGACTACGCGCGCCAGATTTATCTCGGAAGCCGGGAAGGGATTTTGTCGTGACCGCTGAACGCCCGCTCTTCATCCCCGTCATCCTCGGCACGTCGCGGCAGGGGCGCGCCAGCGAGCACGCCGCGCGCTTCATGCTCGGCGAGCTGCAAAAGCGGGAAAACGTCGAGACCGTGCTGGTCGACGTGCGCGAGTTGAACTTCCCTGTCAACGACGAGGACGGCGGCATCAAGGATGCGGCCTTCAGCCAGCTCTGCGAGCGCGCGGACGCCTACGTCATCGTCGCGCCCGAATACAACCACGGCTACCCCGGCTCTCTCAAGCACGCGCTCGACACGAACCTCAAGGAGTACATCCACAAGGCCGTCGGCCTGTGCGGCGTCTCGGCCGGCCCATTCGGCGGGGCGCGCGTCGTCGAACAACTCGTGCAGGTGGTGCGCGAGCTGGGCATGGCCGTCACCTTCTTCGACGTGAACTTCTCCAACGTCGGCAAAGTCTTCGACGAGACGGGCGCGCTCCTGGACGACTCCTACCACCGCCGCGCCGACAAGTTCCTCAAAGAACTGCTCTGGATGGCCCGCGTCCTGCGCCACGGCCGCGAGAACGTCCCCGCCGAGTAGCCGCGTTTGACAGCCGCGCGGCGCACTAGCTATCTTTCAGCCCGCCGACAGGGCGAGGCCAAGTTATTCAGGTAGGGCGCAGTGGTAATGCGCTATGCAAACCAGAGAAAAGGGTAACTTGACGGAGGCTAAAATCCTGGCTGCCTTAGTCGGGGCAGGCTACTTGGTGTCTGTGCCATTCGGGGCGGGGCACAAGTATGACTTCATTATCGATGATTCGGTAAGACTGCTGCGCGTGCAGTGTAAAACCGGCAGGGTCAACAGAGGGGCTTTGCTCTTTAATAGCTATAGCCAGTCGGGTAATGGCTCTACCAAGCAGGGCTACCACGGCTTAGCCGACATCTTTGCAGTCCTGAACCCGGAGAGCGGGGAAGTCTATCTCGTTCCAGTTGAAAAATTCGGCATGACGGGTGTAACTTTGAGGCTGACGCCGACGTTGAGCGGGCAGGTTCAAAAAATCAACTGGGCTGTTGATTACCTTCTGTCACCGCTCAGTCGCGATGTTTGATTTTAAGCGGGAGTAGCTCAGTGGTAGAGCATCTGGTTCCCAACCAGAGGGTCGCGAGTTCAATCCTCGTCTCCCGCTTCAAACAATTTCAGAAAAGCGGAAGCGGCTGCGCTCTCAGGTGAGCGCAGCCGCTTCCGCTTTCGGGGCTAAACGTGGTCGCCTACGTTGCCGCCCGGCTCACTTCTTACTGCCTTTCTTCTTACCCGCCTTTGAATCTGTCTCGGCTTTAGCCTTCGGCGGCCTGCCAGCTTTGCCGTAAACCTTCACAGCTTCGAGAGCGGTTTCTTCAATCACGTAGCCGCCCCCAACGTATGTCGCTTGCAGTTTGCCTTCGGCGATAAGGGCGCGAACGCGGCGCCCGCTCACTCCAAGCCTTTCGGCGGCCTCGTCTGTGCTAAGTAGTTTCACGGCTCAGCATCTTGGCACGCGGCGAAAATATTCCGCAAGTGGAAAATAATGATTGACGGAATATTCCACCTGCGGTACATTCCTCAGCGGGAATGAAAGCTCGAAAATAAGCGAGGACTTACCGAGACGGCGAATCCCGGCAAGCCCTCTACACCAGTAACGCTGTCAAAGGAGCTACTGATGCGAAAAGATAATAACACGGTGGCGGCTCGCGCACGCCGGCCGCGCGAGCCGCACTTCGATGAGCCGATCAGGCGTTGGGCCAACCTGCCCATTACGCAGGAGAGGGCGGTCGAGTTGGTTGATCTGCTCATGCGGTACGACGACGGCGAGTTGACGGACGCGCTGATCCAGTTGATCTGCGGGCTGATGCCGCACGCGCCGTCCGACGACAAGTACGCTTTGGACGAAAGATTCCTCGCGGGACTCGCCGCCGCGTCGCGCGCCTTCACGAACACGCGGCGGGCGGGCAACGAGTTGGGCGCGTATGTCGTTCACTTGAAGAGCGGCGTTTGGGAGTAGGGCGGGGAAGTCTTTCACAGCAAAACGAAAGCGGCCTCGTTCGCGTCGAACGAAGCCGCTTGCCGTTGTCCGTATGGAACGGGCTTGTTGATTACATGCCCATGCCGCCGCCCATGCCGCTGGGCATCGCCGGGGCCTTGTCGTCCTCGGGAAGCTCCGAGACCAGCGCCTCGGTCGTGAGCATCAGGCCCGCGATGGAGGCCGCGTTCTGGAGCGCCGAGCGCGTCACCTTCGCCGGGTCGATGACGCCCGACTCGACCAGGTCTTCAAACTTCTCGGTCGCGGCGTTGAACCCGTAGTTCTCCTTCTTCGAGTCGCGCACCTTCTCGACGATGACCGCGCCCTCCTTGCCGGCGTTCTGTACGATCTGGCGCAGCGGCTCTTCCAACGCGCGGCGCACGATGGTGACGCCGATCTGCTCGTCCTCGTCGCCCTCGCCCTCGGCGTTGGCCCGGAACTTCTCCAGAGCCTTCGCCGCGCGCACGAGCGCCACGCCGCCGCCGGGGACGATGCCCTCCTCGACCGCCGCGCGAGTCGCGTGCATCGCGTCCTCGACGCGCGCCTTCTTCTCCTTCAGCTCCGTCTCCGTCGCCGCGCCGACGCGGATGACCGCCACGCCGCCGACGAGCTTCGCCAGTCGCTCCTGCAACTTCTCGCGGTCGTAGTCCGAAGTGGTCTCCTCGATCTGCGCCTTGAGGGTCTTGACGCGGGCGGCGATGTCGCCGTCCTTGCCCGCTCCCTCGACGATGGTCGTGTTGTCCTTGTCGATGGTGATCTTCTTGGCGCGGCCGAGGTCCTGCACCTGCACGTTCTCCAACTTGACGCCGAGGTCTTCCGAGATGACCTTGCCGCCCGTCAGGATCGCGATGTCGTTCAACATCTCCTTGCGGCGGTCGCCGAAGCCGGGGGCCTTGACGGCCGCGACGTTCAGCGTGCCGCGCAGGCGGTTGACGACGAGCGTGGCGAGCGCTTCGCCCTCGACGTCCTCGGCGATGATCAGGAGCGGCTTGCCCATCTTCGCGATCTGCTCCAACAGGGGCAGCAGATCCTTCATCGAAGAGATCTTCTTCTCGTGGATCAGGATGTAGGGGTTGTCGAGCACGGCCTCCATCCGCTCCGGGTCGGTGACGAAGTAGGGCGAAAGATACCCGCGGTCGAACTGCATGCCCTCGACCACTTCGAGCGCCGTCTCCATCGTCTTCGACTCCTCGACCGTGATGACGCCGTCCTTGCCCACCTTGTCCATCGCCTCGGCGATCAGCGCGCCGATGGTTGCGTCGCCGTTGGCCGAGATCGTACCGACCTGCGCGATCATGTCGCCCTTGACCGGCTTCGACATCTTCTCGATCTCTTTGACGGCGCGCTGGACGGCCTTCTGGATGCCGCGCTGCAACGCCATCGGGTTCGCGCCCGCCGCGACCGTTTTGACGCCCTCGCGGAAGATGGCCTGCGCGAGCACGGTCGCGGTGGTCGTTCCGTCGCCCGCGATGTCCGAAGTCTTCGACGCGACCTCGCGCACCATCTGCGCGCCCATGTTTTCCAGCGAATCTTTCAGCTCGATCTCTTTAGCGACGGTGACGCCGTCCTTCGTGATCGTCGGGCTGCCGAACTTTTTGTCGAGCACGACGTTGCGGCCCTTCGGGCCGAGCGTGATCTTGACGGCGTCGGCGAGCTGGTTGACGCCGCGCAGGATCGCGGCGCGCGACTCCTCGCCGTGGATGACTTGCTTTGCCATAGTCTCTTTCTCCTCGAATCTAAGTTAAAGCTGCAATAAGGCGGCTGGTGAGTCTTCTAAACCGAAGACTACTTGCCCTTCTTGCCGCCGGCCTGCGCGCCCGCGCGCTCGATGACGCCGAGGATTTCGTCCTCGCGCATGATCAGGAACTCCTCGCCGTCGAGCTTGATCTCCGAGCCGGAGTACTTGCCGAAGAGGACGCGGTCGCCCTTCTGCACGTCGAGCGACTGGCGCTTGCCGTCTTCCTTGTACTTGCCCTCGCCGACGGCGATGACCTCGCCCTCCTGCGGCTTCTCCTTCGCGGTGTCGGGGATGATGATCCCGCCGCGCACCTGCTCGCCTTCCTCGATGCGGCGCACGATCACACGGTCGTGCAGGGGTCTGATGTTAGTTGCCATCTGTTTCCTAGCTCCTTTCTGGTCTCGTCACGGAATTGCGGTAACTCAAAGACTTATGAACAGGTTCGGCGTAACCGCCTGTCAGCCTCCGGCGGAGAGTGCTAACGCTTCGGGCGTAGCTACGCGCGCCGTGTCTTCCCTGTGGGGGCAGCCACGTTTCACACACATTCGCCGAACGGGAAAGAATAAGACCGGAGGCCGAAGGTTGTCAACGGGTCGCTCCGCGCGGGCCGCGGCCGGCCCTAAAATCGCGGGCCGCGGCGGCGGCGTGTCAGCGCGTCTTGAGCTTCTTGGCCGACTTCTTTTTGGCGACGGGGGAGCGTTCGGGTTTGCGGTAGGTGGCGACGCGCTTGGAGAGCGTGTTGCGGTGGATGCCGAGCGTGGAGGCGGTCTTCGAGAGGTGCTCCTTGTGGCGCGAGAGCGCCTTCTCGATGTAGAGCTTCTCGAACTCGGCCAGCGCCTCGTCGAGCATGATCCGGCCGTCGAGCATTTCGTCGATCAGGGCTTCGAGGCGTGCGCGCATTTGCATGACTTCTCCGGGGGGCTTGGGGGTTAAAGTTCTAATGCCCTGTGTGTTCTGCGAAATGTGACGGGCGGTGAAACCCGCGCGGCCTTGAACGCCCGCGCGTCACAACTCGCGGCCGGTGAGCAGCCGGTAGGCTTCGAGGTAGCGCGCGGTCGTGGCCGCGGCCACTTCAGAAGGGAGCGGCGGCGCGGGCGGCCGCTTGTCCCAGTCGAGTGTTTCGAGGTAGTCGCGGACGTATTGCTTGTCGAAAGAGGGCTGCGGCCCGCCCGCGCTGTACGAGTCGAGCGGCCAGAAGCGCGACGAGTCGGGCGTGAGCACTTCGTCGATCAGGATGATCCGCCCCCCGCGGTCGCGGCCGAACTCGAACTTCGTGTCGGCGATGATGATGCCGCGCGTGCGCGCGTACTCTTCGGCCTCCGAGTAGAGGCGCAGCGACGTTGCGCGCAACTGCTCCGCCACCCCGCGGCCGACGATCTCCGCCATGCGCGCCTCGCTGATGTTCTCGTCGTGGCCCGTCTCGGCTTTCGTGGCCGGCGTGAAGATCGGCGCTGGCAATTTGTCAGATTCGCTGAGGCCCGCGGGCAACTTGTGGCCGCAGACTTCGCCTGTGCGCTGGTAGTCCTTCCAGCCCGATCCGGCGAGGTAGCCGCGCACGACGCACTCGACGGGGAAGACTTCCGTGCGTCGGACGAGCATCGACCGACCGCGCAGAGCCTCCGCGTATTTGCGGATCGCGTCGGGCATCCCGTCAACGTCGGTCGTGACGAGGTGGTGCGGCGTGACGTGAGACAGGCGCTCGAACCAGAAGCGGGAGAGCGCGGTCAGGACTTCGCCCTTGCGCTCGATGCGCGTGGGCAGGATGCAGTCGAAGGCCGAGATGCGGTCGGTGGCGACGACGAGCAGGCGCTCGTCATCGACGGCGTAAACGTCGCGCACCTTGCCGAGCCGGACGAGCGTGAGATCACCCAGCGATGTTTCGGCGACTGTCGAGGGGGCGGTCATTTGCGGATGCGGAACGTTTCGGGCGAAGGTCGGGGCGAAAAACCGGAACGAGGCGAGCCGGGATTGTGCTCGCGGCCAAAGTCTTTGTCAAGAGAAAGCTGTTAGCAATTAGCCGTTAGCTGTTAGCTTTAACTCAGTGTCAGTTGTCCGTCGTCCGTGGTCAGTGGTTTGAGCCGGTGCGACTCGATCCTTAAACCGCGGGCGGCGGGCCTGCGAAGCACAGACAAGGGACAACTAGCCACGGACAACTGACGGCCTTCAGCTAACAGCTAACAGCTAATAGCTAACGGCTACCTGCCGAGTTCTTCGCGGAGGCGGTCGATCTGCGAGGCGTGGCCGTGTGCGTGGGCGGCGTAGATGCGGAGCCAGTCCTCGGTCGTGTAGCGGGGGTGTTCGGGGTGGCGGCCGGCGCGCCGCCAGTCTTCGTCGGTCATCTGGGCGAGGAGTTGGGCGGTGACGGCGCGGGCGGCGCGGAAGGCGTCGAGGGCGGGCCGGATGTCTGTGCGCTCGTTGTAGCGCATGCGCGCGGCGTATTTGTCCTGATCGTAGGCTTCGATCTGGGGATCGTCCTCGGCGAGGAGCTGGCGCAGGCGCACGGCGGCGCGCATCTCGCTGTCGGCGAGGTGGTGTACGATTTCGCAGGCCGTCCACTTGCCGGCTAGCGGCCGGGCCGTCAGCTTGTCGGCGGGGAAATTGCTGAGACTCCGCTCGACTTCCGCGTAGCCGGCCTCGAATTGCTCGATGAGTTGCTGTCTCTCTTCGGGGGTCATCGGGGATTCAATCCTTTCCTGCTGGCGTCGGGTTTCGGAGCGTACAGAAGCGTACATCGGCCGGGGCGGGCGGGGCAACTTAGTGCTTGAGTTGCAGCAGGTTGTCCTGTTATAGTCCTAAAAGCTGAAGGGCTTTCGCGTCCCTTCTGTCAATCGCTCTGTCCCGATTCTTACCCTGATAGGCGCACGCGCCGCCGACCCGGAAAGTCCCGATGTCAACCAAGCCCGCGGACGGGAAAGCGAAGCCCAAGGAGACGGAAGGGGACGCCCCGGAAGCCTCCGAGCGCAAACTCTCCCTGCTCGTCATAGAGGACGACGAGAACATCTCAACCGCCATCCGCGAGTACTTCACGCGCGCCGGCTACGACGTGCAGACCTCGGAGGATGGGGTCGCCGGCGTCCAGTCAGCCTTGCAGAGTCGGCCCGACGCCATCGTGCTCGACCTGATGCTGCCGAAGATGGACGGCCTCGCCGTCTGCCGCGAGCTGAGGGAGAAGGCGCCCTACCTGCCGATCCTGATGCTGACGGCCAAAGACGACGTGGTCGATAAAGTCCTCGGCCTGGAGATGGGCGCGGACGACTACATCACCAAGCCCTTCTCCCTGCGCGAACTCGAAGCCCGCATCAAGAGCGTCCTCCGGCGCGTACAGGCCGCGGCGAGGACGGAGGCCGCGGGCGACGAGGCCCCGATCCTGCGCGGGAAGCTGCGCATCGATCCGGCCAAGCGCGAGGTGATGGTCGGCGACCGTCAGGTCGAACTAACGCCGAAGGAGTTCGAGCTGCTGCGCCTGTTCGCCTCGAACCCGGGGCGCGTCTTTCCCAGAAAGTACCTCCTCGAAAAAATCTGGGACTACTCCTACGAGGGCTACGACCGCACGATTGACTCTCACATCAACCGCCTGCGCTCGAAGATCGAGGACAACCCCGAGAACCCGCAGATGGTCTTGACCGTCTGGGGCATCGGCTACAAGTTCAGCGACGAGCAACGCTAGCCTCGGCTAGCGAAGCAAGCCCCGCGCTCCGTCGCCTCTCACCGCCCGAAAGCCGCAGCGTCCGAACTCAAGCAAGGCCGCGCGGCAACCCGAACTAAAAACTCAACAAACGCTTCCGGGCTGCCCTGCCCACGACGAGGCCACGGCAGACCTCACGAACCGCTCCGGCCTCTGCCCCTTCCCAACGAAGAAGACTGCGCGCCACGCGCAGGAGAGAACGTTGCCATGAAAACCATCAAGCTCATCGCCGCAACGCTCGCGCTCGCCGTCGGCTTCACGGCCGGCTTCTACGCCGTCAGGAAGGTGACAAAGCGCGAAGACCCGTCGCTGCGGCATCTCCGCGAGGCCGTCGAGATGAGCGCGCCGCTCCACCGCCAGTACCGCGAGGGTGACTACGCGCAGGCGAAGGAGGCGCTGCTCGCGCTCGCGAGCCGCTACGACAGTTTTGACGCCGGGTCGGCCACCCCGCTCAACCCTTACTCCGCGGACGCGAAGATGTGCTACGCGCGGCTCGCGATGATGGAGGAGCGGCACGGCCGCAGCGGCGAGGCCGCGATGGGCGAGGCCGTGCGCCGCTGCGAAAGACTCAAGAGCTTCGGCGGCCACCAGTGGAACTGTTCAGCAGAGTATTTGCGCGCGGAGGTGGCGCGGATGGACGCGCTGCCCCTATACGAGTTGAAGGATTGAGCCTGACGGGTTGAGCCGATTGAGTCTGCTTGATCTCTCCGACGGGGATGTGACCTTATGCGAGTTCTCAGATCTGACATTTCGCGCGCGAGGCGGACGGCCGCCGCGGTCTTCGCGCTCGGCCTGTGCCTGACCGTGCTGACGCCCTTCGCGCCGCTCGCCCAGCGCAAACCCGATCAGGGCGCGAACGTGACAGGCGTCTCGATGCGGCCGACCGAGCGGGGCGTGGTCATCACGATTAAGGGCGACGCGCCGCTCACGCGCGCGCAGACGTGGCAGGATGACGAGGGCTTCCACATCGTCGGCTACAAGTGGGAGATGAGTTCGGGCGCGCCGCGCGGCGTGAAGGTGCGCCGCGTCGGCGAATCCCTCGAAATAGTCATCCCCGTCCGCCGCGGCGGCAGCGTCTCCGTCCACCCGCGCTTCAACACGCTCGACATCGTCGTCAACGGCGGCCTCGACGCGGCGGCCGGCGGCGAGGAGGCGAACAACTCGCCGCGCCGGCGTTCGACAGGGAACTCGGAGGCCGCTACCGACGGGCACGCCTCGGACGCTCGCGCGTCTCGCCGGACGGGCAGCCAGCCGGCTGACGCCGTGAGGGAACTTGCGCGCAGCGCCGCGCCTGCCGGAGTCAACCAGCCCGTGAGGACTGCTCAAGGCGCGCAGCAAACGGCGGCGACTCGCCCGAACGTGCCGGCGCGGCAACCTGTGGGAGACGTGGCGCTGGTCGCGGGCGCGCAGCACACGCAGCAGCCGTCGGCGACGCCTGCACAGATCGAACAGCCGCAAAGTAACTCCGCCGAGAACCCGGTAAATCAAGCGCCCGCGGAGACGGCCGCAACGCCTGAGCAGGCGCAGCCCGAAAATCTCTCGCCGGTGCAGGCGGGGGTGGTCGAGTCGAAAGGCGGATCGTCTCTGCTGCTGACGGCAACGCTCGTCGTATCCCTCTTCGCGCTCCTCTTCGGCTTCTTCTACGTACACTCGCGCCGGCAGGGCGACACTTCCGACG
>DATHBT010000072.1:0-33571 GCA_035295985.1 Pyrinomonadaceae bacterium | reverse complement strand
TTCGATCAAGTCGCGGACTGTTTTCGGGACACACTTCCCCCGGCGTCCGGGCGGGCCGCGCCCGCCGGCGGACACTTCGTTTCGTCTTTTTCGGCGGCTGATCGGTGGTGGGCCTATCGGCCGCGACGCCCGGCCGCCCGCGGCGTCGCGGTCAGAATCTATGATTGCTGCCAACTGATCCCGCCCGGAGTGACCCTGCGCCGGGCAGACCACAACTCAAAAGCTCCTACCCCGAAAACACCCGCCGCGTTGACTTTGTGGCAACTTTTTTCCGCCGCCCGTGCGCGAGGCGCGGCTTCGGGTGTCAAGACGCGCGGGCGCGCCTTTTTGTTTCAGCTTATTGTTTCGACGACAGCACCTCGCGGAAAAATTCCAGCGCACGCGGGTCGCCCGACTCGCCCAACTGGTGGACGGCGGCGCGGCGCACCTGCTGATTCGGGTGCGTCTTCGCGATCTTAATCAGGAGCGGGACGGCCTCTTCCGCGGGCCGCTCGCTGATGGCGTGGACGGCCTGCATCTGCACCTGCGCGTCGGCCGAACTGCTCTCGACCGTCTCGCGCAGTAGCTCAAGGCTGCGCCGGCCCACGCGCTCGCCGATGTGGTGGATGGCTTTCCGCCGCATGTCCGGATCGTCGGCCGAGCGCGCGATCTCGAAGAGCTTGTTCTCGGCGCGCTCGCTCTTCGACTCGGCCAGCGCGTGCAGTATCTGTCGGCGCACGTCGCGCGTCCGATCCGTGTCGTAGAGGCGTATGAGTTCGGCGACGACCGTCTCGGTTTTCCGATCCCCGAGGCGGTGGATGGCGTGCTTCCTCAGCTCCGCGGGCTGGCTCGCGTCGCGCGCGATCTCGAAGAGCTTCGCCTCGGCGCGCTGGCTCTTCGAGTCTTCGAGCGCGTGCAGGACGGTCTTCCTGACCTCGATGTCCCGATCCGACGAGTAGATCTTCATCAGCTCGTCGATGACCGCGTCGCCGCCGCCGAGGTCGCCGAGGCTGTGGACTGCCGCCTTGCGCACCTCGCGCTCCGTGTCGCTCTTCGCCACGCGCAGGATGAAGGCGAGCGCCGCCTGCTTGTCCTCGTTGTTGGAGGCCGAGTGGACGATTGCCTTTCTGATCTCGCGCTCGGCGACCGCGTCAAAGAGGGATTGGAGGGTAGAGAGAGCGGCGCGGTCGCGGCTTTCGCCGATGGCGTGCGCGGCCGACTTGCGTAGCTGCACCGTCTCCGAGTTGCTGCGCACCAGGTCTGCCAGGAACTGCGTCTCGCCGCCCGCCTGCCCGAGCCAATAGACGGAGGCCGAGCGCACGCGCTGGTGCTGCGACGTGCGGACGAAGTTTTTGAGCACCTGCGCCACCCGCGCGTCGTCGTGGAGCGCGATGGCTAGGGCCGCGCGCTCGACGAGCAGGCCCGGCTTGTCGGCCGCCGATGCCGGGCCGGACTCGGCTATGCCCCGCAGAAAATTTATGCTCTCCTCGTTTCCCGCGCGCCCGATTGAATAGACGGGGAAGCCCGCGTACTCGCGCTGCCGGTCGAGGTTGTAAATCTCCATGCGCTTGACCGTAGCGTTGCCCGCGTCGCGCAGCAGGAAGAGGCCGAGGTTGCGCGTCTCCACCGTCACGCCCGCCGCGTTCGTCCCCGAGAAGACGTGGAGTCCGCCGTAGCTGTTCATGCTCCCGTGGAAGCTCCCGCCGCCGGGATCGACGGCGACGCCCGGCCGCACGTCGAACGTGTAAACCGTCCAGTAAGGCGTGCGGACGTTGTCGGCGCGAGCGCGCCGCGCCGCGGCTTCGAGCTTCGAGGCGAGGTCGCTGCCCTCCGTGACCTGCACGAAGCTCTGCGGGCTGACACCCGCCCGATCCTGCGCGCCGGACTCGACTCCGGCCACCACGGCCGCGTTCTTAGCGCACGCGGACGACGAGCAGGCCAGCAGGAACATCAACACGAGGGACGCCGAAGGTGACGTGAGACGCATAGCAGATTCCTTTCAACGAAAGACGGTTCGAGAAACAGGGGCGGTGGACTAAATGTTTGTCCGTTGTCCGTGGTCAGTTGTCAGTTGTTCGAGTTTCCTTACCTTGATGCCTGCGACGTAGCGCGGTAGCTCACGCGGCGCACACAACTGACAACGGACAACTGACCACGGACGGCTTTACGGCTTGAGCAGTTCTTCCAGGAACGCACGCGCCTCCGGGTCTTTGCTCTCGCCGATCTGGTTGACGGCCGCGCGCCGCAGCTCCACCGGCTCGGACTGGTTGCGGGCGATTGCCATCAGCTTCCGCAGCGCCGACTTCTGCTTCGACTCGCCGAGAGCGTGCAGCAGAGACCGCTTGATCTCGACCGACCGCTCCGCGTCGTAGAGCGAGATGACGACATCGACAGACTGCGCGTCGTCCCTGCCGTCGAGGAAGTGGTGGATGGCGGCGCGGCGCAGCTCGACGGGGAAGTTCTGCCCGCGCGCCACCTCGGCGACCTTCGCGCGGGCGCGCGCGCTCTTCATGTCGGAGAAGGCGTGCAGGATTTGCCGCTTGATCTCCACGCTCGGATCGGTCTCGAAGATTCGCATCAGCTCGTCAACGTGGGCCTCGCTGTTCTTGTCGGCGAGGTGGTGGATGGCCGTGCGGCGCAGCTCGACGCCTTCGCTCGACGTGCCGCGGGCGATCTCCAGAAGCTTCTGCATGCCGCGCGGGTCCTTCATGTCGGAGAAGGCGTGGAGGAGTTGGCGGCGGATTTCGAGGTTCTGATCCGCGTTGTAAATCTGGATCAGATCGTCGTAGGCCGAGTCGGCGCGGTCGCCGAGTGAGTGGATGGCGCGGCGGCGGACGCTGACGGACTCGGTCGGGGTGCGCGCGATCTGCAACAGCTTGGCGCGGCCCCGCGGGTCTTTCGTGTCGCCGAAGGCGTGGAGCAGTTGCTCCTTGATCTTCTGGTCGCGCTCGGCGTCGTAGAGGCGCGCGAGTTCGTCGAACACCGCGGGGCCGCCCTCCTCGCCGAGGCGGTGGATGGCCGTGCGCCTGATCTTAGGGTCGGCCTGCTGGTTGCGCGCGATCTCAAGCAGGATGGGCGTGGCCTGCGCCCCGCCGTGGTTGGCGAGCAGGGAGACGGCGGCCTCCTTGAGCCGGCAGCGCGGCGTCTCGGGCGCGACGAGCACCTGGCGGACGTACTCCATCGCGCGCTCGGGGCTGTTCTCGAAGAGCGACTGGAGCGCGACCACCTTCAGCTCGCAGTTCTGCGTCTCGCGGAGCGTGTCGGCGAACTTCGGGTCGATCTGGGCGAGCAGGGCCTGCGCGTCGTCGGCCCAGTTCGAACGGGAATGAGCGACGAGCAACTGCTTGAGCATCTTCTCCGCGCCCGCCCTGTCGCCCTGCTTATTGAGGGCGTAGGCGTACCAATAGAGCGCGGCGTCGGCCTCGCGGTCGCGCGGGTACTGCGTCAGGAAAGTGCGCAAGGTCTCGGCGGCTTTCGTCCAGTTCTCCTCGGAGATCAGGTCGCGCCCCTGCCGGAGCAGTCGGGCCGAGGGCGAGGCGTTGGCTGTGTTGCCGTCCTGCGCGAAGCCGCGCAGGCTGTCGCGGAAACTCTGCGCTGACGAGACGGCCGCCGACGCCGAGAGGACGACGGCCGCGAGCGCGGAGGCCGCCGCGGCGCGGCCGCGCCTCGTATTGAGAATGAATGTGAACGCTTTCATCATGGCTGTTAATGAACTTCCTTACTGTCGGTCTTCGCTGTCGGTCTTCAGTCGCGCGCCGCGACCTGTAGCATCGCGACGATGTTCTTCCGCTCCATCCGGTTCTTGATCGAGCGCACGTCCTCGCTCGCGGGCTTTTCGGGCAAATTGGCGATGTCGAGCAGGATGGTCTCCAACTGGCTGAGCGTGGCCTCGACGCTGGTCTTGCCGCCGCGCGCCGCCTCGCGCCGGAGCACGATGTTCTGGTAGAGCAGCTCCTGCGAGCGTTCGCGCTCGTAAGCGAGGTCGGAGGCGTCGGCCGCGCTGGCGTTGCGGAACGAGCGCAGCAGGTTCTGCGCCTGCTCGGCGTGGCGCGCGGTGCTCAGTCCCGTCGGCGCGTCGGCGCGGCCCGTCACGACGCCCGACGCGACCTCCGCCTCGCTGAATTCCAGCGCCTCCACGTCAACGCGCGGCGGGATGACGAACGGAATGTCCAACACCTCGCGCGGCAGCTTCGCCGATTCCTCGCGCCCCGCGCGGGCGTCTATGTCGGTCGCGCCCTTCGGCCTGTACTTGTCCCCGGAGTTGGTGCCGCCCACGCCCTTCGGCTGGAAGCCCTTCACGAGTTCGTTCGACCCGACGCCCTTCGGCCTGATCTTCACGACCTCGATGTGCCCGGGCCCGCCGGTAGGATCAACGACGCCTGAGTTGACAGTTCCTTGGCCGTCAGTCCGTCCTGCCCGTTCGGGAGACGCGACGGGCGCGCTCGTGCTCGGCGGCGCGGGCGCGGTCTGTGGGTTCGTCGCGACCTGTTCGGGCTTGGAGTCGCCGCGCAGCATCAGAAGGCCGGCGACGACGCAGACGAGGACGAGAACGGAGGCGGCGACGAGTCCGGGGTTGAGGCTCGGCAGCGCGAACAGTCCGGCGAAGCTGAAGCGACGGCCGACAGCGGGCGATGCGAGCGCGGGGTCGGCGGTTGAATTGTCGGCGCGGCCCGCCGCGAGGATGTTGCGAAGCGCCTCGCGCTGCGCGAGCAGGTTGATGTCCGGCTGGTAGGAGCTGATGCGGTGGCGGAACAGCAGGAAGTCTTCGCGGGCCATCCGGCACGCGAAGCAGTCGCCGAGGTGCGTCTCGACCGCGTTCGCCTCTTCCGAGCCGAGTTCGCCGTCGATCAGCAGCGAGACCTTCTCTGTCCAGTCGCAGTTCCTCATCTCACTCACCCCTACCCCCGCTGGTTCAACCCGCCTGCCCGCGCGCTGCGAGCGCCGCCTCCCTGCGCCCCCACTTCTCCCTCAGGCTCGTCCGCGCGCGGAACACGTCAACCTTCACCTTCGCCTCGGAGACGCCCAAGACCTCTGCGATCTCGCGGTAGCTCATCTCCTCCTGCTCCCTCAGCAGGAGCGCCGTGCGCTGGTGTTCGGGCAGGAGCGACAGCATCTCAAGCACCCTCTGTCTGCGCTCGGCCATCTCGAACTCCTCTTCCGGCCCCGGCACGTGCGCGCGGAAGGCGCTGGCGACTTTGTCAAAAAGGCGGTGGCGCGTCTGCCGCTTGTTCAGCTCGTTGAGCGCCAGATTTCGCGCCACGCGGAAGAGCCAGAAGCGCGCCTCGCCTTCGGGTAAATTTTCAAGGCCCGTGCGGTGGAGCTGCAAAAAACTTTCCTGGGCCACGTCCTGCGCGGTCTGGCGGGCCGCCCCGCGCCCGCCGAGCAGGCATTCGAGGAAGCGGCAGAGGCTCGGGTAAAACTCATCGAAGAACCTCGCGAACTCTTCGTCACGGCTCGCCATAAACCACGCTACACCCCTAAAAACAGTTGGGCGGGCGGAAAGTTACAAAAAAAAAGCGCCCGCCGTCTCAAACGGGCGGCGGGCCGGAGTCGTTTCGACTCTTTGCGGGCTGTCAGTTGTCCGTGGTCAGTTGTCTGTTGTCCGTGCCGGACGAACCGGCCGCCCACAATTTAGGCGTCAAGTTGCGCCGGCTCAAACAACTGACCACTGACAACTGACTACGTACTGTTTTTCATTGGACGACCAACTTGCCGCGCATCATGCTCATGCCGCACGTCCAAGTGAACTCGCCCGGCTCGCGGGGCGTGAACTCGACCGCCGTCTTCTTGAAGGCCGGCAGTTGCCGCGCGACGCCGAAATCGCCGAAGACGACGCTCTCGCTGCACGAGGAGGTCTCGTCGCGATAAAAATTCAGGCGGACTGGCGTGCCGGCGCGCACCACGACGCGGTCTGGCGAATAGCCGCCGCGCACCGTGATGTCGATCTCCTGCACGCCGCCTGCGCCCGCCGCAGCCGCGACGGCCTCGCGCTCGCCGAAGAAGAACCAGAGCAGGAACAGCACCAGCGCCGCCCCGCCGACCACGACTGCGATCTCGACCGTATCCATCTTCAAACCCTCCCTGATGCCGCGCGCCAACGGCGCAGCCTGAGACTGTTAGCCACGACCGACACGCTCGACAGAGACATGGCCGCGCTCGCCAGCATCGGCGAGAGCAGCCAGCCCGTCAGCGGGTAGAGCACGCCCGCCGCGACGGGGATGCCGAGCGCGTTATAGACGAAGGCCCAGAACAGATTCTGCCTGACCGTGCGGACGGTCGCGCGCGCGAGCGCAACGGCCGTCGCGACGCCACGCAGGTCGCCGCCGACCAGCGTCACGTCCGAAGCCTCAATCGCCACGTCCGTGCCCGTCCCGATGGCTATCCCTACGTCGGCCGCGGCGAGCGCGGGCGCGTCGTTGATGCCGTCGCCCACCATCGCCACGCGCCGCCCCTCGCCCCTGAGCCGTCCGATCTCCGCCGCCTTCCCTTCGGGCAGAACCTCCGCGAGCACCCGCTCAATGCCGACCGTGCGCGCGACAGCTTCCGCCGTGCTGCGGTTGTCGCCCGTCACCATCACGACTTCGAGACCCTGCGAGCGCAGCACGCGGACGGCCTCGGCAGACTCGGGCTTGATCTCGTCCGCCACGGCGAGCACGCCCGCGAATTGCCCGCCGACGGCGACGAAGACGGCCGTCTTCCCTTCTCCGGCAAGTGCAGCCGCGCGCGCGTCGAACCCCCCGCGCCCTGCTCCGTTTCCATCGTTTGAATCACCGTTCACGACGCCGCGCTCGCGCAGAAGTTTCGGGTTGCCGATCAGCACCTGCCGCCCTTCGACCTCGGCCTCGACGCCGTGCCCGGCGACCGCGTTGAACCGCGCGGCGCGACCGCCGGCCCGCAGGCCCCGCTCCTCAGCCGCGCGCACGATTGCCTCGCCGACCGGGTGTTCGCTCCCGCGCTCGGCGACGGCCGCGAGCCGCAGCAGCTCGTTCTCGTCGAAGCCGGCCGCGGCGATCACGTCCGTCAGCACGGGCCGGCCGCGCGTGATCGTGCCCGTCTTGTCGAGCACGACGGTGTCGAGGCTGCGGGCGGCTTCCAGGGCCTCGCCGCCTTTGAAGAGGACGCCGTGCTCCGCGCCGCGCCCCGTGCCGACGAGGATCGCCGTCGGCGTCGCCAGCCCCAGCGCGCACGGGCACGCGATGATGAGCACCGAGACGAAGTTGACGAGCGCCATCGTGAAGCGCGTCTCCTCAGGCGCGACGACGAACCAGACGACGAACGTGATGATCGCTATCGAGATGACGACGGGCGTGAAGACGCCGCTCACCACGTCGGCCGTCCGCGCAATCGGCGCGCGCGACCCCTGCGCCTCTTCGACGAGCCGGATGATCTGCTGGAGCGCGGTCTCACGTCCGACCTTCGTCGCGCGCAGCGTGAACGAGCCGGTTTTGTTGATCGTCGCCCCGAAAACTTGAGCGCCGGCCGCCTTCTCGACCGGCATGCTCTCGCCCGTCAGCATCGACTCGTCCACGGCCGACGCGCCTTCCTCTACGACACCGTCCACCGGGATGCGCTCGCCCGGCCGCACGACCAGCAGATCGCCGACCGCCACTTCCTCCACGGGCACGTCAACCTCGCGCCCGTCGCGCACGACGCGCGCAGTCTTGGGCTGCAACTTGAGCAGGCGGCGGATCGCCTCGTTCGTCCGCCCCTTCGCGCTCGACTCCATCAGCCGGCCGAGCAGAATCAGCGCGATGATGACCGACGCCGCCTCGAAATAGACTGGCGCACTCATGTGCGCCCCCGCCGCCGAATGACCGGCCGCGCTGTTCGTCGTCGCCGCGAAGAGGTGCGGCGCGACGGTCGCGGCGACCGAGTAGAGGTAGGCCGCGCCCGTGCCCGTGGCGATGAGCGTGTTCATGTCGGCCGAGCGGTGGCGCAGCGCGGCCCACGCGCCGCGGTAGAACTGCGCGCCGCTGTAGAAGACGACCGGCGTCGTGAGCGCCAACTGAAACCAGTTCGAGCCGGCGAAGTTCAGGAACTCGACGCGCCCGTGCGACATCGCCACGACGAGCACCGGCAGCGACAGGAGCGCCGCGACGAAGAACTTCCTGCGGAGGCTCCTGTACTCCTCAGCGCGTGCCGCCTCCTGCGCGTCTTCCGCCCCGGCCGGGTCTTCGCCCGCGGCCTCGCGCACGCGGTAGCCGAACTCCTCCACGCGGCGGCGCACCGCGCGCGCGTCCACCTCGTTCGGCAGGTAATCGACCCTGACCTCCATCGTGCCGAGGTTGAAGTGTGCGCCGACAACGCCGCGCAATGCCTTCAGATGTTTCTCCAACTGCTGCCCCGATCCGGCGGGCCGCGCCGAGTCGTCAACGACGAACGAGGCCCGCGCCGCGCCCGCCGTGTCGTAGCCCGTCTCGCGGATCGTCTCGACTAGCCGGCCGCCGTCCGTCACCGCCGGGTCGTACTCGACGGTCGCGCGCGCCGTCGCGAAGTTGACGGCGGCGCGGGCGACGCCCGGCTGGCGCGCCAGCCCACGCTCGATGCGCCGCGCGCAGGCCGCGCAAGTCATCCCCGTCACGGGCAGATCGATCCGCTCGGCCTCCGCCCCTCCCGCCGCGCCGGTCTTCGTGTTAACCGCATCGGGCGTCGAGCCGGTTTTCGTCGCAGGCTCGGCAACGGCCGTCGCCGTGCCCGCCTTCTCAGTCTTGATACTCTCGCTCATCTCTTCACCTTCCGTCTCGCGGCGATGCCGCGCTCCCTGGCCGGCGCGTGCTCGATCTCCGTGCCTTCGATGAGACCGCAGATGTGCCCTTCGGCGTCGCCGGCCGCGTCCCACTCGGCGAGCGCGCCGGCCAGCTCGCGCCGGTAGCGGCGCATCTCGGCCATGCGCTCGTCGAGTTCTTTGAGCCGGCCGCGCACGATCTCGCGGACGTGCGCGCAGGGGCTTCCGCCCTCGCGCCGCTCCGCGATGATCTGCTTGATCTCCGCGAGCGAGAAGCCGAGCACCTGCGCGCGACGTATGAAGGCGAGCCTGTCCAGCGTCTCCTCCGCGTAGAGCCGGTAGCCGCCTTCGGTGCGCGCCGGCCGATCCAGCAGCCCGCTCTTCTCGTAGAACCTGAGCGCCTCGATTCCGACGCCGGAGAGTTTCGACAGCTCGCCGATTCTGAGCGCCCGCCTCCGCTCCGCCCGCCCCTGTTCCACCGCTTTCGTCACCGTCTTCGTCATGGCATGAACATCATAAACCCTGTACGTGACTACAGAGTCAAGCCCCCGTTTCAAACTTTTTACGTCCCGCCTTCTCGCCCCGGACGCGCCGGCCCTCAACATGGCCCGGCGCGCCGCGTCCGAACTGGCATCTGCGTTGCTTCCACAAACGAGCGGGGCCGAAAACCGGCGCGAAAGGGCGCGGCGTCCCGCCGGGGCACGTATCGTTGGGCTACATCCCTGTACGCTTCCCGCGCCACGCGCGCCGGCCGTCGAGGCCCGAACTTGTAATCTTCGAGGAGGAAATCGGGAATGGCGCAGAATAACGACAGGCAACAGTCGAACGGGCCGGAGGGGCCGCAGGAGCGCAAGGCCAACGCCGTGGCCGCGGCGGCGCAGGCGGGCGCGCCCGTCGCGCAGGACACGACGGCCGAGCAGGCCATCAAGCAGTCGCGCGGCGGCCAGCAGGAGGATCAGATCAGCGGCGAGACCGAGAAGGGCGCGCACAACAACGAGGTGCGCGGCGCGAACAACCCGCAAGGCAATTAGATGATTGCGGATCGGAGAAGGGAGTGGGCGACGCGGAGACACGCAGACGCGGGAGTCTTGTTGACTCAACTTCTCCGCGTCCCCGCGTCGCCGCGTCTCTGCCAGTCCGTAATTCTGAGGTGAGGTGAAGGGGCGATGAGTACGACGGCCGGTACGGCGGGCGAGGGCGAAAACTGGCGGGATAACCTGATCGAAGATTCGCAAAGTCTGACCGAGTTGTTGCGCGGCGCGCGCCGCGTCGCCGTGCTGGGGATGCGCACCGAAGAGCACTCGATGCGGCCGGCCTTCTACGTGCCGCACGCGCTCCACTCGATGGGCCTCGAAGTGATCCCCGTGCCAGTACACCACCCGGAGGCCGAGACGATCCTCGGGCAGAAGACCTACAAGAGTGTCGCGGACGTGCCGGGCGAGATCGACATCGTGGACGTGTTCCGCCGCGCCGAGGACATCGACGCGCACCTCGAAGACATCCTCGCCGCCAGGCCGAAGGCGGTCTGGTTCCAGTCCGGCATCCGCAACGGCCGCGCGGCCGAGCGCCTCGCGCGCGCCGGCATCAAGGTCGTGCAGGATCGCTGCCTGATGGTCGATTACCGCAGGATGCGGTGAGGGTGAGCCGGCGGCGGCGGCGCGGGCCGTAAAAATTTTAAGGCGACGTTCGTCTCAGACGACAGGACAGACGAGGGGGAAGTGATGGGAGTGCAACTGAAGAAGCTGAGCGACCAGACAATCGTGATCACCGGCGCGTCGTCCGGCATCGGGCTGGTGACGGCGCGTATGGCGGCGCGGCGGGGCGCGCGTCTCGTCCTGGCCGCGCGCGCCGAGGACGCGCTGCGGCGTCTGACCGAAGAGATCAGACGGGAGGGCGGCGAGGCCATCTACGTCGTCGCCGACGTGGGCGACGAGCGCGACGTGAACCACATCGCCGTCGCCGCCAAGCAGCGTTTCGGCGGCTTCGACACCTGGATCAACAACGCGGGCGTCTCCATCTACGGCAACCTGCTCGAAATCTCGAACGAGGATCACCGGCGACTCTTCGAGACCAACTTCTGGGGCGTGGTTTACGGCTCGCAGGTGGCCGCCCGCCACCTGCGCGGGCGCGGCGGCGCGATCATCAACGTCGGCTCCACCCTCTCAGACCGCGCCATCCCCGTCCAGGGCATGTACAGCGCGTCGAAGCACGCCGTCAAAGGTTTTACGGACGCGCTGCGCATGGAACTCGAAGCCGAGGGCGCGCCCGTCAGTGTGACGCTCATCAAGCCTTCGGGGATCGACACGCCCTACACGCAGCACGCGAAGAACTACATGGAGTCGGAGCCGACCGTGCCGCCGCCGGTTTACGCGCCGGAGACGGTGGCCGAGGCGATCCTGCACTGCTGCGAGAACGCGGTGCGTGACCTGTTCGTCGGCGCGGGCGGCAAGGCCATCTCCGCTTCTGGAAACTACGCGCCGCGCCTGACCGACAGGGTGATGGAGGCGACGATGCCGCGGATTCAGCGCAGCGGCAAGCTCCCGCGCGCAGACCGCGAGGGCGGACTCCACAAGGCTTCGGGCGAGCTGGCCGAGCGCGGCGCTTACGACGGCCACGTCGCCGAGAGCAGCGTGTACACGAAGGCCGCGATCCACCCGTTCATCACGGCCGCCGTCTTCGTCGGCGCGGGGCTGGCGCTGACCGCGCTGCTCAGCCCGAACCTCTTCAACTTCACCAGACGCGCGGGCGAGGGCGCGGCCAAAACCAACGACGACACTGACGGCTCGGCCATCCGCGCGAACAGCTCCGGGCAGCAGCCTGACGCCGGCGGCCGGACGCGCGCCGCGTCCGCTTAACGGCTACGGAAAGTAGAAGAATGACGGGGGCGCGACGACGGAATTGTCTCCTTCGTCGCGCCCCCGTCATTCATTTATAGTTTTCCACAGGCGTACAAATTTCCACAGGCGAACGCTTTCTGAAAAAGTTCCGCCGCGCGTCTCGAAAACCTATTGACAGGTTATCTGTGTGAGTGTATCTTGCCCGCCCTGTCGCGATCCTCAAGGGGGTCGTGACCGGCGAGGGGAGAGGCGGACGGAGGCGGTGACGCGCCGTCCGAGGGCGACGACAGAGCGGATTTATAGTCGTCGTTATTTACGCCCCGCGCCGCGGCCGAAAGGCCGGCTAGGGCCGAGTCGGCAGGCTCGCCCGAAGCGCCCGGATAAAAACGGGTGGCGCCCGGAGGAAATGATCGGCCTCTGGGAAGCGTTAGTCGCGCGGCCTTCGGGCCGGGCGTCGTTCAGACCGGAACGTAGACCGGCGGTGGAGGAAAGCCACCAGAACAAAAACCAAACGGCGCTCCAACTTCCTACGGGAGTGACAACGACTCAGCGCAAGCTGATCGCGCGCCGACCGGTGACTGCGGCCGACCGCTCGGCGGTAACGACCGGAATACAAGTCAGGCGGCTCAGGGCGTGTACATGCCGGAGACGCCGCTCCCCTAATCGCTTCGGCGGTTTTCAGGAGTAAACGGGTTGCGCCGCGACGAGCCGCAAGGCCAGTCGCGGCGCAACTTTTTTCAATTGCGGGATGCGGATTTCGGATTGAAAAGCAGTTTGCCTTCTAATCCGCAATCCGAAATCCGCATTCCGCAATTTATGATGACAGGCTCGAAGGGCGCGGCGCGCTCTGTAGTTGGACGGGCAGTTGCGGCGCGCAGCAGATTTTGACCAGCCGCTCGCGGTCGCGGCCCAGCTCGCGATCCTCCGCCAGCCACGCGAGCACCTCGCGCAGCACGCGCCGCGCGCCCTCGTCCTCAGGCTCCGCCACGCGGTAGTGCATCCACTTCCCCTCCCTGCGCGCCTCCACCACGCCGGCACGGCGCAGGTAGGCCAGGTGGCGCGAAATCTTCGGCTGGCTCACGCCCAGCACCTCGACGAAGAAGCAGACGCACACCTCGTCGGTACCCATCAGGTTCAGCAGCCGCAGCCGCGTCGCGTCGGCCAACGCCTTGAACAGCAACTCCGCATCCGCCCCCTTTTTCCCCACGAAACAGGCCCTCCGATATTTTTTAACAAATATGTCTTGACAGATATGTCCTCTTCGTCTATGCTGCCCTCACATTCGCGGAAGCGAATATATCACAGACGTTCCACCGGGCGGAACTGAAAAATTTTGCCCGGAGAAAGAGGGCACGAAAATGTCGCAGATCATCGAGGCGGTGCGGTCGCGTTACGCGGAGACGGCGAAGAGCGGGCTGTCGAGCGAGCACGCGGGGGTGCGCGCCGTGGCCGAGGCGTTCGGCTACACGGCCGAGGAGTTACAGTCCATCCCGGCCGGGGCGAACATGGGGCTGTCGTGCGGGAACCCCACGGCGACGGCCAACCTGCGCGAGGGCGAGACGGTCGTCGATCTCGGATCGGGCGGCGGATTAGACGTGTTCCTCGCCGCGGCGAAGGTCGGCCCGACCGGCCGCGCCATCGGCATCGACATGACGCCGGAGATGATCGAACTCGCGCGGCGCAACGCCGAGCGGCGCGAGGGCGGCGCGCCCGCGAACGTCGAGTTCCACCTGGCGACGATTGACAACCTGCCCCTGCCCGACGCGAGCGCGGACTGTGTAATCAGCAACTGCGTAATCAACCTCGCGCCCGACAAGCGCGCGGTCTTCCGCGAGATCGCACGCGTGCTAAAGCCGGGCGGACGCCTCGCCGTCAGCGACATCGCCTTGAAGCAGCCGCTGCCCGCCGAGATCGCCTCGGACGTGGCAGCCTACGTCGGCTGCATCGCCGGCGCGATCACGATTGAGGACTACCGGCGGTGGCTCGCGGAGGCCGGCTTCTCGGAGGTCGCCGTCGTCGACTCGGGCGCGGACCTGAACGCCTACTCGCAGGTCGAAGGCCAGTCCGGCTGCTGCTCGCCCGTAGCGGCCGATGAGACTGCGAAGGCGGGTGCGAAGTCGCTGCCCGTCGCCGACTCCGCCGGCTGTTGCGCGCCGGCCGCGACGAGTGAGACGAAGGGCGGCGCGAGCGTCGAGCGCATCTCCTCCGGGTCTTACTCCTGCTGCGGCCCGGCGGCCGACCAGGCGGTTCACGGCGGCCTCAGCGAACTGCTCGCGCGCCACAGCGTCAACGACTACGCCGCGAGCGTGAAGGTCTTCGCCGTCAAGCCGGCGTAAGAGTTGACGACGCCGTGCGAGATTAGCGATCGAGGTTGGCGATCTGATGTCACAAGTTGTAGGCGGGCAGGCGACAATCGAGCGGGCGGCGGCGGCAGACCTTCCGGAGCTGCTGTCGCTGCTCGACTCAGTCCGGCTGCCGCGCGAGGGCGTGGCCGAACACCTGCCCGGCTTCCTCGTCGCGCGCGAAGCGACGGGCCGCGTCGTCGGCTGCGTCGGGATGGAGCGTCATGGTGAGATCGCGTTGCTCCGATCAGTCGCGGTCGCGCCTGAGCTTCAGGGCACGGGCCTCGGCAGGCGTCTGACCGCGGCCCTGATTGAACTCGCGCGCGCCGAGGGCATTAGCGAAGTCGTGCTCCTGACCACGACGGCGCGCGACTTCTTCGCCGCGAAGTTCGGCTTCCGTGAGGCCGCGCGCGGGGACTACGACGCGCAACTCGCCGGCTCGCCGGAGTGGAATCTGCCGCGCTGCTCCTCGGCAGTCTTCATGCGGCTGAATTTGGGCGCGGCCGGCGACGCCCAAGGCGACCGGGGCGCGCGCAGATGAAGACGCGCCGCGCTGATGCGATAGCCGACCTCGCGCGGCGCGCGGCGGCCGAGGCCGTGGGCACGGCGATGCTGCTCGCGGCCGTCGTCGGCTCAGGGATCATGGGCGAGCGGCTGGCTTCGGGTAACGTCGCGCTGGCGCTGCTCGCCAACACCATCGCGACCGGCGCGGCGCTCGTCGCCCTCATCCTGGCGTTCGGCCCCGTCTCCGGCGCGCACTTTAACCCGGCCGTGACGCTCGCCTCCGCCTCGCAACGGGGTCTTTCGCGGCGCGACGCGGCCGGCTATCTCGCGGCCCAGTTCGCGGGCGCGCTTGTGGGGGTCGCGGCGGCGCACCTGATGTTCGGCGAGCCTCTGTTCTCTGCTTCGCGCCACGCGCGCGAGGGCGCGGGCCAACTCTTCGGCGAGTTCGTCGCCACGTTCGGCCTGCTCTCCGTCGTCTGGGGGTGCGCCCGCCTGCGCGCGGAGGCCACGCCGTTCGCCGTCGGCGCGTACATCACGGCCGCCTACTGGTTCACGTCCTCGACCTCTTTCGCCAACCCGGCCGTCACAGTCGCGCGCTCGCTGACAGATACTTTCTCCGGCATACGGCCCGCGGACGCCCCCGGCTTCGTCGCAGCCCAACTCCTCGGCGCGGCGGCGGCCACGCTCCTCTTCCGCTGGCTGGCACCCCCTCTCCCGCGCGACGCGGGCGAAGTCGTCATGCCGCACGCTGAGGGCGCGGAGGAGTGAGAAACTTTTCGGCAGCTAAACGTGGGCCGTCCGGCAGCGACGGCCGGGCAGTTAGTCAAAGGAGACTGATCTCATGTCCGAACCGAAGCGGGTTCTCATACTCTGCACCGGCAACTCGGCGCGCAGCCAGATGGCCGAGGGGCTGCTCCGCCACGACGGCGGCGCGCGCTTCGAGGTCGAAAGCGCGGGCGTGAGTCCGACCGGCGTGCGCCCCGAAGCGGTCGCGGCGATGCGCGAGCTGGGCATCGACATCGCGGGCCAGCGCTCGAAGTCTGTCGATGAGTTCGTGGGACAGAGTTTCGACTACGTCATCACCGTCTGCGACAACGCGCGCGAGCAGTGCCCCGTCTTCCCCGCCGCGACGCGCCGCCTGCATTGGAGTTTCGACGATCCGGCCGCGGCCGTGGGCGACGAGGCGGCGCGCCTCTCGGTCTTCCACCGCGTCCGCGACGAGATACGCGCGCGCCTGCGCGGGTTCGTGTCGGCCGAAGCGGGCGGACGCTGACGCACTCCGCACCCTGACTCCCTCTCTTGACGCGCGGCGACGCGCGGCAATATCTTACGTGCCTGTAGCGGCCCGCGCCGCAAGTCTCAATCAGAAGATCGGCCGCAACTCTTCCCGCGGAGTCCGAAGCCCCGAACCGGGGCGGCGGCGAAACTCGAAAGATGCCAAACGTCAGAGGGTGGAAGCGCGCGAGCGTGACGGCGGCCTGCCTCGTCGCGCTCGCGCTGTTCTTGCCGCGCGCGCCCGCGCAGGAGCGCAAGCGCGAAGCGCCGCCGCTCTACCCCGTGCAGCAGAACGGCAAGTGGGGCTACATCGACCGCGCCGGCCGCATAGTGGTCGAGCCGCGGTACGACGCGGCGTGGGACTTCTCCGAGGGGCTGGCCTACGTGAAGAAGGGCGCGGAGCGCGGCCACATAGACAAGACCGGCCGCACGGTCAACATGCTCCAGCAGGTTGACGTGGCCGGCTACTACACGGACGGCCTCGCGCCCGTGCAGACTTCCGCGCAGCCGCCCCGCTTCGGCTTCATCGACAAGGCCGGCAAGATCGTCATCAACACAGAGTACGAGGCGGTGCGCAACTTCGAGGAGGGGCTGGCGCTCGTCAAGCAGAACGGAAAGTACGGCTTCATAGACAAGCAAGGGCGCGTCCGTATCAAGCCGCAGTTCGACAAGGCCGCGAGCTTTTCCGAGGGGCTGGCGCTCGTCGTCGTCGGCAACCTCCACGGCTACATCGACCGCGCTGGCAAGATGGTCATCCCGCCGCGCTACAACAACGCCTACAACTTCTCCGAGGGGTTGGCGAGCGTCGCCGTCGGCAGCAAGTATTCGACCATCAACAAGCGCGGCGAGCCGGTCGTCCCCATCCAGCCGGGCTACGTCGGCTCGTTCGCCGAAGGCCTCGCGCCGGTCATCACCAACAACAAGTTCGGCTTCATCGACAAGGGCGGCCGCCCCGTCGTCGCGCCGCAGTTCGACTGGGCGTCGGGCTTCAGCGAGGGGCTGGCGCTCTTCAAACAGTCGGGCAAGTACGGCTTCATCGACCGGACGGGCCGGGTCGTCATCCGCCCGCAGTTCGACAACGCGCAAGGGTTCAACGGCGGCCTCGCGCGCGTCTGGACGGGCGGGCGGCAGGGCTACATCGACCGCACCGGCAGCTACGTCTGGAAGCCGACGAAGTGAGGAATAGCTCTTAGCCGTTAGCCCCTATGCAAAGTTAAGACGCAAGCCGAGGCATACGGCGCCCGCAGCTTGCGATTGTAGAGCCTGCGCACTGGCGGTGAGAGAAGTCTCCGGCCTGCCCTTGCGCGCGGCGCAGGGGTTCATCTCCTCTGTGCTCCGCTTGCTCGGCACTGACCTGCGCGCCCCGCCCTACTCGACCCTCGGCCATGCCGCGCTCGGCGTGGAGTTGCCGCGCCTGACCACAGGCCCGCTCCACCCGGCCGTGGGATCGACGGGCGATCACAATAACGACATGGAACGTTACTCGCGTCCCTCGCCCGCGCGCCGTAAGAATGAGTTTTGAGACAGCCAATGTCCGTCAGGGCGCCGCCTTCAACGCGGGGGCGCTCTGAATCGCGCGGCGGTCGAAAGGTCGCGCGCGTTAAACTGAAGAATGCGTCCCGGCGTTTGTTGCAGGATGCGGGCTTCGAGGTCGCGCGAAGGCGCGGGCGGCGCGCTGGCGCGGCAGGCTCGCAGCGTCGCCTTAATCGCGCCCAACAGGTCACGGCACGCGGCGCATCGAAGCGCGTGCGCCGCGCAACTCCGCCCGGCGTCCGGCGGCAACGTCCCGTCGAGGTGATCGCTCAACCCGTCTTCAAACTCGCGGCACAGCATCGCAATCCACCTCCCTCACTTACGAAGGCGGAAGCGGGGCGCAAAACCTATCACGCGCGCGAGAATACCGCTCGAATCTTTCAACAAATCTTTGGGCGGTTTCCGGCGGGTGTGGTATGTTACCGGCTCGTCCGTTAGTCGTAAACACCTACCTCGCATGCCATCCCGCAATACGTATGGCGACGCCCCCGACGCATGAAGTGACGCAACTACTCGTCGCGTGGAGCGACGGGGACGAGGCCGCTTTGGAGCGTCTGATGCCACTCGTCTATGAAGAGCTGCGGCGGCTCGCCCGGCGCTACATCAGCCGTGAGCGCCCCGGCCACACGCTGCAAACGACCGCGCTCGTCAACGAGGCTTACCTGCGGCTGGTGGACTGGAAGAACGTGCGCTGGCAGAACCGCTCACACTTCTACGCCGTCTCCGCGCAGATGATGCGGCGCATCCTCGTGGACTTCGCGCGCCGCCGCCCGCTGCCGAAGCGCGACGGCGGCGCGCTCCGCGTCACGCTCGGCGAGGCGGGCAGCGTCGCGCAGGCGCGGCAAGACCCCGATCTGCTCGCCCTGGACGAGGCTCTCAACAAACTCGCCGCCATTGACGAGCGGAAATGCCGCATCGTGGAGTTGAAGTTCTTCGGCGGCCTGAGCGTGGAAGAGACGGCGGAAGTCCTGGGGGTCGCGCCCGTCACCGTCATGCGCGAGTGGGCGAAGGCGAAGGCGTGGCTCTACCGCGAACTCTCAAAGCCGTGACGGGCCACCGGGCGGCTTTGCCTAACGAAAGCCTTTTGCCCAACGGAACGTGATCTTGCCCAACAAGTCCTCGCTATGTGTGTTGCCGCACGGACGACCCCTTGCGCATAGAGTATAGTCCTGCCCGAAACTTCCAAGCGGTCTACCTCCCCGCCCCGTCAACTCAGAAAGGCTTCGTCCCGTGCCAGCCAACGGCGTCCTCCGCCCAAAATTTTGCCCAACAGAACAATTTCCTGCGCAACAGAACGCCCGTCAAGCGGTTCTGTTAGGCAAAGCTCCACCGGGCAAAAATTTTGCCGGTTTGATGATAGCTTTCAGCCGCCTCATCCGCCTGACAAAGTGAGAGAACGAAGCAGATGAGGGATCAGCCCGTCCGGCCCGGCCGCCCATCACGTCTTTTATGAACCCCGAGCGCTGGCAACAAATAGACAGCCTGTTCGACACCGCGCTGGATCACGCGCCGGCGGCGCGCGCGGCGTTCCTCTGCGCAACGTGCCCGGACGATGAAGAGCTGCGCGGCGAGGTCGAGGCGCTGCTCATCGCGCACGGGCAGACCGGCGACTTCATCGAGGCGCCGGCGCTGGACGTGGCGGCGCGGCTCTTCGCCGACGACGAAGACGCTCCCGCCGAAGACAAGGACACGCTCGCCGCCGGAGAGAGCATCGGCCGGTACGAGGTCGAGTCGCTGCTCGGCGCGGGCGGGATGGGTGAGGTCTATCTCGCGCGCGACACCGCGCTCGACCGCCCGGTCGCGCTCAAACTACTCCCGGCCAGGCTCGCCGGCGAGCAAGACCGCCTACGCCGCTTCGAGCGCGAAGCCCGCACCGTCTCGAAACTGAACCACCCGAACATCCTGACCATCCACGAGATCGGGCACACAGACTCACTCCACTTCATCGCCACCGAGTTCATTGACGGCGTGACGCTGCGCCAGCGCCTGAAGGCCGGGCGGATGAAAGTTGACGAGATACTCAACATCGCCATCCAGACGGCTTCCGCCCTCTCTGCCGCGCACGAGGCCGGGATCGTGCACCGCGACATCAAGCCCGAAAACATTATGATCCGGCGCGACGGCTACGTGAAGGTGCTCGACTTCGGGATCGCGAAGTTCACCTCGCACGAGCACCCCGCGGCGGGTTCCGAGGCGGCGACCGAGCGCCTGTTCAAGACGCAGGCGGGCCTGGTCATCGGGACGGCCAGATACATGTCGCCCGAACAGTCGCGCGGGCAGACGCTGGACGCGGGGACGGACATCTGGAGTCTCGGCGTCGTGCTCTACGAGATGTGCGCCGCGCGGGTGCCGTTCGACGGCGCGACTCCGAGCGACGTGCTCGTCGCAATCCTCGACCGCGAGCCGCCCGCCCTGTCACTTGTGGCGGGCTACGTGCCCGCCGAGCTTGAGCGGATCGTGTCGAAGGCGCTGCGTAAAGATCGCGCGGAGCGTTACGGAAACGTCGGCGAGATGGCGCTTGAGTTGGAGAGCCTGCGGCAACAACTAAAGCTTCAGCCGGAACAGGAACGCCCCGCCACCGCGCTCGACCAACCGACCGCCCTGCTGCCCGCCGAGCCGACCGAGTCCGAGACGGTCACGCGGCTCAGCCCCGCCGCGCGCGAGCCGTCGCAGCCGTCGCAACCCGGCCACCCGCGAGGCAAGAAGCACGCCCTGCTCCTCGTGGCCGTCGTCGTCCTGCTCCTGCTGGCCGCCGGAATGTTAGCGCTCCGCGACCGGCAGCCCGCCGCGCCTGCCGCCACGCCGCACGCCGCCGCCACGGCGCCGACCGAGCGCGCTTTGAATTACTCGCTGCTGGTGCAGAAGTACCGCGATGACAAACCGTACCAGCAGCCTTTCAAACTCGGCGGCGAGATCAACTTCGAGAGAGACTATCGCGTGCGTCTCTACGTCAGCAGCCCGCAGGAGGGCTACCTGTACATCCTGAACGAAAGGCCGGCGGCGGAGGGCGCTGACGCGTCTTTCAACGTGATGTTCCCTTCCCCGAACGCCAACGGCGGCGCGGCGCGCCTGACGCCGGATCAGGAAATACAGATTCCGGGTCAAGGCTGGTTCCGGTTTGACGAGGAAGAAGGCACGGAATTGATCTGGCTCGTCTGGGCGGCGGAGAGCCAGCCGGAGTTGGAGGCGCTGAAGCGTTTCGTCAACCCCGAAGACCGCGGCATGATCACCGACGCCGGGCAGGCGCGCGCCGTGCGCGAATTTCTCAGGACTCATTCGGCCGCCCAGCCTTCCGTCGAGAAAGACGAGGCGCGGCGCGAGACGAGCGTGCGCGCGAAGGGCGGCATACTGGCGCACGTCGTCAGGCTGCAACATCATTGAAGCTCGCGGGCGATCATCCGTGCCCTTCCGACCTGCGGCGGCCGGCACATTTCGTCAGTGTTTGAGTTGCGTGAAGAGGCGGAAGGCGCGGATGAGGATCGAGCCATTTTCCAGCAAGGGCCGCAAGCGCGGGAGGGCCGATTAAGAAGTCGCGTCCCGACCGCACCGTGTTCGCCAATGATTTGTCGCCCTGATTCGATTAAGTATACCGGCGCGAATCATCTGGCGGGCGTGACATAAACGAGAGACAACAGCGATGGAGGTGTGTAATGCCTTGGGTTATTCGCAGCGTGCAAGGGGGTAACGAGAGAAGTAAATTGTTTGGCTGTCTCCTTGTGCCCCTCGAGTACGGCTGGGACTTCAAAAGCCCCCAGCCGAACAGTCGGGTGCTGGCCTCGAGTTCTTCCTTGTCCGCCCCGATCATTTTTAACTTCACCTTCCCCGATCAGGAGTGGGAATGGCGTTTGACCATTGACAATCAGTTTGGGTTGCTGAGAGGGACTTGGTCCAACAATAAACCCAACATCGAGCAAGAATCCGGTACGTGGGAGGCCGGAGTGGGCGAGGACGAGGAGGACGACGCGGAGGGCGCGGAAGGCAAGGAGGGCGACGCGGAAGGCGAGCACTCCGCGTACTGAGATCATGGCCGCATGACTTCCAACTCTGCCAAGTGAGTGTAAGGACAAGGCCGCGGAAGCAAACGTCCTTCAAGGGCGCATCAGACGCGCGGCGCGTCTGATGCGCCATCAATCAGCCGATTGGCCCTCGCCCGAAGGTGAGTTTATGAGAGAGCATCTATTCGGTCGCTCGCGACGCCCGACGCGATTTTCAACCAAGGCGGCTGCTTGCCGAAAGTCACCGGCGATCAATGTCGTCGCCGTGCTCTTCTCACTCATCATCAGCGGCCCGCTGTTGCCACCGGGACAATCTTCCCCTGCCCGCGTGAGTTCGCCGATGGGCATCTCACGCCCTCATGGCGCGACAGAAGAATTCCTTCGACAAGACGCGAACAATCCGCCCGCCCTTTCTCCGGTCGAGCGCGAGCTGAAAGGCGGCGAGTCTCACCCCTACCTCGTCAACCTCGCGGCGGGGCAATTCCTGCACGCGCTCGTCGAACAAAAAGGCGTTGACTTGGAAGTGGCGCTGTTCGCGCCCGACAATCAGCAGCTCGCCGTCTTCGACAGCCCGAACGACCTCTGGGGCCCGGAGCCGATCCTCGTCGTCGCCGAAGTCGCGGGCGATTACCGCGTCGAGGTGCGCGCGCCGAGCAGCAAAGCCCCGACCGGCCGCTACGAGATCAAGCCCTTCGTCCTGCGGGAGGCGACGCCGACCGACCGGCAGCACGTCGCCGCCGAGAGGCTGTTCGAGCAGGGACGAAAACTGCGCGGGAGTTCCGCCGCCGCCGACCGGCGCGCGGCCATTGGAAAATTTGAACAGGCGCTGCCGATGTATCAAGCCGCCGGGGACACTTACAGGCAGGCGCTCGCGCTCCTGTCCATCAGCTTCGCCTACGGGCAGTTGAACGAACCGCGCCGGGGTCTGGAATCCGGCAGCCAGGTCGTCGCGCTGGCGCGCTCGCTCGAAGATCGAAGGCTGGAAGCCGCCGCCGAAACTTTTCTCGGCGGGATGCGCGACCTGCTGGGGGACGTGAAGGAGGCGCTGGAGCACTTCAACCGCGCGGGCGCTCTCGCCAGAGAAAGCGGCAACCGCTCGGCGGAAGCCTCGGCGGTCGCAAACATCGGGACGGTCTACTACAACGTCGCCGATTGGCCGCAGGCGCTCGACCACTTTCAGCAGGCGCTCGCCATCCACAAGTCGCTCGGCGTCCGGCGGCTGGAGGCTTTGGCGCTCCAGAACATCGGCGTCACCTACAACGTGCTCGGCGAGCCGCAGGAGGGTTTGCGTTATCTCCAAGAGTCGCTGCTCCTATATCGCGCCCTCGAAGATAAGGATCGCGAGTCCGTGTCGCTCAGCAACATGGGCAACTCGCACTATAAGCTGGGCGACTGGCAGCAGGCGCTCGACTACTACAATCAGGCGCTCAAGATGCAGCGCGAACTCGGCAACCGCGGGCGCGAGGCCGACACGCTCGACCGCATCGGCGTCGCCTACGCCACGTCGGGCCAACCGGAGAAAGCGCTGGAGTTTCACCAGCAGGCGCTCCCGCTGCAAAACGCCACGGGCAACGTCCGCCGCGAGGCCATCTCCCTCAGCAACCTCGGCTACGTTTACAACCTCCTGAACCAGCCCGACAAAGCGCTGGAACACTACAGACGCGCGCTCCCGATGTTTCAGGGCGTCGGCGATCTGAACAGCGTCGGCATCGTCCTCGAAGGCATCGCGCGCGCGGAGAGCAGCCTCGGCAACCTCTCCGAAGCGCGCAAACAGATCGA
This sequence comes from Pyrinomonadaceae bacterium, assembly GCA_035295985.1. GTDB lineage: Bacteria > Acidobacteriota > Blastocatellia > Pyrinomonadales > Pyrinomonadaceae > JAIVGV01. Next base: position 10,602 of record DATHBT010000072.1, on the reverse strand, counting down.
GGCGGCGCTCGAATCCGTCGAGCAGGTGCGCGCCCGCGTCACCGGCGGCCAGATGCGTGCCACCTACCTCGCGTCGCGGCAGGACGCCTACCAGTTCTACATAGACCTGTTGATGGGGCTGCACCGGACGAAACCCACGGAAGGGCACGACATCGCCGCGCTCGAAGTCAGCGAACGCGCGCGCGCGCGAAACCTGTTGGAGTTGCTAACCGAAGCCCGTGTTGACATCCGGCAGGGGGCTGACCCTGCGCTCGTGGCGCGCGAGCGCGAGCTGTCGCGGCAGCTCGGCGCCAAGGCGCAACGCCTGACGCAGCGCAACACCCCGGAGCAGGTCGCCGCGCTGAACCGCGAGATCAATCGACTGGAAGTCGAGTACCAGCGCGTGCAGGGCGAGATACGCAGGAGCAGCCCGCGCTACGCCGCGCTGGTGCAGCCGCCGCCGCTCAAGCTGAAAGAGATTCAGCAGCAAGTCCTCGACGCGGACACGCTGCTGCTGGAATACGCGCTGGGCGAAGAGCGCAGCTACGTGTGGGCGGTCACGAACAGCACGGTGACGAGCCGCGAGCTCCCGAAGCACGCGGAGGTGGAGAGAGCGGCGCGGGAAGTTTACGAATTGCTGACGGCGCGTAGCCGCGCGCCGCAGAAGGGCGAGGGCGTCGAACAACGGCGCGCGCGGATCGCGCAGGCCGAAGCGCGTCTGCCGCAAGCGGCAGACGAGTTGAGCCGGATGGTGCTCGCCCCCGTCGCCTCCGAGATGGGCACGAAGCGACTGGTGATCGTGGCAGACGGGGCTTTGCAGTACATCCCCTTTGCGATGCTGCCTGAGCCGGCGGTCAATCGCCAGACCGCTAACGGCGATCAAAATGCACAACTCGCGAGAGTCAGCCCGCCGCTCATCGTCGCGCACGAAGTGATCAGCCTGCCCTCGGCCTCGACCCTCGCCGTGCAGCGCCGTGAACTCTCGGGACGCAAGCCCGCGCCGAACGGCATCGCGGTGCTGGCCGACCCGGTCTTCCAGACCGGCGACGAGCGCGTGAAGTCGGCACGCAACCAGCCACCGGCCATCGGCCAGAAAGCTTACGCGGAAGTCGCGAGCACGCGCCTGCTCGAACATCTGTCCGACGGCCCGGCGGGCACGCTCGCCGTCCGGCGTCTGCCGTTCACCCTGCGCGAGGCCGATCAGATACTCGCCGTCGCGCCCGCGCAGGCCAGCATGAAATCCGTCGGCTTCAAGGCGAACCTCGCGACCGCGACCTCCCCGGAGTTGGGGCGTTACCGCTACGTGCATTTCGCCACGCACGGCTACTTCGACAGCCAGCGCCCGAGTTTGTCCGCTCTCGTCCTGTCGCTCGTGGACGAACAGGGGCGGAAGCAGGACGGGTTCCTGCGCGTAAACGAAATCTACAACCTGCGCCTGCCGGCGGAACTCGTGGTGCTCTCGGCCTGTCAGACGGGGCTGGGCAAGGAAGTTAAAGGCGAGGGGCTGGTGGGGCTGACGCGCGGCTTCATGTACGCGGGGGCGGCGCGCGTGGTGGTGAGCCTGTGGAGCGTGAGCGACCGTGCGACGAGCGAGCTGATGCAGAAATTTTACAGGGGGATGCTGCGTGACGGGCAGCGACCGGCGGCGGCCTTGCGCGCCGCGCAGGTCGAACTCTGGCGACAACAGCAGTGGCAGTCGCCTTACTACTGGTCGCCTTCACCCTCCAGGGCGAATGGCGCTGAGCAGGCGTGGCGCGCCCTCCCGCGCGAGCGCGTTCACTGCCGGCCAATCGGGAATGCAGTTGAGAGGTGAAACTATGAGCACCGAAAGCCACACGAAAGCAGTTGCGCGAAACAGTACGAACGCGGTTGCGCCTCGCCGCCTCTCCTTAACACTCATCTCGCGCCACGCGCGGCAATTCTTTGCCACTCTCTGTTCGGCCCTGCTCTGCATGGCCGGGGCGGCTTCCGCGACGCAGGACGAGGACGCGACGCGCGGGCTGTGGGACACGGCCTTCCTGCAAAAGCGACCCGCCGCGAAGACGGCGGCGAATCGCACCCGGCAAATCAGGTACAGGAGCGTCGGCGCGCCGAAGGCGCCGGAGGCGAGGTACGTGGCCGCGAGAGACTCGGTCGTCGGCGTCACGGTCTGGCGTCTGCGCCCTTCCGCCCCCGCGGACGAAGTTCGGCAGTTGGTTCACGACGCCGAAGGCGAGTGGACGCCCGAACGCGTCAGCGCCGACGCGCCTCTACAGGAGGGGCAGCGCGTTCAGATTACGATTGAAGCGCCACGCGTGGGCTATCTCTACGTCTTCAACCGCGAGATGTATGCGGATAAGACTTACGGCGACCCGTACCTTATCTTCCCCACCACCGCCATCCGCGGCGGCGACAATAAAGTGATGGCCGGGCGCGTCGTCGAAATCCCCGCGCCAGAAGACGAGCCGCCCTACTACACTCTGAAAGGCAGCCGCCCGGACTACGCGGGCGAAGTCCTCACGGTGCTCATCACCGACCGGCCGCTCGCGGAACTGACCATCGGGCGCAGGCCGCTCAGACTCCCCGAGGCTCAAGTCGCCGCCTACGAAAAGCGTTGGGGCGCGGTCGTGGACAACCTCGAACTTGTCGGCGGCGCGGGCACGGCGATGACCAGGAGCGAGCGGGCGGCGGCCGAAGGGAAACAGGTGCTGACGCAGACGGACTCTCTGCCGCAGACACTCTATCGCATCCGCTCGAAGCCCGGCGCCCCGCTCCTCCTCTCCGTTCCGCTGCGCGTCGGGGCCGGCGATTAATCACCCGCGCGCGGGCACGAGATTAAGAACCGGGGGTTCCGATGAGGTAGCCCGCGCAAGTGCGGTAATTGGATGGCCGCGCGCCAGATCACCCGCCGCGCACACGACCTCGGAACCATTCGAGTTCTCGAAGAGAGGGACGCTGATTCGCGGTCGGGTGCGTGCCCGTTCCCATGTAAAGTCAACACTCAAGCCGCGGCGGGCAGTTGGTGACGAGTGGATATCAGAAGGTGGGGCAGTTCACCAATTGCCCCGCCTTCTCTTCGGGCTAATAGCTCATAGCTCACAGCTACTCTCACATCTCCGTCCGCGGCAGCACGCCCGCGAGCGCGGCTTCGAGCGAGTCTTCGGTCGCGCCGGCGTCGAAGTCGCGGAAGAGGTGCCAGCGCTCCTCGTGCGAGGCCGTCTGGCCGGGTTCGATGCGGCGCACGGGCGAGAGCGATTCGAGCTGGATGAAGGCGCGGGCGGTGAACGCCTCCGTGTTGCAACCGTAGTCGGGGTAGATCGCGCCCTCCTCGTAGGGGAAGCGTTTGACGAAGAGCGTCGCGCCGCGCAGGTACGCGGCCCAGCCCTGCTTGTTGAGCGCGCCGATCTTGAGCAGGTCTTCGGCGTCGTCGTCCGCGCGCACGCGTATGAACCTGCGGCCGAGCTTGAGGCGCGCGTCCGTCAAATCCGTGTAGTGCCAGAGGACGAGCGGGCGCGCAGGCTCCACGTGGTGGCCCCACGAGCGGTAAGGCTCCTGCGGGATGATCACCTCGCCCCCGCCCTCGCAGTTCAGGATCGTCATCGCCCACAGCGACAGCTCCACGGCCCACTGCCCGCGGTTGGTGATGCGGTGGCGGACGGTGACGCCCGTGCCGTCCGAGTCGAGCGTCACGCTGACGACCTTCTGCACGCACGTCTGCGTTTCGGTCGGCCCGATCAGGCGCACCTTCGTCTCGCCCTCGAACTCGAACTCGACCGGCGCGTTGTCCGGCACGTAGCTGCGCGGGTTCACTTCGGGCGCGGCCCACAGCCGGTGGCCGCCCCACGGCTTCCAGTCGCCGAAGGCCGTCGTCACCGCGGCCTCGGGCGCTTCGCCCAGGACGTTCTCGCCGCCGACGAAGCCGTAGCCGAGCACGCGCGGCCCCACGTCGGTCGCCACCGTGACCTCGACCGTCCCGTTCGTCAGCCGGTAGCAGTTCGGCAGACCCAGGCAGGAAACTTTTTCCACTGTAGGCTCCTCCGGCGCGGTCGAACCCGCCGACTCCGACCCGGCCAAGTGTAATTCAAACTCCCAACCGGGCGACAACGGGCCCGGCGTACAGTCGCCGTGTTTAATCGTCACTGGTGACGCCCGCCCCGGCCTCCCGGTTACACCGGCGCGCGTCAATTTTTAAGCTCGGACAACTGGCAACCGGCCGCGGACAACTGACAATTTTATCTTTGCGCCCTTCGCGACTTTGCGCGAGAATGTTTCCCATTCAGATTCGAGAGGACACGAAGATGGGCGACGATGACAACATTGATCGGCTCTCGATCCGCGAGCGGCCCGACTCGATGCCTATCGGGCGGCAGACGTGGGGCAAGCTCCTCTTCATGCACTGGCGCATCCCCGCCGAGCGCCTGCGCGCGGCCGTCCCCCCCGAACTCGAAATCGACACCTACGACGGCGAGGCCTGGATCGCCGTCGTCCCCTTCACCATCTGGGGGATGCGCTTGAGCTTCCTGCCGCCCGTGCCCGGTCTTTCCGAGATGCACGAGCTGAACGTCCGCACCTACGTCCATTACAAGGGCGTGCCCGGCGTCCTCTTCCTCTCGCTCGACGCCACGAGCACGCTCGCGGTGCTGGGCGCGCGCACCTTCTTCCTGCTCCCCTACTACAACGCAGACATCAGCCTCAAGCAGGAGGGCGACCGGATCATCTACCACTCGCGCCGCACGCACGCCGGCGCGCCGCCCGCAATCTTCGACGCCATCTGGAAGATCGGCCAGCCGCTCGGAGCCTCCCGGCCCGGCTCGCTCGAATTCTTCCTCACCGAACGCTACTGCTTCCTCACCGTCCACGAGGGCGCGGTCTATCGCTGCCGCATCCACCACCCGCCCTGGCCGCTCAGCACCGCCGAGGTCTCCACCTACCATTCGACCATGATCGAGTCGCACGGCCTGCCCACGCCTGCGGGCGAGCCGCTGCTCCACTACGCGGAGGAACTGACCGTTGACATCTGGCCGCTCGAACGCCTGTGAGGCGTCCGCAGACTCGCTAGACATCGCCGCGGCCATCCTTTAACCTTCCAATTTCGCCGGGCATCGAGATTCTTCGCCGGGGTGGCGTAACTGGCAGCCGCGCGGGTCTTAGAAGCCCGTGCCGAAAGGCGTGCGGGTTCGAGTCCCGCCCCCGGCATCAATAAAGTTGTCAGTAGTCCGTGGTCAGTTGTCAGTTGTTTGTGCCTGATAAGCCTTCGCGTTCCGTCGTAGGCGTCGAGCCTGAGAGGCTCTAACAACGGACTACTGACAACTGACAGTATTGTTGTTCACCGTCAGAGCGAAGGATTAACCGAGGAATGAAAACCGAAGTCGTTGACGTGTCGCCGACGCGCAAGGAGTTGAAGATCGAGATCGGGGCCGACGAGGTGCGGGCCGAGCTGGAGCAGGTGAGCCGCCGCTACGCGGCGCAGGCCAACGTGCCGGGCTTCCGCAAAGGGCACACGCCGGTCTCGGTCGTCCGCACGCGCTTCAAGAACGAGATTCGCGGCGATGTGGTGCAGGCGCTCGTCCCGCGCGCGGTCAACGAGGCGATCATCGAGTCGGGCCTCCACGTCATCGGCGAGCCGGAGATTCACCTCGATCCGGGCGAGGGGCTGACGAAGATGGGCGAGGCCCCGCTCGCCATCCACGCGCACGTCGAGGTGCTGCCCGAAGTCTCCCTGGGCGAGTACAAGGGGATCGAGGCCGCGCGCCGCACGCGGCGCGTGACCGACGAGATGATCGAGGAGTTCGTCGAGGGGATTCGCGAGCAGTCGGCCGCGCTCGTGCCCGTCGAGGATCGCGCCTCGGAGGAGGGCGACACGGTCACGGTCGATTTCACGGGCAAGTACATCGACCCCCCGTCGGAAGAGGAGATCAAGGCCGAGGACGTTGACGTTGTGATCGGCGGCGAGGGCGTGCTGCCGGTCTTCGCCGAGAGCCTGACGGGCGTGCGGCCGGACGACGTGCGCACGTTCACGGTGAAGTACCCGGAAGACTTCTCGTCCAAGGGGCTTGCGGGCAAGGAGATCGAGTACACGGCGACGGTCACGGCCGTGCGCCGCAAGGAGCTGCCCGCGGCGGACGACGAGTGGGCGCGGAGCTTAGGCGAGGGCGTCGAGTCGGTCGAAGACCTGCGCAACCGGCTGCGCGAGCAGTTGGGCGCGCGCGCGACGTTCGAGTCGGATCAGCGCCTGCGCGACGAGCTGATGGCGAAGCTGGCCGACGCGCACAAGTTCGAGCTGCCCGACTCTCTGGTCGAGTACCAGTCGCGCCAGATTCTCGAACGCACCGTGCGCGACATGATGCAGCGGGGCATGGATCCGCGCGGGCAGGACATCAACTGGGAGGGCTTGCAGGACGTGATGCGCTCGCGCGCCGAGGACGAACTGCGCAGCTCCATGCTGCTTGAGCGCATCGCCGACGCGGAAAATATAGAGCCGACGGACGAGGAGATCGCACAGGAAATTGAGGCAATCGCGGCGGCCACGCGGCAGACCACAGAGCAGGTGCGGGCTGCCTTGACAAAGCAGGGGGGCGAACGTAGCATCGCCGACAGGTTGCGCCACCGCAAGGCGCTCGACGTGATCGTCGCGAGCGCGAAGGTAACGGACGAAGAGTGGCGCGACGAAACGCCGGCAGCGGAGCAGGCCGAAGCGCGGTCGGGTGAAGACGCGAGCGCGGAGGCGGCGAAGGGCGGCGAGTAGGCGCGAGGCCGCAGCAGTTTTGCGGCCTTCGTAAGTTTGGCAGCAGGTTTTTGGGGGTACGGCATGGCACTGGTTCCAATGGTGGTCGAGCAGACCTCGCGCGGCGAGCGGGCCTTCGACATCTACTCGCGTCTGCTCAAGGACAACATCATCTTCATCAGCACGCCCATCGACGACGCCATCGCGAACCTCATCGTCGCGCAGCTCATCTACCTCGAAGCCGAAGACCCCGAAAAGGACATCCACCTCTATATCAACTCGCCCGGCGGCTCGATCACGGCCGGCATGGCGATCTACGACACCATGCAGTTCATCCGCCCCGACGTGTCCACGCTCTGCGTCGGCCAGTGCGCCTCGATGGGCGCGCTCCTGCTCGCGGCGGGCGCGAAGGGCAAGCGTTTCGCGCTGCCCAACTCGCGCATCCTCATCCACCAGCCCTCGGGCGGCGCGCAGGGGCAGGCCACGGACATCCGCATCATGGCCGAGGAAATCCTGCGCATGCGCGAGCTGACCTCGCAGATCCTCGCCAAGCACACGGGCCAGCCCTTCGAGAGCATCGAGAGGGACGTCGAGCGCGACCGCATCATGTCGTCGATGCAGGCCAAGGAGTACGGCCTCATCGACGAGGTCATCACGCACCGCGAGTAACACTTCCGGGCGCGTCTCCCCGCGCCCTCTGCTAACCGCCGAGAACCCGCCACGCGCCGCGACACAAACGTCGGCGCGCAGCTATTTGCAACGCGAGACGAGCAAGGGGCCGCAACGCGGGCGCGAAATTTTTCGGTCGCGCGCGTGGACAAGCGCGCCGCGCATGTTGTAGAAAGTGAGAGGGCAACTGGAAGTCGGGTGCCCCTCGCCGCTCGCTTTCGTCCGTCAGCCATAAACCACGGAGTCCCCAGCCGCTATGGTACGCAGACCAGATGACACGTTGCGCTGCTCGTTCTGCGGCAAGTCGCAGAACGAGGTGAAGAAGCTCATCGCCGGCCCCACCGTCTACATCTGCAACGAGTGCATCGACATCTGCAACGAGATCATCACGGACGATCAGCAGAACGAGACCCTCGCCTCCCGCCCGCCGCTCCCCAAGCCCGTCGAGATCAAAAACTTCCTGGACGAGTACGTCATCGGGCAGGACGAGACGAAGAAGCGTCTGGCAGTCGCCGTCTACCAGCACTACAAGCGGATAGAGCTGGCGCGCCGCCGCTCCGACATCGAGATTCAGAAGTCGAACATCCTGCTCATCGGCCCGACGGGGACGGGTAAGACCCTGCTCGCGCAGACGCTCGCGCGGATGCTCTCCGTCCCCTTCACCATCGTTGACGCGACGACTTTGACCGAGGCCGGCTACGTCGGCGAGGACGTTGAGAACATAATCCTCAAGCTGTTGCAGGCCGCCAACGGCGACGTGGAGCGCGCGCAGCAGGGCATCATCTACATCGACGAGGTCGATAAAATTTGCCGCAAGGACGAGAACCCCTCGATCACGCGCGACGTGTCGGGCGAGGGCGTGCAGCAGGCGCTGCTGAAGATTCTCGAAGGCACGGTCGCCAACGTCCCGCCGCAGGGGGGCCGCAAGCACCCGCACCAGGAATTCTTCCCCGTCGATACGACGAACATCCTGTTCATCTGCGGCGGCGCGTTCGTCGGGCTTGAGAAGGTCGTCGAGCGGCGGATGCGGAACAAGTCGTTCGGCTTCCGCGCCGACGTGAAGGGCAGCGCCGAGCGCTACGCCGAGTCGCTCACGTCGGTGCAGCCGGAAGATTTGGTGCGGTACGGCCTGATCCCCGAGTTCGTCGGCCGCCTCCCCGTCCTCGGCGTGCTGCACGAGCTGGACGAGGCCGCGCTGATGCGCATCCTGACCGAGCCGAAGAACGCGCTCGTCAAGCAGTACCAGAAGAAATTCGAGTACGACAACGTCAAGCTCCGCTTCACGGACGACGCGCTCAAGTCCATCGCCAAGCAGGCCGTCGAGCGCAAGGTCGGCGCGCGCGGGCTGATGATGATCATGGAGGAGCTTTTGCTCGACTCGATGTACACGCTGCCCTCTCAGAAGCGCGTCAAGGAGTTCGTCATCACCTCCGAGATGGTCGAGCGCCGCCGGGCGCTCCCCGGCGAGTCGCTGACCGGCGTTGACGAGGCGGCGTAAAAGTTCAGAACCGGTAGCCACGCCCGAAGTAAATTAGCCTAAAAGTGAGCCCGCACAGGGGCCGCCCCCGACCGGCCCCTCTTCGTCCCGACACTCACACTGCCGTATCGATCAGTCGCCCGACTTCTCCCAGTTAAATTTCGGTGCGGGCCTTCGTCGGCCTGCCCCTCACGTTAGGAGTCCTGAAATGCCCCCAAAAATCTTCCTCGCACTCGCCCTGTGCTCGTTCGTCTTCTGCGCCGCTGCCGCCGCGCAGGACTGCGCGCCGCCGGGTATAGTCGCCAACGCGAAGTCGACCAACATCTTCACGCCCGAGCAGGAGATGATCTTCGGCGAGCTGACGATCCAGAACATGGCCGGCGAGATGCGCTTCGTCCGCGACGAGAAGCTGCTGGCCTACGTCAACGACATCGGCGCGCGGCTGGCGAAGCACCTGCCCGCCACGGGCCTCAAGTTCCAGTTCCACATCGTTGACATCGGCGACGCCAACGCCTTCAACCTCCCCGGCGGCCACGTCCTGCTCTCGCGCAAGCTCGTCGCCTTCGCCAACAACGAGGACGAGCTCGCCGGGGTCATCGCGCACGAGCTGGGGCACGCCGTCGTGCGCCACGGCGCGACGGACATCTCCGAGGCGCTCCGCAAAATCCTCAACGTCACGGCGCTCGGCGACCGCGCGGACATCACGGAGAAGTACAACCTGCTCATCGAGCGGGCGCGCACCAAGAGCGTTTCGCGCCGGCGCAGCCACGAGGACGAGCAGCAGCTCGAAGCCGACCGCGCCGGACTCTTCGCGATGATCGCGGCCGGCTACGACCCGACGGCCTTCACCTCCTTCTTCGACCGCCTGACCGAGAACGAGGGGAAGACCGGCGGGTGGTTCTCCGACCTCTTCGGCAAGACGCGCCCCGAGCAGAAGCGCATGCGCGAGATGATGCGCCTCACCGAGCGCGTGCCGCCCGCGTGCCGCGAGGGGCGCAGCGCCAGGGCGACGGACGACTTCCTGAGGTGGCAGGCCGACGTGGTCTCGTTCCGCGAGGCGGGCCGCAGGGAGGAGCTGCCGGGCCTCGTCTGGAAGAAGGAACTCGCGCCCAAGCTGCGCGGCGACGTCTCGCACCTCGCCTTCAGCGGCGACGGCAGGCTCCTCCTCGTGCAGGACGACTTCGCCGTCACCGTCGTCGAGCGCGCGCCGCAGCCGCGGGCGCTCTTCCAGATTCCCGTCGAGGACGCCAACGAGGCCGCCTTCACGCCCGACGGGAAGTTCGTCGTCCTCACGACCGAGAACCTGCGCTACGAGAAGTGGAGCGTCGCCGAGCGGCGGCCCGTCGAGGTGCGCGAACTCGTCCTGAGGCGCGACTGCTGGGAGCACAAGCTCTCGCCGGACGGGAACTACCTGGCGTGCGTTGACATCTCGACCACGGTCAACGTGCTCGACACGCGGACGGGCAGGAAGGTCTGGGAGAAGAAGGAGTTTTACCAGCTCTCCTTCTTCGAGCTTGTCTCGTGGCTCGCCTCGATGCGGGACGGCGGCGGCGACCCCGGCGCGAGCTTCTTCCGCATCGAGTTCTCCCCGGACTCGCGCTACGTGATGTTCAGCCGCTCGGAGAAGTACCGCTTCCGCCTCAGGTACGGCGTGGAGACGGTGGACGCCTCCGAGAACACCGCGCTCGCGCTCGACCTGACGACCTTCAAGCCGGCCGACGTCGGCGGCGACCTGAAGAAGATCACCGCGCGCGCCTACGTCTTTCTGGACTCG
>DATHBT010000071.1:0-6133 GCA_035295985.1 Pyrinomonadaceae bacterium | reverse complement strand
CAGATGGTTCCGCTCTACGCGCTCGCGGCCGTCCTGTTCCTCGCCACGGTCAAGCGGCTCGTGAAGGGTGAGAGGCAATCGCCGCCGCGCACGGCCTCCCGCGGGCGCGCCGTTCTAAGATTCTTACTCGTCATCTCTGGGCTGTCGTTTTTCGCCCTGGCGGCGGCGCTGCCTGCTCTCTTCCCGGTGTTCCGCCTGCCGCGGCCGACCGGCCCGCACGCCGTCGGCACGACGCGCTTCTCCGCCGTGGACAACTCGCGAGCCGAGACGTTCACGGACGATCCGGCGGATCGCCGCGAGCTTCTCATGCTGTGCTGGTATCCGGCCGACCCCGGCGACGCCGCGCCCGCCGAACCGCTCTGGCACCCCGCCGGCGAGATCGGCAAAGCCCTCTTCGGGCGGGCCGGCTTCCTGCTCGACTACCTGAACCTGGTGGATACGCACTCCCGCCGCGACGCGCCCGCCTCCGGCTCCCAACCTTCCTACCCGGTCTTAATCTTCTCGCACGGCTACAACGTCTTCCCGGCACAGAGCACGGTGCTGATGGAGGAGCTAGCCAGTCACGGCTACGTCGTCTGTAGCGTCGCGCACCCTTACGAGGCGGCAGCCACCGTTTACCCGGACGGCAGGGTCGCGCGCGTGAGCCGCGAGCGGACGCGCGCCGTCGAGGCGGAAGACCGCGCCGCCGGCCACCTCTACCGGCAATACATGCAGACGTTTGAGCGCCCGGCGGACGCGGCAGAGGGCGAGGCGTTGTTCAGAAGATTCTTAGAAGCGACGCCCGTCTTGAACGAGTCTTTGCGCGTCTGGGCGGAGGACACGCGCTTCGCGATGGATGAGTTGGAGAGGATCAACCGGGGCGAGCGCCCGAACATCCTTACGGGGCGGCTCAACGCGGCGCGCGTGGGCCTCTTCGGGATGTCGCTCGGCGGGGCGGCGGCGGGCCAGGCGTGCGTGGACGATCCACGCTGCAAGGCCGCGCTCAACATCGACGGTTTGCAGCGCGGCCGGCTGCTGGACGAGCCGCCGGCCGTGCCATTCATGTTCGTGTCGAGCGAGTTCTACTTCGAGAGCGGCCGGGGCGTCAACGCGCCCGTCTATGACCGCGTCAGAAACCAAGCCTACGAGATAATGGTGCGGGGGAGCGGCCACCTGAACTTCACGGACTTCTACCTCGTCTCGCCCCTGCTGCAATGGGCGGGGGCGGTCGGCCCCGCCGACGGCCCCCGCGTGCAGCAGTTACTCAACGCCTACACGCTGGCGTTCTTCGACAAGCACCTGGAGGGCGAACCCGCGCCCCTGCTCGACGGCCCCCCGCCCGACTACCCGGAGGTTAGGTTCCGTTCGCGCCGGCCCTGAAATCGAAGGGGCCGCAGGCGTTCGGCTATTCCCTATCCCATCTGTGACCCACCGGCATCACGTCGCGCGCGCCGCCCAGGTGTACCGTGTACCACGCCCACCCGGCTTCCCTCCCGCGCGCCTCGCTCAGCGCCCGCTGCAACTCCAGCGTGCCGGCCCGGGGCCGCGCCCGATCCACGGCCCCGCGGCGCGGGTTCAAGAATCACTCAACCGGAACGGGTAGCCTGTATTTGCTATAATGGGCGGCACCGTCCCCCCGTAGGTAAGGAAGAACAGACATGAAAGGCGAGGCGCGCGAAGCCGCCCAGATGTGTTACGAGTTCGGGCCGTTCCGGCCGGACACGGGCGGGCAGGAGATGCTGCTCGACGGCCGCCCCGTGGGCCTCACACCGAAGGCCGAACGTCGCGGGGCGGACGGCGCGACCGCCGTCGGGGATGAAAGATCGAAAATGTGCGGGAAGTTTATCGGCGTGTTGTTGCTGGCGGCGGCCCTCCTGCTGCAACCGGTCGCCGCGCGGCAGCAGGAGCAGACGGACGATCCGGCCGAGGCCCGGAGGCTGAGCGCGCAGGTGGTGAGGCTCTACGCCGAGGGCAAGTACGACGAGGCGCTGCCGCTCGCCAGGCGCGCGCTGAAGATCAGGGAGAAGGCGCTCGGGCGCGACCATCAGCTCACAGCCGCGGCGGCCGTTAACCTGGCCGAGCAGTACTGGGCCAAAGGCAAGTACGACGAGGCCGAGCCGCTCCTGCGCCGGGTGCTGCCCGCCTTCGAGAAGGCGTCCGGGGAAGAGGCCGGCATCGCCGGCGGGGTGCTCGAACGCCTCGCCATCCTCAGCGCCTCGAAGCGCGATCCTTCGGAGGCCGAAGGCTTCTACCTGCGCGCCCTGTCGGCCAGGGAGAGGGCGCACGGGCCGTCGCACGAACAGGTCGTCAGCATTCTCAACAGCCTGGCGAGTTTCTACCGGACGAACGGCCGGCCGGGCAAGGCCGTCCCGCTGCTGCGCCGCGTCGCCGAGATCAGGGAGCGCGCGCACGGGCCGTCCCACCGGCGGGTGGGCGAGGCTTTGCAGCGCCTCGCCTGCTTCCTGCACAAGGACAAGCAGAAGGGGGAGGCCGAAAGGGTGGAGGCGCGCGCCAACGAAATCCTGTACGCCGACGCCGCGGCGAAACCGGAGCCGGTCGCCCTCCCGCACGAGGCCTTCATGTGCAAAGTGATCAGCAACCCGTCACCGGAGTTCCCCGCCGCCGCCATGCGCGGGCGCGCGGGGGCCGTCACGGCCCGCATCGCCGTGGTGGTGAACGAGGCCGGCGAGGTCGAGAGCGCGCGGATGGTGGAGGGCGACGCGGTGATGAAGAAGCCTTCGGAGCGTGCGGCGCTAAAAGCCAGGTTCATGCCGACGCTCGTCGGCGGGCGCCCCGTCAAGATGTCGGGCGAGATCGTCCACGGGTTCTACACGACGACCTCCACCGTGGTCGTCGGCCCCGTGCCAGTCAGACGTTAGAGGGGGTTCGGGCGGCCGGAAAACATGCGAGACTCGCTCAACAAGAACGTCGAGGGGCGCACGCTCCTCATGCACGCGGCCTTCGAGGGCGACCTCGACCGCGTGATCAGGCTGCTCGAAGAAGGCTCCGACCCGAACGCGAGCGACGCGGGCGGCGACACGGCCCTGATGTTCGCGGCCATGCGGGGCCACTTCATGATAGTCAAGATGCTGCTGGCGCACGGCGCGGCCCCGCTCGAGCGCGCCAAAAACGGTTGGACGCCGCGCAGGTTCGCCGAGACCGGGCGGCACGCGGAGGTCGTCTCGCTGCTCGAACGGGCGGAGGAGAAGTCGTACCGCGACGGGCTGGCGAGGCTGAATGAGGAGTTTGACGACGAGGCGCACTGACGCGCCGGAAAGGAGTCTGTGATGGCGGACGAGAGCAGGCCGAGGCACGACGAGAAGAGCGAGCGCATACTCGCGTGGCTCTACGAGCACCGCGCAGAGTTCGAGGGGGAGGGCGTGAGCGAAGCGTCTGTGGCGTCGGCCGTCGGACTCTCCGAGCAGGACGCGCGGGAGGCCGTGGATCGTTTGGAGAACCGCGAGGCGGTCGCCCGCGTGCCGCAGCACGACGCGCCGGGCAGCTTCCTGCTCCAACCCGCGCGCGGCTGGGCCGACATCAGCGAGGAACGCGGCAGAGCTGCCGCGGGCTGAAGCGGCGGGGCAAATATCAAGGTTGACGGCGGGCATCACCCGCGGCGCGCGTGACTCGTCAGGCGCGGCGTCCTGCGGGTGAAGGTGACGCCGAGTCGAGTTCGGATGCTTGCCGTTAACAGGCCGGCCCGGTCGGCACGGGTATGCCCTTCACGTTAAGTGCCGCCTCGCCGGGCCGTGCTTCGTTTTGCCGCCGGCCCTCCCGCGCGGCGGCCCGGCGCGCGCTTACTTATCCCTGGACTTTTTCGTCGTCCTCGCCGCCGCCTTCTTCGGGCCGGCCTGCCTCGACTTCGCGGAACCCTGGCCCGAGCCGCCCTTCCCCGCCTTCGGGTTGGGGTAGTCTTTCTTCTCCACGACCGGCTGCGTTCCGGTCTTGTTGGGGCCTTTGCCCCGGTCGCCGCCCTGTCCCATCTTCAGCCCTCCTGTTAAGTCCATCCTCAACGTATCCCCACCAGACCCTGCACTGACTGAATCAACCTCTCCGAGTCGTACCCGACGCCGTCCTTGAACACGATCTCCACGTTCTCTATGTCGGAGATCTTCGCCGCCGGGTTCCCCTTGACGACCACGAGATCGGCCTGCTTGCCCGCTGCGATTGAGCCGATGCGCGCGTCCTCGCCGAGTAATCGCGCGCCGTTGAGGCTGGCGATCTTTATCGCCTCCACGGGCGTGAAGCCCGCCTCGACCAGAAGCTCCACGCCGCGCAGGTCGCCGAAGCCCGCGACGACGCCGCCGTTGCCGGTCGGGTCGGGGCCGGTGACGAGCAGACCGCCCGCCTGCACGAACGCCCGCTCGAAGTCCATCGCCTTGCGCAGCAGCGCGACGTAGTTCGACTCGGACGAGACGCGCGCGCGGGCTTGCAAATAGCGCACGCGCGCATCGGTTGACATCACGTTCAGCACGCGCGGGTTCAGCAAGGCGCTCGCCGCGCCGATGCCGCTCTGGGCCAGGGGCGCTCCGCCCGCCTCGAAGACGGGGAGCGTCGAGGTGATCGCCACGTTCTTCGCGACGAGCGCGCGGATCGTCTCTTTGGCGGCGGGGCCGTTGATGTCCAGTTGCCGCAGGCTCGCGCTGACCGCGCTGCCGGGCGGGCACTGATCCGGTTTCTTGTCGGGGACGAATTCGGAGTCGGCGAGCAGCCCGTGCTCCAGGTTGTCGATACCGATCTCGGCGGCCTCGCGGTAGCCGACCGAGCAGAGGTGGCCCGTCACCTTCAGGCCCCGCTTATGCGCCTCCTCGACGGCCGCGCGCAGCTCTTCGCGCGTGATGTTCATGTAGGCCTTGAACGAGGTCGCGCCCGCGTCGGCCCAGAAGTTCACCATGCGCCGCGCGTCTTCCGGCCCTGTGAGCTGGCGCATGACGGGCGTAAACGCGCCGCGGCCTTCGAGGTAGGGCGCGGTGACGTGCATCTTCGGGCCGATCATGCGGCCCGCGTCGATGAGCCGTTTGATTTCGAGATCGGCGTAGGGCGCGACGCTCCCGGTCGTGCGGATGGTGGTGACGCCGAGCGCGAGGTAGAGGCGCGGGAAGCTGATGCCCATGTTCGAGTACATGGGCGGCGACCCGCCCATCGGGAAGAACAGGTGGTTGTGCATCCCGACGAGGCCGGGCAGAACCGTGTAGCCCGCGAGGTCTAACACGCGCGCGTCCGGCGGCGGCTTCACGGCTGAGCCGGCCCCCACCGACACGATCTTGCCGCCGGCGATGACGAGCGTCTGATCTTCGAGCGGTGCCGCGCCCGTGCCGTCGATCACGCGCACGCGTGTGAGCACGACCGTCGGCGCTTCGACGCGGACGAACTGCTGGCGTTCGGGCGCTTGAGCGAAGGAGTTGACGGTAAAGCAGAGGAGAAGAAGGACGGGGAGTTTGATTCTCATGTGGTTGCTGCCCTTAACAGGGAGATTCGACAGCCTCCCGTGATCAACACACGGGCGCGACGAAGGCCGGCGCGAAGCCGCCAGGAAGTTTTCCGTAAACAGTAACGAAGGGGACGCCGCGCCACGATATTTCCGTCGAAAGGCGGATGTCAATAGCCACTCCGCGTTGCCGGGTTGAAGGCGTCAGAGCCGCGGCCGGGGGCGAGGGTTCGGCGCATTGCACGAAGGACTCTAAAGGCTCGGCGGGCGAACCGTCGTTCTAAAGAACGCCGTCGCAACCGACTTGCAACCGAATCCCAACATTCCCGCCCCGCGCCTCAAGAATTGCTCAACCGGCCTGAATAAGATTCACACTGCGGCCATTAACCTGCTTTTAGAAAGAGAACACGGATGAAGCCTCAAAATTTAACGCGCGCCACGCTGCTCTGCCTGCTCGTCGTCTGCGCCCTCCTCTTAGGTCTGTTTTCTTACGCCTCGCGCTCCGCGGCCCAGATCAACGGCCCCGAACTGATCTGGCAGGACGTGAGCGAGGCGCGGCTACCAGCCGCCCCCGCCGGGACGCGGCTCATCGTCCCGCGCCGCTACCGGACAGTGGCGCTAAACACGCTGGCAATGCGAACCGCGCTCGCCGCCGCCCCGTTGGAGTTCACGCAGAAGGCCGCGGGCGGTCGCGTGACCGTCAGCCTGCCGACGCCGGACGGGAAG
>DATHBT010000070.1:0-36979 GCA_035295985.1 Pyrinomonadaceae bacterium | reverse complement strand
CATGACGGAGGATCGCGATCTCCTGTCGAACGGCCTCTACTCGCGTTCCTTCGGCCGCTCGCCCGGCGAAGTCCTCGGCTACACGATGGTATATTTGCGCGGCCTGCAGGGCACGGGCTGTCTGGGCTGCGCGAAACACTTCCCCGGCATCGGGGCGGGCGAGGTCGATTCGCACGACGAGATGCCGATCATCCAGCTCTCGCACGAAGATTTGATCGCGCAAGACCTCGCTCCCTACATCGAGCTGTTCCAGCGCGAGGACAACATCGTGCGCGCCGTGATGGTCAGCCACGGCGGCTTCCCGAAAGTCGATCTGCGCGCGGGCACGGCCGGCGGCCGCCTCATCCCCGCGTCGATCAACCACCAGATCGTCACGAAACTTCTGCGCGAAGAGCTGGGCTACGACGGGATCGTCCTCACCGACGACCTTGAGATGGGGGCCATCGCGCGTCACTACCAGATCGAGGAGACGGTCAGGCTAGCGATAGAGGCCGGCGAGGACATGCTGCTCATTTGCGCCCGCCCCGAGCTGATCCGGCGCGGCTACGACTCGCTCCTCCAGGCCGCGCGCGACCGCCTGCTCACGGAAGATCGCATCGACACATCGCTTCGCCGCATCGCGGCCTTCAAGTCGCTGGCCCAGCCGCCCCTCCCCTTCGACGCCGCGCGCTTCGCGGCACTCTCGGACGAGATCGCCGCCCTCAACGCCAAACTCAACTACACCTACGGAGGGAAGATATGAAGAAGGCAAATGACCGGATTGCGGATTGCGGATTGCGGATTGCGGATTTAAAGCAGAGAATACGCGCCGCACGCACGAGCTTTTATTCTTCAATCCGCAATCCGCAATCCGCAATCCGCATTTGTCTGCTGCTTTCTGCCTTCTGCCTTCTGTTTCTCGCCGGGTGCAGGCGGCGCGCGGGCGACGCCTTCGTGATGGTGTTGGAGGCCGAGCAGAAGTCCATCCACCCGCTGCTGGGGAGCGACGCGGCGAGCGAGCGTTACCGGCAGTTGATGTACAACTCTCTGATGAAGAAGAACGAGCGGCTGGACTACGTGCCGGAGCTGGCCGAGAGCGCACAGCCTGCGCCCGACGGCCTGTCGGTCACGCTCACCCTGCGCGACGGCGTCAAGTTCCACAGCGGCAAGCCGCTGACCTCGGCCGACGTGAAGTACACCTTCGATCAACTCCTGCGCCCCGACTCGCCCTCGCCGAAGTCGCCCTCCTTCTTCGAGGGGACGGGCGATGCCCGCCAACCCTTCATCACCGCGGTCGAAGCGCCGGACGCGCGGACGGTCGTCTTCCGCCTCCGCAAGCCGTGGCTCGAACTCTACGCGAACATGCTGCCCGTCGGGATCATCCCCGAAGGCAGCTTCGAGACGCTGGAACAAGCGCCGGACGGAACCGGCCCCTTCAAGTTCGTCGCGCAGAACAGGGGCGAGCGCTCCGTTGACATGGCCGCCCACGAGGAGTACTGGGAGGGCGCGCCGAACGTCAAGCAGCTCCGCGTCCGCGTCATCCTCGACGCAGGCACGCAGCAGGCCGAGCTACAGAGCGGCCAGGCGCAACTCGCCTTAAACACCGCGCTCACGCCCGACGCGGTAGTCGCCCTCGGCCGCAGCCCCAACCTCAAGGTCGAGCAGTCGCCCGGCGCGAACATCCAGTACCTCGGCATCAACACCGAGGCCGAGCCGCTGAACGACGTGCGCGTGCGCCGCGCCGTGGCGCACGCCATCGACCGCGAGAGCCTGATCAAGAACCTGCTACAGGGGCAGGCGCGCGTCGCGCACTCGATGCTCCCGCCCGAGTCCTGGGCCTACGCCGAGGGGCAGGTTTACAACTTCGATCCGGCGCAGGCCAAACGTTTGTTAGACGAGGCGGGGCTGCGCGACCCTGACGGCGACGGGCCCCGAGCGAGGGCGACGAAGCCCATCGTGATGAAAATCTCGGCGACGAACGCCGTCGCGCGCCAGTCGGCTGGCGTCATCCAGAACGCTTTGAAGGACGTGGGCCTCAACGTCTCAATCGAGACGCTTGAGGACAACACTTTGCGCGAGCAGTTGGTCAACGGCCAGTACCACCTGACCATCGGCCGCTGGGTCGGCGGCAACCAGGACCCGATCTTCCTGCGCGATCTCTTCACCTTCCTGACGGGCAAAGGCAACTACCGCTTCAACCGCAGCCGCTACAGCAACCCGGAGGTGGACAAGCTGCTCGGCGAGGCGGTCAACACGGCCGACCGCGCGCGGGCAGCCGAACTCTACCGGCGGGCGCAGGAGATCATCAGCCGCGACGTGCCGACGCTGCCGCTCTGGTATCCGAACAACATCGCCATCGCGCAGAACACGGTGGGCAACATCAACGTCGATCCGAGCGCCGACTGGCGGTTCATGCGGAGTGTGACCTGGCAGAGGTGAGGCTTCGTCGCTACTCGCCATTTGTGTGTTAGGCGCGCTGCATTTCACCGCAGAGTACACAGAGGATCACAGGGGGGCACGGAGAAGATTAAATCCCCGTGCCCCCCTGTGCCTGCTACCCCTTTGCGGTGAGTTTTATTCTCCCTCTCAACTGAACCTTAGTCTAACTACCTTCCGGCGCACGGAGGCCGGCCTCGGCGAGTGCCGCCTCAATTTCCAGCCACGCGAGCGCGCCCTCGCGGATCAGCTTTGCTTTGCTCCCGCTGATGTCAACGACGCTCGAAGGCTTCTCCGCCGCGGTCTCGCCGCCGTCCACGATCAAATCAAGCCCCGCGGGAAAAGCCTCCAGCGCCTCTTCGGCCGAGCGCGCGGGCGGGCGGCCCGCGAGGTTCGCACTCGTCGCCGTCAACACGCCGCCGCACGCCTCTACGAAATGGCAGACCGATTCGTCCGCAGGGTAGCGCACGCCGACCGTCCCCGTCCCGGCCGTCAACTCGACGGGCAGGCGTTCGTCGGCGGCGAGCACGAGCGTGAGCGGCCCCGGCCAGAAGCGTTCGCTGAGAGTGTCGAAGAGAGGGCCGCGCGACTTTGTCAGCCGTTCGGCCCACGCGCGGTCGCTGACGAGGACGAGGACGGGCTTCCCCTCCCTGCCCTTCAGCTCGTCGATGCGCCTGACGGCGTCGGGGTTGAAAGGGTCTGCGCCCACGCCGTAGAAGGTGTCCGTGCGGAAGGCCAGCAGCCCGCCCCGGCGGACGACTTCGGCCGCGCGCACACGCGCCTCCTCGCCGTCCGGCAGTACCCGTGTCGTCACGTCTTCCCGTCCGCCTCTCTTCGCCGCTCGTCGCCGATTTACCGTCTTGTCAAGTCGCCGCCCCGGCCCTGCGGCGCGTCGAAATTTGCCGAAAGCGCGCGCCGGGCGGTTAGAATAACCGCATGGCAGCTTCCACGAAAAAGCGCGAGGCGGATTTCTCCGAGTTCCCGCCCGGCACGGTCACGACTCACGAGCGACTGGTCTGCCTCGCGTGCATCTTCGATCTCTTCACCAAGCAGCTCGGCCTCGCGCCGCGCACGGCCTACTCCGAAGTAAAGCGACACACGCCCGGCGTCGAAGAGATAACCTCTCAAGCGCCCGCGCGTCCCTACTTCGACAGCCGGGAGAAGCACCCGCGCTGCCCCTACTGCGACGCGGCCAAGACGCGCCACGCGCGCCTCACCCTCCACCGCGTCGAAGGCTCGAAGGCGACGGACGCCCCGCGCCGCGCCCTCGCGAAGTCGCTCCCTAAGTCCGACGATCAGTTCCTGATCTTCGACACAAAATCCACGCGCCGCGAGGTCTTCTTCCAGTGGCTAGACTCCCTGGGTCGCTCGCTCGACTTCGACGACGAGGGCTGGCTCATCAGCGTGACGCGCGCCTACCTCGAACGCGCCGAGCCTAAGACCAACTGGGCCGAGGCTTTCGACGGCGTGCGCGCGGTGCGCCGCTCGCAGCGGCTCGCCGAAGGGTGGGAGCGCGACGGCGCGCGCCTCTTCCTCTCTCCGCCGCTCTACGCTAATGCCCTGCTCGTCCAGTACCTCGTCAGCCGCTCGCACGCGCACGGCGGCCTCACGCTCGAAGGCCGCCTCACCTTGCAGGAGCTGGTCCGCCGCCTGCGTCACACCGGCCAACTCGAAGCGCAGGGGGTCGCGGGCGACCAGTTTGAAGTTCTCGAACAACTGATCGAAAACCTCTCGGGCGGCGACGCCCCCGTCAAGCTCCACTACTTCCTCGACCGACGCGACTTCCTCGAAAAGGTCAAGACCGTTTACGCGCGGTACGCTTAAAGCCGTGACGGGTGACAGGAAAGAAAAAGTTCTTCCCTGTCGCCTGTCACGGCTCACCCGTCACGGCCTTCATAGGCTTGTCTCGTTGCGCGACTTGTCGCGGTGGCGCTCGAAGGCGAGTTCGACGAGGCGATCCAAGACTTCCGAGAAGGGGCGGCCGGTGGCGGCCCACATCTGCGGGTAGCCGGACACGTCTGTGAGTCCGGGGATGGTGTTCAGCTCGTTGACGAGCAGCTCCTTCGTGTCGCGGCGCAGGAAGAAATCGACGCGCGCCAGCCCCGCGCAGTCGAGCGCCTTGTAGGCGCGGACGGCGAGCTTGCGGACGCGCGCCGAGACCGCCTTGGGGATGGGCGCGGGGGTGACGAACTCGACGTGTCCCGTGCTGCTGTACTTCTCCGTGTAGTCGAGGAACGCCCCGCGCTCGTCGTGGACGACGTACTCGCCCGGCAGGCTCGCCTCCGGCTCGTCGTTGCCGAGGATGGCGCACTCGATCTCGCGCGCGTTCAACCCCTCCTCGACGATGATGCGGCGGTCGTATCGCGCGGCGAGGTTGACGGCGTCGGCGAGCGTGCGACGATCCGTCGCCTTCGAGATGCCGACAGACGAGCCGAGGTTCGCGGGCTTAACGAAGCACGGGAAGCCGATCTCTTTCGCCACGCGACGCGCCACCGCCCCCGCGTCGCGCTCCCACTCCGAGCGCAGGAGCCAGGTGTAGCGGCAGATCGGCAGCCCCGCGCGCTCGAAGAGCGACTTCATCACCACCTTGTCCATCCCGCACGAGGACGCGAGCACGCCGCAGCCGACGTAGGGGACGTTCGCCATCTCAAGCAAGCCCTGGATCGTCCCGTCCTCGCCGTAAGTCCCGTGCAGTACGGGGAAGACGACATCGACGGGCAGGCTGCTGTTCCCGCCGCGATTCCCTGCGACAGACACCAGCCCCGTGTGCGCCGTGTCGCCGACGATGATCAACGCTTCGTCGCGCCTGCCAACGTCCGCGCCCACGTTCGCCGCCGTCTCGCGCGGCAGCAGACGTACTGAGTCGGCCGGCGAGAGCCACCGTCCCTCCTTCGAGATGGCTATGGGGATGACCTCGTACTTCGCCGGGTCTGCGGCCTCGATCACCGAACGCGCGGAACGCAGCGACACCTCGTGCTCGCCCGAACGCCCCCCGAAAATCACCCCGAGCCTGATACGCTTCCCCAAAATTAACTCCTTAAACTAGCCGTTAGCTGTTAGCTATTAGCTGTTAGCAAAACCAAGGCGCTCAGTCGAGACGAATGGTGAAAGCTGTTTTCATCCGGCCAACAGCTAACGGCTAACAGCTAACAGCTAATAGCTAACAGCTCTTCTTACAGAATCGTTTTGCCGAGCGCCGACAGGATCAGCTCGACGCCGAGTTCGGCCGTGCGGTTGTTGATGTCGAGTGCGGTGTTAATCTCGACGACCTCCAGTGAAACCATGCCGCCGGCCTCGGCGATCTTCTCCATCCCGAGGTGCGCCTCGCGGTAGGTGAGGCCGCCGCGGACTACGGTGCCGGAGCCGGGCGCGTCGCCTGGGTCGAGCGCGTCAACGTCAAGGGTTACGGCGTAACCGCCGGGCGCGCGGCTGGCAATCGCGATGGCCTCGTCCATGCAGGCGCTCATGCCACGCTCGTCGATCTCGCGCATGGTGAAGAAGCGCAGCCCCGTCCGCCGGATCAGCTCGCGCTCCGGCGGGTCGAGGTCGCGCGCGCCGACGTGCGCGCAGTAGGCGGGGTCGAGTTTCGGGGCGAAGCCCGCGACGTGCGTCAGCTCCTTCGGGCCGTGGCCGAGCAGGGCGGCGAGCGGCATGCCGTGGATGTTGCCCGATGGCGTCGTCTCCGGCGTGTTCATGTCGGCGTGCGCGTCGAACCAGATGAGGCCGACGGGCCGTTCAGTTTCGGGCACGGAGGCGACGACGCCGGAGAGCGAGCCGATGGCGACGGAGTGGTCGCCGCCGAGGATGACGGGCAGCTCGCCCTGCCCCATCGCCTTCCGCACCTCGGCCGCGATCAGCTCACATGCCGCCGCGATCTCTTTGAGGTATTTCGCGCGGTCGTCGGGCGGGCAGACGGCGGCCGGCTGCTCGATCCGCAGGTCGCCCAGGTCGCGCACCTCGTATCCGAGTTGCGCGATGCGCTGGTTGAGCCGCGCGACCCGCATCGCGGCCGGGCCGAGATCGACGCCCGGCGTAGAGCACCCGAAGCCGAGCGGCGCGCCGATGACGCTCACGCGCCGCCCCTCTCCGGGCAGCCGGCCGATGACCGGACTTTTAGGTTGTTCTATCAGAGCAGACATAACGATTTCGGATTGCGGACTGCGGATTACAAAGAAGCGGGGCTTGGGAAAAACGGAGACGTGGAGATGGGGCGCGGCGGCTCAGCCAGGACTCGCCGCGCCGCCGCGCCGCCGCGTCTGCTCATCACCCGCGTCCGTTCTTCCAATCCGCAATCCGAAATCCGCATTCCGCAATTCCCTCATCCGCCGAGGTTGAGGTTGAAGCCGCTGCCGCCGCCACCCTGCGAGGGGAAGAAGGGTCTCATGAGTCCGGCGAAGGCGGCGAGGTTGCGCGTCTGGATCAAAAGTTCGCCGGGCCCCGTAAACTCTGCGACGATGCCCTCGCCGCTGACGAAGCTGCGGAAGAAGCCGGCCGCGGCCTTCCGCAGTTGGTACTGCATGTGCCCCTCCCACGCGACGAGGTGGCCCGTGTCAACTACGTAGCGCTCGCCCGGCGCGAGGCGCTTGCGATGGATCGCGCCGAACGATGAGACGAGCAGCAGCCCCGTCCCCTGCACCTGCATGACGAACAGCCCCTCGCCGCCGAAGAAGCTCTTCGCGCCGCCCCAGCGCGTGTCCACCACGAGACTCGAATCGCCCGCCAGGTACGAGCTGGACTGGACGAAGAACGTCTGGTTCTGCATCTCCAGCGCGGCGATGTCGCCGGGGCCGCCCGGCGCAAGCGTCACCTCGCCTGGCCCGCCGCGCGCCGTGAAGGTCGAGACGAAGGCCGACTCTCCGCCGACCGCGCGTTTGAGCGCGCCCATCAGTCCGCCCTTCATCTGCGACTGTAGCTCGACGTTCGCCGACATCGAGACCATCGCGCCGGCCTCGGCCATGATCGGCTGCTCGGCCTGAAGGCGCACGACCGCGAGCGCGAAAGAGGGCTGGTGCAGTATCTCGTAGCTGTAGCCGCGACCGCTGCCGCGAGCGTCGGCGTCGATGTGGATGCCGCCGCCCGCGCCGCCGGAGGCGGACTGTCCGCCGCCGAAGTTCGCTGCCTGCGGCCCGCCGCCGGTGGGCGCGCTGCCCGTTGTCTGTCCGCCGGTCGTGCCGGTCATGCGCGCGCCGCAGGAGCCGCAGAATTGCGCGCCGCTGATGAGGCCCGCGCCGCAGTTGGGGCAGTTCATATGATGACTCCTTTCGACTTCTCCGAGATGATAGCGACCGCCTCCTCCGGCGTCGTCGCGAAATCAAGCAGCGAAAAATCGTCGGGGCTGATGACGAGGTGTTCGCGCCAGCACTCGACGACGGGCGGCCAGCAATCGCCCAGCAGCACGAGCGGGCGCGGCCCGATGACGCGCGTCTGCATCTTGTTCCAGACGAGCGACAGCTCCGTCACAGTCCCCATGCCGCCGCGTATGGCGACGAAGCCGACCGAGCGCGTGATCAGGTGTTGCAGTCGCTCGTAGAAGTGGGCCGACGCGACCTTGTCCGTCAGATACCGATTCGGCTCGGACTTGAACTGGTTCATCACGATGCCGAGCACGCGCCCGCCGCGCTCGTGCGCCCCGCGGCTCGCCGCCTCCATCACGCCCAGGTAGCCGCCCGTGCAGATCGTGAACCCGCCCTCGGCGAGCAACTGCCCGACCCGCCGCGCCTGCGCGTACTCCTCGGAATCCTCCGCGCACTTCGCGCCGCCGAAGATGGTGACGATGCGTTCCATAACTCAAATGATGAGTGATGAGTGATGAGTAATGAGCGAGGAAGTTTTTCTAACTCATCACTCATCACTCATCACTCATCACTTTGTTTACGGACGCAGCCGGTAGAGCATCCGCGGGAATGGGATCGTTTCGCGGACGTGCTCGATGCCGCACATCCAGGTGACGCAGCGCTCGATCCCCATGCCGAAGCCGGCGTGCGGGACGCTGCCGTAGCGGCGCAGGTCGAGATACCACTCGAAGGCCTCGCGCGGCAGGTCGTGCGCCTTCAACTGCTCTTCGAGGAATTCGAGCGAGGTGGCGCGTTCGCCGCCGCCGATGACTTCCCCGTAGCCTTCGGAGGCGAGCACGTCAACGCCGAGCGCGAGGTCGTCGCGCTCAGGGTCGCGTGCCATGTAGAAGGCTTTGACGGCGGCCGGGTAGCGATGCACCATCACGGGCCGGTCGAACTGGTTCGACAGGTACGTCTCGTCCGGTGCGCCGAAGTCACCGCCCCACTCGAAGCGGTGTTCGAGTTCGCCGCGCGCGTGCGCCTCCTGAAGCATCTTCACCGCGTCGTCGTACTGCACGCGCGGGAACGGCGGCACGATCTGTTCCAGCTTCGACGTGTCGCGCTCCAGAACCTTCAACTCCTCTTTGCGCTCGTCGAGCACGCGCGCGGCTATGTGAGAGAGGAAACGCTCGGCGAGGTTCATCACGTCGTCGAGCGTGGCGTAGGCCATTTCGGGTTCGACCATCCAGAACTCGGTGAGGTGGCGGCGCGTCTTCGAGCGCTCGGCGCGGAAGGTCGGGCCGAAGCAATAGACCTTGCCGAAGGCCGCGGCCGTCGCCTCGTTGTAGAGTTGGCCGGACTGCGAGAGGTACGCCTTGTCGTCGTCGAAGTAATCGACCTCGAACAGCGTCGTCGTGCCCTCGCAGGCGGCGGGCGTCAGGATCGGCGTGTCGCAGAGCGTGAAGCCGCCGTCGTCCAAAAAGTCGCGCACGGCGCGGACGACCGTGTGTCGGACTTTGAGGATCGCGTGCTGGCGGCGCGAGCGGAGCCAGAGGTGGCGGTGATCCATCAGGAACTCCGTCCCGTGCTCCTTCGGCGTGATCGGGTAGCCCTCGACCGGCTGAACCACCCGCGCGTCCACCACATCGACCTCGTAACCGCCCGGCGCGCGCTCGTCGGCGCGCACAGTCCCGCGCACTTCGAGCGCGCTCTCCTGGCCCAGCCCCTTGATCGCCTCGAATATCTCTTCCGGCACGCTCTTCTTGAAGACGACGCACTGGACGAGGCCCGTCCCGTCGCGCAGTTGGGGAAAGAGGAGCTTGCCGCTCGAACGCAGGTTGTAGAGCCAGCCGCGCAGTGTGACCTCGCCGCCGACGTGTTCGGAGAGCTGGTCGATGTAAACGTGCCCGCTCGTTCGTGCGGTCTGTTCCGGTTGAGCCGTCATGTTTTCAATCTCGGATTTCAGATTTGAGATTTCAAATTTCAGATTCGGAGTTCAAATCCCGGCTTGAAGGTTAGCGTATCGGGTGCGGAGTTTGAAGTTGCCGCTTCAGCCGGTGCGCTCGCCGATGATTCGGCGGAGCACGGGGAAGCGGCCCAGCCAGTCGGCCGCCTGGGAGACGATGAGCAGCATGGGCCGGATGAAGTGCTCGTAAGTCTCGGCCCGCCCGCCGACGCCGGTCTGGAATGAGAACGTGCCGCAGGCCTTCAGACAACGCTGCACGGTCATCAGGCGGAACTCGCGCGCGAACTCGTCCGGGTCGATTGGATCGAGGCCGCGCTTCTGCCGCTCTTCGAGGAAGAAGAGGCGGCGCTGGCGCACCTCGGCCATCGAGGGGAGCGTCGTCTGCCGGTCGAGCAGGAGCGAGACGAGATCGTAGCTGGCCGGCCCCATACGCGCGTCCTGGTGGTCGATGATCCGCAGCCGGCCTTTCTGATCGACCAGCAGGTTCGACGAATGAAAATCGCGGTGGCAGAGGAAGCGCGGGCGGGCGGCCAGCTCCGACGCCAGGTCGTTCAGTTCTGCGCGCAGCTCGGCCTCCTCCGCGTGTCGGAGTGTTTCGCGCCGGTAGCTGCCGAAGTAGTGGCGGACGAAGAAGTCGAGTTCCCAGGAAAGCTTGGCGTCGTCGAAGGCGAGGCGGCTGGCGATGGAGTCCTGCTCGTAGGCCGCCTTTGTCGCCTTCTGGATGTCGGCGATGAGGCTGATGGCCTCTTCGAGGTAAGTCTCGCGCTCGTCCTCGGTGGCCGTCTCGAAGACGCGGCGCAACTGGTTGTCGCCGAGGTCTTCCTGCAGGATGATGCCGCGGCCAGCGTCCACGTCGAGGATCGCGGGGACGGGCAGACCGGCGCTCGCGAACAGTCGAGTCACGTCGAGGTACGGGTGGACTTCGGCGTCGAAAGGTTCGGGATAGACGGCGGCCACGGCCGTCCCCTGCTTCCACGGGACGCGGAAATACTCGCGGGTGGAGGCGTCGGGCGTGAGCGCGGTGACGGCGGGCGTGCCGCCGCCCGCGCGCGCGAGGTACTCGACGAGGCGTTCCCGCGCCGGGGAGATGAACGCGTTCGTGGTGATGCCGGTCGGGTGACTCATGTGACGACTGGCGCGCGGCCGGGTGCGGCAAACTCCGGCCGGGGCAAAAAGGGATGAAAAGGGATAAAAAGTCCCTGTCTGACGAAAACTTTAGCGGGTGCGGTACGAATTGTATCACCGGGGCAGCGGCACGACAAAATTCTCGCCCCTGAACTCGCCTGCGAGTGCCTTCTCGGGCCGCTCTTCGCGGCGGGCGAGTTCCGCGCGCACCACCGCCGCGTTTTCAAACGTCTCCCCCGCACGGACGCGCACGCCGGCCCCGAGGACGGCCCGGCGGACGCGCGCGCCGGCTTCGACACGAACATTTTCCCAGAGCACGGCGTCGCTCACGTCCGCCCGCGGGTCGATTTCGGAGCCTGCTCCTACGTCGAGCGTTCGGCCTTCTGAGCGCAGCAGCGCGAGGCTGGTGTCGAGGTAGCGCGGGATGGTCGATAGTTCGTACCAGTAGCTCCCCTCGGCGACGTGCGCGGCGATACGCTCGCCCGCGGCGTGGGCCTTCGGGTAAACGTCGGTGACGGAATCGGAGAAGACGTTTCCGGGAATGAAGTCGAAGACGCGCGGTTCGAGGATGTGAATGCCGGTGAACATCAGCGGCACGTCGTCGCGGTAGCCGCTCCGCTCACGCGGCTCGCGCGTGATGAACGCCGCCCAATCAGCGTCCTCACCACTCCCGGCGCTCTCAGTTTTTTGTGAGACGCGGTTCGCGTCTCCGGCCTTATCGGACGCGGGGGGCGGGTAGCCGCCGAAGCCGGCGATGAGGCGGTCGCGTATTTCGACCGTGCTGTACTTCTCGCGCTCCGCGTTCGGGCGCAGGACGAGCGTGGCGAGCGCGTTCGTGCGCCTGTGCGTTTCGAGCGCGCGGGTGAGGTCGATGTCGGTGGCGATCTTGCCGTTGACGACGACGAAGGTCTCTCCAGCGAAAAAATCTCGCGCGTTGTCGAGCGCGCCGGAGGTGCCGAGGATTTCGGGTTCCTCCACGTAGTGGAGGCGCACGCCGAAGCGCGAGCCGTCGCCCAGGGAGTCGCGGACGGACTCTGGGCGGTGGTGGAGGTTGACTGCGATCTCGCGGCAGCCGTGGCGGGCGAGATATTCGGCGACGTAGCCGACGAGCGGGCGGCCGAGGAAAGGGATCGCGGGCTTGGCCCGATCAATCGTGAGCGGCCACAGGCGCGTGCCGTAGCCCGCGGCCAGAATCATTGCGCGCATGGGTTCATCTTGGAACGCGCGGGCGGCGGTTGGCAAGCGTGGGAGTCTAACCGCGCCAGACTCTGCCCTCTCGCGCTGTCGGCCAGTCAGGCGCGTTATGGATCAATTCAAGGTTGAAACCCCGGCCGCCTAATTACCGCTGAGACACAGAGGAGGCGGAGGGGCCGCGGGGGCTTGAGCCTCTGCCCGCCCCCTCTTTTGACGAGATAAAGTATTGCTTCCTCAGTGTTCACGTTAGCAGGCCGGGACTCACACCGGCACTACTTAAACATCTCCCTGCCATGCGTGCGTGTTCAATACAGTGCAGTATGACAATTGCACGAAACCCAGTCTTCTCTCTCCTCTCTTAATTTCTCTTTCACATAGACTTCGTGTGGAGTCGGGAAACAGCCCCCACCGTCTTGCGGTGGTTTTGGCGGGGGTGTCTGCAACCCACTTTACATATCGGTCTTCGCGATGTCGGGCGCATCGCAGGTAGGAGATTCAATTAACGCGAAAGCAGTAAGAAGGCTGCCTTTGAACTCCTATTTGAATGTCAACGTGCGATCTCTTTATCTGCGTTAGAAAAGAGGGGTCTTTACCTTTCGGGGGATTCAGGGATGAAGCTCAAAACAGCGCGACAATGGAATCGGGTCACGGTCGGCATGGTGATGTTAAGCCTGTTGATCTGGCCGTTCGCAGTCGGAACACGAGGCGTAGAGGCGGCGGGGGCGACGCCCGCTCAGCAACAATCCAACACGGTCTATAGCGGGCGGGCGACGGTCGTAAACGCGACCGCCCTCGGCCAACAGATAGTGCTGTCTGACACCGGGCCGCTTCCGGGCAAAGGCGGCGCTCAGGAAGCGTCGCTTCTGACGGCGAGCGTTCCCAACCTGCTAACGGCGGAAGCTTTACACGCCTCCACTGTCGCCCACGGTGACAGGAGCCGCTCCGAAGCGTCAGTCGCCGACCTCACTCTGACGGTTAATGGGAACACGATTTCCGCCGGTCTCCTGCGCTCAAGGGCAACGGCTACTTGTGAAGGCGGCACGGCCGCCGTCACCGGCAGTTCCGAGATCGTCGCTTTGGTCATTAACGGTCAAGCAATCGTCGTCTCGGAAGCGCCCAACCAAACGGTGACCCTGCCGACCGGCGGCCAGGTCATCATTAACGAACAGCCCAACATGCCCACCGGCAACATCACGGTCAACGCGCTGCACGTCATCGTGCCGGGCGTTGCCGACGTGGTCATCGCCTCCTCGCACGCCGACATTACGTGCGCGGGTAACGGGTGCTCGAGTGATAATGATTTCATCACCGGCGGCGGCTTCGTCCCTTCGGCCAAGACGAGGGCCAACTTCGGCGTCGCGGGCGGGCGGAAGAATGGCTCTCTGTGGGGTCATCTGGTTTATATCGACCACGCCAAGAACGGCGTCAGGGTCAAGGCGCAGGACGTAACGGCCTACGCGATTACCGGCCCGACCAGCCGCCACATCGAATATACTGGGACGTGCGAGGTCAACGGCACACCCGGCCAAACGTGTATCGTCGACGTGACGGATAACGGGGAGCCGGGGCGTGCTGACATTTTCACGTTGAAGGTCAATGGTGCGCCGGTGCCCTCGGGCACATTAGCGGGCGGCAACATCCAATTGCACCGCCCCTGCAAGTAGAAAGGCTGCCTGTCGGGCGACAGCTTGCTTGACAGAGAAGCAGGAGAGGCGGGCTACAATGGCCCGCCTCTCCTTTTAGGGGGAGCATTCAGTCTTTTTAAAGTGGCGGGCGCTGCGTTGAAGGAAACGCCGTCCGACATGCGAGAACGTAGCGTGGGCCTTCCCCCGTGTCATCAAAAGTGCGCGTGAGTCTGAACCTCTCTGCCCCCCCTTTATGAACTCTGCGCCTGTGGTGAATCGGAGTGCGTGACTCTCAACTTGAAATTGAGCCACTGCCCGCGGTCGTAACACCTCGACTCGCCCGCACCGGGATCCGTTAAAGGTCTTCGTCAGTCTCGGCCTGTCCGCCGGGTAGCACGTGGAGGATTTTTCGTTCGACGGGCCGGCCGACGCCGACGTGCTGCTCGGCGATCTCGCGCGCGGCTCGCTCATCTACGTCGCCGTACCAGACGCCGTCAGGATAGACGACCACGACGGGGCCGTCGTCGCACTGATCGAGGCAATCGACGGCCGTGATCATCGCGCGGCGGCCGGGCGGGAGTTCTTTGAGCGCGCGCTTGAGTTCGCGGCCCACGTCGCGGCCCCCGCGTTTGAGGCAGTGCTTGTGGGCGCAGACGAGTACGTGGTGAGTTGCCTTGCCGAGTTTAGCCAAGTCGCCTGGAACTCCCCCTCCGAGTTAGACGGCCTGGGCCGCGTCGCGGATGGTCAGGTCGAAGGTTCCGGGGGCGACTTTGCGGAAGCGGCGGTTACGGTTGAGGGAGACGGCGATGCTGATGGTCGGGTTGTGGCCGGTGAACTGGAAGCCGCCTTCGAGCAGGCGGTTGTAAATCTCGTTGACGTGGAGCGGCCCGCCCGACTCGCGCAGGAGCAGGGCCGCTGCCTGCGGGATCGTGCGGTCGTAGAAGCGGTCGTCCTTGACCTCAACGTCCGGGCGGACGGGCGGGATCGGCTCGCGCGTCTCGCGCGGCTCTCGCTGTTCGCGCGCGAAGACGGGCTGCCGGATTGGCTGCGGCGGCGAAGGCGCGGACTGCGCGGGCGCGGACTGCGAAGCGTACGCCTCGTCGCGACGCAGAGCGAACTCGATCTCGGTGTCCGAGGGCTGCGCCGCGGGGCTGCGCGTCAGCACCGACGAGAGGATGCGGTACATCGCCGCCTGCGTCTGGCTGGCGATGGCGTCCATCTCGGAAATTTCGGTGCGGAGCTTCTCGGCTTCGAGTTCGAGGTCGGTGAGGCGCGCGGAGAGTCGGTTGCGCGTCGCGCGCGTCTGGCGCAGGTTCTGTTCGAGTGTGGCGAGCAGGTTTTCGTCGGCCATCGGCGATAAGTATGAACTATGAACGCTGAACGCGGAAGTAAAAAAAGGCGGGTTTCCGAAGTTTTTTGTTCACCGTCCCGCGTTCACCGTCCATCGTTTCTTCTACGCCTCACGTTCGAGGATGAAGATTGGCAGCGAGGCCAACGCGTCTTTGAACTCGGAGGCCGGGAGAGCGTCGAGCGCGGCGCGGGCCGCGTCGGCGAAGTCGCGGGCGCGGGCGCGGGCTTCGGCGAGTGCGCCGGTGCGTTCCGCCGCTTCGACGAGGCGGGCGCGCGTAATGGAGTTGTAAGCGCCTTCGCGCATGACCGACTGGACGGAACGCCGGAGCGACTCGTCGCGGCCGAGCAGGTGGATGAGCGGCAGCGTCAGCTTCCCTTCCAGAAGATCGACGCCCGCGGGCTTCCCCAAAACGTCTTCGGTGGCGGTGAAATCGAGCAGGTCGTCAACGAGTTGGAAGGCCGCGCCGAGGTTGAGGCCGTAGTCGCGCAGGGCCTCCTGCCGCGGGCGCGCGCCGCCGCCGAGCATCGCGCCGATCTCGCAGCACGCGCTGAAAAGATAAGCGGTCTTGCGCAGCAGGATGTCGAAGTACTGCTCCTCGGTGATGTCCACGCGGCCGAGGGTGGTCAACTGCAACAGCTCGCCCTCGGTCATCTTCCGCGTGACGGCGGTGAGGATGTCGAGAACTTCGAGTGAGCGTTCTTGCAGGCTCGTCTCGAAGGCGGTCATGTAGAGCCAGTCGCCCATCAGGACGGCCGTCTGGTTGCCGAAGCGGCTGTTGACGGAGGGGCGGTTGCGGCGCGTCTCGGCGTTGTCGATGATGTCGTCGTGGACGAGCGTGGCCGTGTGCAGAAACTCCATCACGGTCGCCATGCGGACGACGCCGGCCCGCGACGCGTCGCCGCCGACCGCGCGGGCCGAGAGCAGCGTGAGCGCCGGCCGGACGCGCTTGCCGCCCGACGCGCGCAGGTAGTCGCCGATGTAGGCGATGACCTGTATGTTCGACCGCGCCTGCCGCTCGAACTCGCGCTCGACGAGCTGCAACTCACCGGCGACGAGCGCGAAGACGCGCGCGGCCGTCAACCGCGGCTCTTCGAGAGTGGCCTGATGACCTGTGAACATAAGTGACGGGTGATGAGTGATGAGTGACAGAGTTTTTACTCATCACTCGTCACGCACCGCTTTCAATGAGTCCTGTAGTTCGTGAACTGCATGTTGATGTTGAAGTCTTTTTCCTTGAGCTTCGCGATCACGTCTTGCAGCGTGTCGCGGTCGCGCCCCGTCACGCGCACCACGTCGCCCTGGATGGCGGCCTGCACTTTGACCTTCGTGTCCTTGATGAACTTGACGATCTCTTTGGCCTTGTCCGTCGGGATGCCCTGCTGGATGGCGGCGCGCTGGCGGACGGTGCCGCCCAGGGCCGGCTCGACCTTGCCGTAGGCGAAGGCTTTGAGCGGGACGCCGCGGCGGACGAGTTTTTGCTGGAGGATGTCGTTCATGTTGCGCAGCTTCGTCTCGTCCTCCGCAGTGAGGATGAGTTCGTCCGCCTCCATGACGACCTCGGCGCGGCTGCCCTTGAAGTCGAACCGCTGCCTGACCTCTTTCATGGTCTGGTTGAGCGCGTTGTTGATCTCGGAGCGATCCACCTGCGAGACGATGTCGAAAGAGTTCTGCTGGGCCATAAGAGCGGTGACGGGTGACAAGTGACAGGTGACAAGCAAGAGCGTGTGACCCGCCGGGCGAACGAATCTTTATAACATTTACGCGCCGGGCGGAAAAGTTTGGAGGCCGCGAGAGGGCTTACGGCTGAAGAGTGCGGGCGGCAGGCCGCGTCAAACGTTCGCCGGTTTCAGCTCGACGCCGAAGAGGCGCGAGAAGTTTTCGGACGTGGCGCGTCCTAACTCTTCGGGCGTCGCGCCGCGAAGCTCCGCGAGGAAGCGGGCCGTGTCGGCGACGTGGGCCGGCTCGTTGCGCCGCCCGCGGTGCGGGACGGGCGCGAGGTACGGGCAGTCGGTCTCGACGAGCAGACGGTCGGGCGGCACGACGCGCGCGACCTCGCGCAGAGGCTCGGCCTTCTTGAAGGTGACGTTGCCGGCGAACGAGATGTAGTAGCCAAGTTCCATAGCGCGCTCAGCCATCCGGCGCCCGCCGCCGAAGCAGTGCATCACGCCGCCGCGGCCCGCACCCTCCCACTCCTCCGCGAGAATCTCGACCGTGTCCTCGTCGGCCTCGCGCGAATGGATGATGACGGGCAAGCCGGCCTCGCGCGCGAGCCGCAACTGGCGTCGAAAGACCTCGCGCTGCAAGTCGCGCGGCGAGTGGTCGTAATGATAATCAAGCCCGATCTCGCCCCACGCGACGACGCGCGGGCTGGCCGCCAGAAGCTTCCGCAGCCGCCCCTCGGCCGCCTCGTCGAACAGGCGCGCGTCGTGCGGGTGGACGCCGGCCGCGGCGAAGACGTTCTCGTACTGTTCGGCCGCGCGCACCGCGCGCTCCAGGCTCCCGGAGTGCGGATCACCCGTCCCGACATTCAGTATCGCCGCGACGCCAGCCGCACGCGCCCGCGCGACCACCTCGTCGCGATCCGCGTCGAACTCCTCGCCGTCGATGTGCGCGTGGGAATCAACGAACATGAGAAGCGGTAAGCGGTTAGCTGTTAGCCAGAAAAATCACATCCGAATATTCAACGCCGGAACAGCCATCCAGCGTGTCGGCCAGAAAAAGCTGAAAGCTAACAGCTAACAGCTATTTCAGCCTCGCCCCGTTCGGCACGTCCTCGGTGAAGGTGGCGAGGACGGGGCGGCCCTCGTCGCCGACGGAGGCGGCGAGAACCATGCCCTGCGACTCGAAGCCGCGGAGCTTGCGCGGGCGTAGGTTCGAGACGACGACGATCTTGCGGCCGACGAGCGGCGCAGGCTCGTAGTGCTCGGCGATGCCCGCGAGTATCTGGCGCGGCTGCGGCTCGCCGACATCGACCGTGAAGCGCAGCAGCTTGTCCGACTTCGGCACGCGCTCGGCCGTCAGTATTTGGCCGACGCGCATCTCGACCTTCACGAAGTCTTCGATGCCGATGTAGCTGACGACGCCTTCCGGCGCGGCAGGCTGCGTCGGCTGCGACGCCGGTTGCGCGTCGGGCATGCCGAGGAAGCGCGGCAACGGCTGGGTGTCGGCCGTCGTGACGGCGAGCGGCGGGCTGGCAACGGCGTGGTCGGCCTCGGTCGCGCCGCGCTGCGGCGGTTCGGGCTTCGTCGCGCCGGCCGCGGGCGAGCCGGGCACGGCGTCGGCTTCGGTGGCGTGCGCGCCTGCGGGCTGCCTGTGGGCGGTCGGGTCTTTGAGGGTCGCGGTCGGGGCGTCAGAGGCCGCCGCGTCGGATGAGGTCTCTTTTTTGATTTCGTCCATGATCTTTTTCTTGTCGAGTCGCGGGAAGAGGGGCGATACCTCACCGGTTCGAGTGCCGGGCCGCAGGCCGCCCCATTGAAGTTGTGAAGGGTCGTATCGTTCGGGGTCGTCCGTCTGGCCGAGTTGATGCCAGAGAGCGCGGGAGGATTCGGGCATGAACGGGTAGAGCATGACGGCGAGCCAGCGCAACGTCTCGGCCGCGCGGTAGAGGACGGCGTTTAAAGCCTCACGCTGCGACTCGTCCTTCGCCAGCTCCCAGGGCTTCGCGTCGGAGATCAGCTTGTCGGAGCGCGCGATGACGCCCCAGGCGGTTTCGAGCGCGCGGCTGTAGGCGAACTCGTCACACTGCTGCACGAACTGATCGCGCGCGAGCGCGGCGGACGAGGCGAAACCCTGCGCGTCCGCTTCGACGCCGACGCGTTTCGCCTGGAGTCGCCCCTCGTCGGAGATTCCGTCAGCGGGCGCGCGGCCTTCGCAGTAGCGGCCGATCATGGTCAGCGTGCGCGCGGCGAGGTTGCCGAGGCCGCTGGCGAGATCGCTGTTGGCGCGCTCGACGAGGGCGGCGTAGCTGAAACGGCTGTCCTGGCCGAAGACCATCTCGCGCATGAGGAAGTAGCGGACGGCGTCCGTCTGAAACATCCGCGCGAGCAGGAACGGATCGACCGCGTTGCGCAGGGTCTTCGACATCTTCCGACCGTCCCTGTCCAGCCACATGCCGTGGACGAGGACTGCGCGCGGGAGTTCGATGCCGGCGGCCATCAGGAAAGCGGGCCAGTAGATCGTGTGCTGACGCAGGATGTCTTTGCCGACGAGGTGCAGCGCGGGCCAGAACCGCCCGAAGCCGACGGCGCGCTCGCGCTCCTCGTTGCCCCAGCCGATGGCCGTGACGTAGTTGGTCAGGGCGTCTAACCAGATGTAGACGGTGTGCGCCGGGTCGTCGGGCACGGGGATGGCCCAGCTCACAGAAGTTTTCAGGCGGCTGACCGAGAGGTCTTGCAGCCCCGCGCGGACGAAACTCTTGACCTCGTTGCGCCGCGACTCAGGCCAGACGAATCCGGGCCGCGACTCGTAGAGCGCGAGCAGCGCCTCGTCGTAATCGGACAGACGGAAGAAGTAGCTCTCCTCGGAGACGCGGTCGAGCGGCGTCTCGTGAACCAGACATTTCGGCGCGTCGCCCTCGCGCTCGGGCTTCGCGTACTCGTCCTCGGTCTTGAAGGTCGCGCAGGCGGCGCAGAACCAGCCCTCGTAAAAACCCTTGTAGAGCGCGTCGCGCCCTTTCGGCGTCTTTGATTGCGCGATCCGACGCCAGAGGTTCTGCACGCCCTCGTAGTGGAACGGCTCGGTGGTGCGCATGAAGATGTCGTAGCCGCCGTGCGCGCCGTCCAACCGGAACGCCGCGAACACCTTCTTCAACTCTTCGACGACGAAATCGACCTGCTCCCTCGGCGTGCGCCCCACGCGCTCGGCGGCGCGCTGGATGTTGACGCCGTGTTCGTCCGTCCCCGTCAGAAAATAGGTGGTCGCGCCGCGCTGCCGCTCGCGCCGCGCCATCACGTCGGCCGCGGTCGTCGCGTACAGGTGGCCGATGTGCGGCAGGCTGTTGGCGTAGTAGATCGGTGTGGTGACGTAGAAAGTTTTCATACGGAAGCTGTTAGCAATTAGCTGTTAGCGGTTAGCCAGAAGAAAACAGACTTCGGCTCCCGGCTTTTGCTCCGACTGTGGTCTTTGGTTCGGCTAACAGCTAAAAGCTAACAGCTAATAGCTCTTTCCCACTATTTACGAGCCTTCGCGAACTCGTCGCCCGGATTGTACTGCGGCATCTGCGGTGCGTCGGCTACCCGGCGGCCGATGGCGAGGGCGATCTCGATCTCCTCGATCATGCCGGCCAGGTCCCACGACTCGCGGTACTCGTCCGAAGGCTGGTGGTAGTGTGCCTTGTTGTAGGCATCGAACTGCTGCGCGCCGTATTCGGGCGGGCGGCCGACGAACTCGTTGCCCGACTTGAGGCTCACGGCCGGGATGCCGACCTTCGCCAGCGGGAAGTGGTCGGAGCGGAAGAACAGACCCTGCTCCGGCCGCGTGTCGCCCTTCACCTTCAACCCGCGCTCTTTGGCGACCGCCTCGACCACCTGCCGAAGCGTCGAACGCTCGTAGCCGAGCGGCGCGAAATCCAACGCGCGGCCGAGCACGTTCATCGAGTCGAGGTTGATGTTCGCCGCGGTCTTCGCGACGGGGACGAGCGGGTGCTGCGCGTACCACTCCGCGCCGAGCAGGCCCTGCTCCTCGGCCGTCGTGAAGAGGAAGAGGACGGAGCGGCGCGGCCGTTGTGCCGGCGGCAACTTGGCGAGCGCGTCGGCGACGGCGATGACGGCGGCGCAGCCCGTGGCGTTGTCGAGCGCGCCGTTGTAGATGCGGTCGCCCTCCTTGTTCGGCTCGCCCACGCCGAAGTGATCCCAGTGCGCCGTGTAGATGACGTACTCGTCGCGCAACTGCGCGTCGCGCCCGTCGAGTATGGCGGCGACGTTGTTCGAGTTGACCCGCTGCAACTCGCTCTTGAGATCGATCTCACCCTTAAGGCTTAGCTTGACCGGCGTGAACTCTCGCGTCGCGGCCCGCCGCCGCAACTCGTCCATGTCCTGCCCGGCGAGCTTCAAAAGGCGGCGGCCGGCCGCGTCCGTCATCCACGAGCGAAGCTTGAGGAACGGCGTCTGGTCGCCGGCCTGCCGCGCGATGTCGAAGCGCCACGAGCCGTTCGAGGTGCGCACGACCTGCCAGCCGTAGCCGGCCGA
The DNA here is from genome assembly GCA_035295985.1 of Pyrinomonadaceae bacterium. Classification (GTDB taxonomy): domain Bacteria; phylum Acidobacteriota; class Blastocatellia; order Pyrinomonadales; family Pyrinomonadaceae; genus JAIVGV01. The sequence continues at coordinate 15,845 of DATHBT010000070.1, read as the reverse complement.
CTCGTCCGTGTGCAGCAGGATCACGCCGGCCGCGCCGCGCCGCGCCGCCTCCTCATACTTGTACGTCCAGCGCCCGTAGTAGGTGAGCGCCTTGCCGCCGAAGAGGTTCGGCTCGGCCGCGGTCGCGGGCGGGTCGTTGACGAGCATCACGAGAATCTTCCCGCGGTAGTCGTCCGCCCCGCCCTTCCAGTCGTTCCACTTCTGCTCCGGCGCGTCGATGCCGTAGCCGACGAAGACGAGGTCTTCCGCGAGCGACACGCTCTCGGCCTGCGCGCCCGTGAAACCGACGAAGTCGTCGCCGAACTTAAACGTCTCCCGGCCGTTCGCGCCGGAGACGTTCAGCACCGTGTCGGGCGCGGCCTTCACCCCGACGAGCGACACGGGCTGGAAGAAACTCCCGTTCGCCCCCGCGCCCCGCAGGCCCACCGCCTCCAACTGCGCGGCCAGATACTTCGCCGCCAGCTCGCCGCCCCGCGAACCCGGCGCGCGCCCTTCAAGCGCGTCATCCGACAGAAACTTGATGTGTGCCCGCAACATGCGCTCGCTGATCCCGCTCGACGCACCCCTCTGCGCCTGCGATGCGACCGGCACGCACAGCGCGATAACAGCGACGCACGCGACAAAAGCCTTCGCCGACGCCGAGAAACTTTTCGATAGCCATTCTCTCATCTTCACACACCTCAATGATGCGACTCCGCCCCCACAAAATCACCTTTTCTTGCCTCATTCGCGCCCGCGGATGAGCGCCATCGCCTCGGCGCGGGTGCGCGGGTCGGTGCGGAAGCCGCCGCGCAGGGCCGATGTGATCGTAAGCGCGCCCGTCTTCTTCACGCCGCGCAGGCTCATGCACGTGTGCTCAGCCTCGATGACGACCATGACCCCGACCGGCTTCAGCCCGTCGAAGAGCGTGTCCGCGATCTCGGATGTCAGCCGCTCCTGAACTTGCAGCCTGCGGGCGAAGGTCTCGGCGAGGCGCGCGAGCTTCGAGAGGCCGAGGATGCGCCCGCCCTTCGGGATGTAAGCGATGTGGCAGCGGCCGACGAACGGCGCGAGGTGGTGCTCGCACAGAGAGGCGACGTGTATGTCGCGCACGATCACCATCTCGTCGTGCTTGTCGCCCGGCAGCGGCGAGACGTGCTCGGTCGGGTCTTCGCGCATCCCGGCCGTCAGCTCCGCGTACATCTCCGCGACGCGCGCGGGCGTGCGCCGCAAGCCCTCCCGCGCCGTGTCCTCGCCGATGCCTTCGAGGATCAGGCGCACGCCCTCCGCGATCTTCGCCAGATCGACGCCGGGCCGACGCCCGTCGGCCCTTCCCTCGTCAGGCTCCGTTGCCGAAAATCCGGTGCTCATGTGTGGATAGCAGCTATTAGCTGTTAGCGATTAGCTGTTAGCAAAACCAAGACCGGCACGAGAACGATACGCAACCTGAGTGTTTCCGGCTAACAGCTAACAGCTAATCGCTAACAGCTTCTTCAAAGTACGCCGCGCGGGCGGCGGATTCAACGTCGCGGAGCGGCGCGTCGTGGCTCCGGGCGGCGGCCCGACAGTCTTCGTATTCGGGCGTGACGTTAGTGACGCGCCCATCGCGGCGCGCGATTTTGACGGCGACTGGGCCGAAGCGCGTCTCGACGCGGACGATCTCGCGGGCGAGCGCGCGCCGCTCGACCTCGTAGCTGCGGATGCCGAGCGTGGTCGTCTCGTCGAAGAGCAGTTGCGTCAAGGAGTCTCGCTCGCGCGGCCGGCACAGGATGGAGACGAGGACGCCGGGCCGGTTCTTCTTCATCTGGACGGGCGTGAACCAGCAGTCGAGCGCGCCACGCGCGAAGGCCCGTTCCATCACGTGGCCGACGATCTGCGGCGACACGTCGTCCAGATTCGTCTCGACGACTAAAAGCTTTTCGCTCTGCGCGTCGCCTTCGGCCTCGCCCAGCATCACGCGCAGCACGTTCGGGAAACGCTCGTACTCGCGCGCGCCCGCGCCGTAGCCCGTGGCCCGCGCGCGCATCGGGGGCATCGGCCCGTAACTTTCGGCGAGCGTACTGATGATGGCCGCCCCGGTCGGCGTCAGTAGCTCGCCCCGCACGTCTGTCGCGTAGGTCGGCGCGTCGCGCAGGAGTTCGACGACAGCGGGCGGCGGCACTGGGAAGCGGCCGTGCGCCATCTCGACCGTCCCGCTGCCGACGTGCAAAGGTGACGAGACGAAACGCTCGACGCCCAAAAGCTCGAAGCCTATACACGCGCCGACGACATCCACGATGGCGTCCATCGCGCCGACCTCGTGGAAGTGAACCTTTTCGACCGCGATGCCGTGGACGCGCGCCTCCGCCTCGGCCAGCCGCGTGAAGATGCGCGCGGCGCGCTGTTTGACGCCGTCGCTTAGCCGCGAGCGTTCGATAATCTTGAGGATGGTCGAGAGGTGGCGGTGATGATTCTCGTCGTCCGTTTGCACTTCGGCGCGCGTCGCGTTGATGCCGGAGCGATCCACCGTCGTGAACCGAAGCGTGAAGTTCGACACGTCGAGCCGTTCGAGTTGCTCCACTAGCGCGTGCGGTTCGGCTCCTGCGCCGACGAGTGCGCCGAGGATCATGTCGCCGCTCGCGCCGGCGAAGCAGTCGAAGTAGAGCGTCTTCATCGCGGGTCGAGCTCGGGCAACACCTCTCCGGCGCGGCCTTCGATCGCGGCGTCGCACAGGTCGCTCAGCGGCGTCCGTTCGGGGTTCACTTCGACCAGGAACGCGCCGCAACGCTTTGCCACCTCCGGCAGGCTCGCGGCCGGATAGACCAGCGCCGACGTGCCGACTACCAGGCACACGTCCGACTCGCCCGCGCGCCGCGCCGCAAGCTCGAAGACGCCGTAGGGCAGCATCTCGCCGAAGAGCACCACGTCGGGCCTCATCGGGGTGCGGCAGTCGCGGCAGACGGGCGGGCGCTCGGCCGCATCGAGTTGTCGAATGTCGGCCCGCGCGCCGCAGCCCAGGCAGCGGGCCGTCCAAACGTTACCGTGCAGCTCTAAAACTTTGTGAGAGCCGGCTGCCGCGTGCAGGCCGTCGATGTTCTGCGTGGCGAGCGTGAACTCGTCGAAACGATCCTGCCAGCGCGCGATTGTGTCGTGCGCCGGGTTGGGCTTCAAATCTTTTATGACGCCGATGCGGTAGTCGAACCAGGCCCAGACTTCCGGCAGGTCGCGCTCGACCATGCCGGCCGAGGAGATTTCGTAAAACGGCATCCCCTTCCAGACGGCCGTGTCGCCGCCGCCGCGGAAAGTGGGGACGCCGCTCTCTGCCGAGACGCCCGCGCCCGTCAGCACGAAGACGCGGCGCGCGGCGCGGAGTCGTTCGCGCACCTCTTCGATCACGTTCAACTGTGTGCGGACGGTCATATGCTCTTGTTGCCGGCGGTGCTGAATGCACGGGATGGTATCAGAGCGCGGCGCGCGCGCAAAGCAGGCCGCGTCGGGCGCGTTAGCAGGCGGCGAGCGGGCTAAGCTATACTCTCGACTTTTCGGGCGGCGGAGTTTTTACGGCAGTCGAACGCCGCATATTCTGACGAGGGCGAGTGATTTGAGGCTGACGGAACTGCAAGAGTCTCTGCGCGAGAGTGTGCGCCGCACGGCCGCCGAGAAGTTCGGCGTCGAGTTGGAGCAGGTGGCGGCCGAAGTTCCGCCGCGCACCGATCTGGGCGACTACGCCTTCCCCGTCGCCTTCGAGCTGGCGAAGCGCGTCAAGCAGGCGACGGGGCAGAAGACGAACCCGCGCGCCATAGCCGAAGAGTTGAAGGCCGCGCTCGAAGCCGAGGCCGGCGTCGCACGCGTCGAGGTCGCAGGCCCCGGCTACCTCAACGTCTTCTTCGACCGCGCCGCCCTGCTGGCGCAGCTCTCCTCGGGTTCAGGCTCCGAGCGCCCGGCCCTCGCCGGCAAGGTCATCGTCGAGCACACGAACATCAACCCGAACAAGGCCGCGCACATCGGCCACGTCCGCAACGCCGTCTTGGGCGACACCTTCGTCCGCATACTGCGCGCCGCCGGCAACGAGGTCGAGGTTGACAACTATATCGACAACACCGGCGTGCAGGTGGCCGACGTGGTCGTCGGCTTCATGCACGTCGAGCGGATGACGCTCGAAGACGTGCGCCGCCTCGACGAGTCGCTGCCTCCGGAGCGCCCCTTCGATTATTACTGCTGGGACTTATATTCCCGCGTCGGCCTCTTCTACCGGCATGGCAACGCCGAAGCGAAAGAAGACCCCGAGCTGCTCAGACTCCGCGCCGACACACTGCACGCCGTCGAGGAGGGCGCAAACGCGACGGCCGAGTTGGCCGACTACGTCTCCACGCGCATCGTCAACTGCCACCTGGACACGATGGGCCGCCTCGGCGTCCGCTACGATCTCCTGCCCCGCGAGTCTGACATTTTGCACCTCGGCTTCTGGCAGCGCGCCTTCGAGCGTCTGAAGGAGACGGGAACGATCCGCTTCGAGACCGAAGGCAGGAACGCCGGCTGCTGGGTGATGCCTACCGACCTGCACGCGGGCACGGACGAGCACGACGCCGACAAGATCATCGTCCGCTCGAACGGCACGGTCACATACGCCGGCAAGGACATCGCCTACCAGCTCTGGAAGCTCGGCAAGCTCGGCGCGGATTTTTACTACAAACAGTTTCGCACTTACCCGGACGGCCACACCGTCTGGGTGACGACGAGCGACGCCGCCGAAGCTGCGCCCGCCGAGAGTCGCACCCCCTTCGGCGGCGGGCGGAAGATTTACAACGTCATCGACTCGCGTCAGTCCTACACGCAGGAGATCGTGCAGCGCGGCGCGGCGGCCGTCGCGCCCGAAGTCGGCCGCGAGGCGAGCGTGCACCTGGCTTACGAGATGGTGGCGCTGTCGCCCGCGGCGAGCGAGGAATTAGGGCTGGAGCTGTCGCCGGAGGATCGGCAGCGTTCGCACATCGAGATGAGCGGGCGCAAGGGCCTCGGCGTGAAGGCCGACGATCTCATCAACACTCTTGAAGCCAACGCCGCGCGCGAGGTCGAGTCGCGCCACCCGGAACTCGGCGGCGACGAGAGGCGCGAGACCGCGCACACGCTCGCCGTCGGCGCGCTCCGCTTCTACCTGCTCAAGTGGACGCGGAATTCCCTGATCGCCTTCGACTTCGAGGAGGCGCTTTCGACGCAGGGCGAGACCGGCCCCTACTGCCAGTACGCGGCCGTGCGCGCCAACTCGATCTTTCGCAAGTTGCAAGAGGGCGAGCCGGCCGGGGCGGTCGAAGTCGTCCGCTCGGCGGCGGTCGGGGGCGAGAGCGTTGCCGGGCTGCGCCGCGTTTTCGAGGGCGAGAACGGCGCGAAAATCTGGTCGCTCGTCACCACGGCCGCGCGTCTGGATGAGGCCGTCGCTCAGGCGGCGGAGCTTGAAGAGCCTTCGCATCTTGCCAAATACACTTTCGGCCTCGCGCAGGCTTTCAACATTTTCTATAACAACAAAGAGAACAGCATCCTCAAGGAGCAAGACCCGACGAGGCGTGCCGCGCTCATAGTTGTCGCGGATTTGGTGCGTAAACAGCTAACGAGTGCGCTCTCAGTCCTCGGCATCGAAGTCCCGGCGAGGATGTGATCCCGGCTCCCCGCGCCGGGGCACGTTCTTTGCTACACTAGCGCGTGCCCGCCTGCGCCCCGCGCGGCGGGCGCACCGACAGACAGACAGTTTCAGGGGTCACTGACGAATGCTGATCGTGATGAAAGCCGACGCCGCCGAACGCGAGATCGCGGAAGTCGCGCGCGTCGTCAAGGAACTCGGCCTCAAGGCCCACCCGCTGCCGGGCGCGAACCGCACGGCCGTCGCAGTCACCGGCAACACAGGCCCGGTCGATCCCTCACGCTTCGAGAACCTGTCGGGCGTCGCCGACGTGGTGCGCGTGACGAAACCCTACAAACTGGTCACGCTCGACCTGCGGCCGGAGAAGACCATCGTGCGCGTCGGAGACGCCACCATAGGCGGCGACGAGCTGGCGATCATCGCCGGCCCCTGCGCCGTCGAGAGCCGCGCGCAGGCGTTCGCCGTGGCCGAGGCCGTCCGCCGCTCCGGCGCGCGCTTCTTCCGCGGCGGCGCGTTCAAGCCGCGCACCTCCCCCTATGCGTTTCAGGGGCTGGGCGAGGAGGGCTTGAAGATTCTCTCCGACGTGCGCGACGCCTACGGCCTGAAGATCGTGACCGAGGCGCTCGACGAGCACGGCGTCGATCTGGTCGAACGTTACGGCGACGTGCTGCAGGTCGGCGCGCGCAACATGCAGAACTTCACGCTGCTCAAGCGCGCCGGCCGCTCGCCGCTCCCCGTCCTGCTCAAGCGCGGCCCGGCCGCCACGCTCGACGAGTGGCTGCTCGCAGCCGAGTACGTGATGGCCGAGGGCAACTACAACGTGATCCTCTGCGAGCGCGGCGTCCGCACCTTCGCGCAGCACGCGCGCAACACGCTCGACCTCGCGGCCGTCCCCGCCGCCCGCCGCCTGTCGCACCTGCCCGTCGTCGTCGATCCCTCGCACGGCACGGGCCACAACTACATGGTCGCGCCGCTCGCCCGCGCCGGCGTCGCCGTCGGGGCCGACGGCCTGATGATCGAAGTCCACGATCAGCCCGAGCGCGCGCTCTCGGACGGCGCGCAGTCGCTAACGCCCGGACAGTACGAACAGCTCGTCGCCGAGGTGCGGGCCATCCACGAGGTCATCGCGCCCGCGCCGGTGGGATGAAAAACGTGACAGGTGAACCGTGACGGGTGACAGGAAAGAAAGCGGACCCTCTTTCCTGTCACCCGTCACGGTTTACACTTGACGGCCTTTCTACTTGTAGATGGCGGCGTAGAGTTGTGCGGCGGCCGTGGCATCGAGCGTTTTGAGTTGGTGATACTGCTGGAGTGCGCCCGTCTTGTTGCCGAGGTAAAGGTAGGCCAGCCCGAGCTTGAGGTTGGCGTCAACGTGCGTCGGCTCGTGGTGGACTGCCTGCCGCAGAAAGTTTGCCGCCTCCTCGTGCCGGCCCGACCCCGTATAAACCAAGCCCAGTTGGTAGAGTGAGTGGACGAACTCGGGCTTGAGCCGCAGGGACTCTTTGAGTGCCGCTACAGCCTCATCCTTTTTCCCGAGCGCCAGGTATGAGCGCGCGAGACTGTAGAACAGAACATGGTGCGGCTTGAGCTCCGCCGCGCGCTTGTAGGATTCGGCGGCCTCCGCGAACCTGCCCGCCTCGCTGTAGGTGATGGCGAGCAGGTTGTGCACCTCGTGGGAGTTCGGCATCAGGCGCACCACCTCTTTGTACTGGGCGACTGACTCGTCGAAACGTCCCATCGCGTAGTAGTAATTGGCGAGGCGCTGGCGTGCGGCGGCGTCGCCGGGCCGCGCGGCGGCGGCCCGCCTGAGCGGTTCGAGCTGCGGCTTCATCTCGATGCGGCGGCGGGTGATTTCGAGCCGCTCGCGCGCGAGCGCGTGATCGGGCTTGAGACGCAGGGCCTCCTGCAAAGCCTCCTGAGCTTCTTCCAGTTCGCCAGCGATCATGTGGCTGTTGCCTAGTTGCGTATGTGCCTCCGGATCGCGCGGGCTGATTCTGATCCAACGCTTCAACCACTCGATCTCTTCCGCGTGCCGCTTCAGTTGACCGTAGGCGGCCGCGAGTTTGCCGGCGATGTTCGGATCGTTCGGGTTCAGAGACGCCGCGCGCTTGAGCGGCTCGACTGCCTTCTCGTACTCGGACGCCCGTATTAGGGCGAAGCCCTGGTTGTAGTGGGCCTGCCACGAGCCGGGGTCCAGTTCCGCGACGCGCCCGAACGACTCGGCCGCCTCCACGTTCTTCCCCGTATTCAGATAGACGTGCGCGAGTCCGAAGAGCGCGGACGCGTCCTTCGGGTCGAGCGCGAGAGCCCGCTCATAAGACTCGGCCGCCTCGCCGAACAAGCCGAGCTTGCCCTGCGCGTGGCCGAGAAGGTTGTAAGCAGGCTGAAAGTCGGGATCGAGGCGGACGGTCTGCCGGAAAGATTCGACCGCCAACTCGAAACGGCCGGCGGACGAGTGTGCGCGGCCGAGGTTGAAGTGGATTAGCGGGCTGTCCGGGTTGAGCCGTTGCGCTTCGGAGAGTTCGCTGACGCCCTCCTCGTGCCGGCCGAGTTGCAATAGCGCAAGGCCGAGGCTGCTGCGCACTTGCCAGACGTCTGGACTGAGTCGGCTGGCTTCGCGGAAGGCCGGGACGGCCTTTTCCGCGTCGCCCATAACCGCGTAGGCCGTGCCCAGGTTGTAGTGATGCGCGGGCTGCCGCGGTTCGAGGCGCGCGGCCTCGGCGAACTCTTCGGCCGCGTGGTGCGGACGACCTAGTTGCATGTAGATCACACCTAGCCGCACCCTCGCTTCGGCGAATCCCGGCCGCAGCTTGACGGCCCGCCAGAGAAACTGCGCCGCCTCTTCGTGCCGCCCAGCCTTCTCGTGCTCGACGCCCTGCTTGAAAAGCGCATCCGGGTCGTCGGTCTCGCGGGTCGCACCCGTTATGTTGGTCTGCTGCGGCAGCGCGGGCGCGTTTGCCGCGCAGAGTGTGAGCAGTATGGAAAAGGCGAGGGTGAGCAGTTTCATAGCTGCAATTATAAATCGCCCCGCAAGATTTGCGGGAGCTGCTGGACGAAGGCGGAGCGCGGCACAACACGGTCGAATCCGGCCGCGAGGGCGCGCTCACGGAGTTCCGTCTGGACGTGTGAGAAGAAGCCGACGAGCGGCACGTTGACGAGCGCGGGGTCTCGTTTGAAACTCTCGGCGAGCGCGAAGGGGTCGCAGCGCGTCGCGTGCAGGTCGGCGACGACGACCGAGGGCGGATTCGAGCGCGCCGACTCCGCGGCGGCGGCTGCGTCGCGCGCCGGCTCGTAGGCCACGCCGAGAGCGTCGGCCGTCCCGCGAATCTTCGCGGCGAAAAAGATGTCGTCCACGGCCGCCAGCACGCGCCTGTTCATTTATAATCGCCTCACGATTTCAAAGTTTCATGCGAGAAGATTTTGCGACCTCGCGGCGCATTCGTAAAGCCCGCCGCGGCTCGGGCCGCCGGGCCGCCGGCCGAGTTTGCCGCATGAGGTAAGCGGGCAGCGGAGAGCGAACTGCTTAACCTGCGCGCGCGGCAAGGTCGACGGTTTCGAGTCAGAGATGATCACGAGCAGACACAACCCGCTGGCCCAACGCGCGCGCGCCGTGCGCGACGGGCGCGACGCGGCTCGGGTCTTCGTCGAGGGTCTGCGGCTCTGCGAGGAGGCGGCGCGGTCGGGCCTCACCGTAGAGGAAGTTCTCTTCACCGAAAGGTTCGCCGCGGGGGATCGCGGCGCGCGCCTGCTCGCGGACTTGCGCGCTTCGGGGCGGGTCAACATCGCGGAGGTCTCCGAAGGGGTGCTCGCGTCCGTGTCGGACACAAAGACGCCGCAGGGCGTCGCGCTCGTCGCGCGCAGGCCGGCGACGGATCGAGAGTCGTTCGAGCGTGCGCTGCCCGCCGAACCGCTCCTCGTAGTGCTGCACGGAGTAGGCAACCCGTCGAACGCGGGCGCTGCGCTGCGCGTGGCGGAGGCAGCCGGGACGGCGGGGGTGGTCTCGACCGCCGGCTCGACCGACCTTCTCTCGCCTAAGTCCCTGCGCGGCTCCATGGGGTCGGCCTTCCGCCTGCCGCTCTGGACTGGCGCGGGCTTCGGCGAAGTTCTCGCCTGGTGCAGGAGTCGCGGCGTCCTGACCGTTAGCACAGACCTCGCGGCGGAGAGCGCGCACACGGAGGTCGATTGGACGGGGGCGTGCGCCATCGTCTGCGGCGCGGAGGCTGGGGGCCTCGCGGACGAAGAGGCCGCCGCGACAGACCAGCGCGTCCGCATTCCGATGAGGCCGCCGGTCGAGAGTCTGAACGTCGCGGTCGCGCTCGCCGTCGTGCTCTACGAGGCGGCGCGGCAGCGGGGCTTCCCCGGAGACTGAATCACACAGCCGGCGCGCAGACTGGAGACGGCCGAGAGCGCACGTTGCGGACGGTCAGCTCGTCATTGGCTCCCAAAAAATTCTCCCTCCGCGCAAAAAAATCCCTCTGTTAGTCGTTTCCCCAATTTTGTCTTTTCACCTTTTCTGCGTTTCCCGCTAAAATGGCGGGGAGTTAAAAAACGTTCACAGTTCCCTCCCCCCGTCAGCGCGCCCGGCCGCGTGCGCGCATGGCTCTACTTTTACCGTGACGACGTACGGCGAACCGTCCCGCGCGGCGGGCGTATGAAAAGCTGATGGACAACTCCGATAAGAAGGACGGCGGACGCAAGCGTGACGAGGCGATGGTCGAACGCCTCCTGCGGCGCGTCTTCGACCGCGTCGGCGCGGCGGTCGATCAGAAGCTCGGCCGCGCGGGCGACCCGCAGGCCGGCTTCACGACCACGCGACTGATCGAGCGGATGCAGCGGCTCATCCTCGAACGCTCCCGCGAAGACCCGAAGCGCGGGCGCATCGCGCCGCACTTGATGAAGCTCAAGGTCGAGTGGGGCACGCACTCCGAGGCCCCGACCGACGCGATCAGGGAGTTGGAGAACGAGGTGCTCGCCGCCGCCATCGACTTCATCAACGACTCGCGCCTGCGCACGCTCGCGCCCGTAGAGGTCGAGACGGTCGTGGACATCTTCACGTCCGGCATCGCGGTCGAGCCGACCTACGGCGAGTTCGAGGAGGAGTTGAAGCGTGAGGACGAGGAGCGGCAGCGGAAGGAGGCCGGCGAGCTGCCGATCCCGCACGCCCAGCTCAAGCCGCACGACGTGCAGGTCGCGGCGCGCATCACGATGGCGGGCGAGAGCGAAGAGGTCATGCTCGCGTTCCGCCCCGGGGGGCGACGCATGAACATAGGCCGGGCCTCCGACAGCGATCTCAGCCTGGGCCACGCCAGCGTGTCGAAGATTCACGCCGCGCTCCAGATGAACCGCGAGGGGACGCTGCTCGTCACGGACACAGGCTCGACCAACGGCACATTCATCAACGGCCGCCGCCTCTCCTACGGCGAGGCGCGCACAATCGAAGACGGCGACGTGGTCGCCTTCGGCGACGTGGAAGTCAGGTTCAGAAGAACGTGAAAGGGGACGAATCGTGAATAGAAGCTGTTAGCTGCTAGCTATTAGCTGTTAGCAAAACCAAAACCGTCGTGGGGGCGAAAGCTGGAGGCAGTCTTCCTTCCGGCTAACGGCTAATAGCTAACGGCCGACAGCTTCTATTCACGATTCACGATTTACTCAATGGTTTTATTAGAAGCAATTCCCGAAAAGCAGCCGGCGCTGCTGAGCCTCATCTACACGGCGGGGCTGGCGCTGATGATCGTGTGGCTGGCGGCGGGGCTGCTGCGCTCGATGCGGCGCAGGCGATCCGCCTTGGGCGCGGTCGCGCCGGCCGATCTGCCCGCCGGGGTGCGAGACCGCCTCGGCGTCACCTCTACCAACCGCGGCCTCTACGCGCTGCGCTGGCTCTTCGTCGTGCTCGCCCTCGCCGTCTTCGGCTTCCACGTCTATTGGGCGATCTACGCCGAGGAGAAGAACGAGCGGTTCCAGGAGCTGTCCTACAAAGACCTGCGCAACCGCCGCCTCTCCGAGTCAACGCTGCGCGGCTGGATTCTGGATCGCACCGGATCGCTTGAGAGTGCGCTCGCGCTCTACCGCGTCGGCTCGAACGGCCGCATCGAGCGCGAGTACCCGCTCGACCGCGAGATGGCCCACCTGCTCGGCACCGAGCGCGGCGACGCGGGGCTTGAGCGCGCACTCTTCGGCATCAGCAGCGGGGCCGTGCCCGAGGCGCTCGACGTGGCCTTCGAGGAGAACATCAAGCAGCCCGCGAACCTCGACGTGCAGTTGACCATCCACGGCGAGATGCAGAAGGCCGTGATGGAGCAGCTTAAAGACAGGCACGGCGCGGCCGTCATCATCAACCCGCAGTCGGGCGAGGTGCTGGCGATGTACTCGAACCCGGCCTACAGCCTCAAGGAGGTGGCCGACGAGTCAACCTGGATCAGGCTCGACACCAACAAGAAGGACGCGCCGCTCGTCAACCGCGCCCTGCGCTCCTACTACATTCCTGGCTCGACTTTCAAGACCGTCACGATGATCGCGCAGTTCATCCACGGCACGCACGGCGAAAAGTACCTGTGCAGCGGCAACGGCTACTACGCGCAGCCGGGCGCGAAGGTCATCTACGACGATCAGGGGCCGGCCGAAGTCCACGGCATGATCGGCGTCGATAAGGCTTACGAGGTCTCCTGCAACCAGTACTTCGCGCAAGCCGCCGTCAAGCTCGGCCCCGAGAAGATGCGGCAGGCCGCGGAGCTGGTCGGCATCAACGCCTACGAAGACCCGGCGGACGCCGTGCGCGGGCGGCGACAGCCCGACATCTGGAACACGAGCACCCCGGCGATTGCGCGCGCCATCGCGCCGGCCGAGGCGACCATGGTGACGAAGGTGGGCATGCGCCCCTACGATCTCGCCATCGAGGGCTTCGGGCAGGGCTACGCCGGCCAGATGACGCCCTTCCAGATGGCGCTCTCGGCGGCGGCCGTCGCCAACCTCGAAGGCAAGCTGATGAAGCCGAAGATCGAGCTGAACCTGCCGCCGCAGGTCTATCACCAGGTCGTCACGCCGGAGAAGGCCGCGGAGATGCGGCGCATCATGGGGCTGGTGACGAGGCCGGACGGGTCGGGCACGGCGCGCGGCGTCTTCGCGCCCGTCTGGGCGGCCGGCATCAGCTCCGGCGGCAAGACCGGCACGGCGCAGAAGGACGTGCCCGAGTACGACCCGCGGACGGGCGAGCCGAAGACGGTCAAGAAGTATGAGCGCGACCGGCGCGGCAACATCATCCGCGAGTACGAGCAGCTCGTGATCTCTGAGGAGAAGCGGATAGATTCGTGGTACCTCTCCATCGCGCCGCTCGAATACCCGCAGATCGCCATGGCGGTCATCATCGAGGGCGGCGGGTACGGCTCGCGGGCCGCCGCGCCCGTCGCCGCGGCGCTCGTCTTGAAGGCCAAGGAACTCGGGCTGCTCGGCCCGCAGGGCCAGCCCGCGGGGCAGCCGCAGCAGCAACAGCCGAACGCTCAACAGCCGAACGGCCAACCCGACGGCCAGCGCCGGCAGACCGCGCCCCGGCCGCAGGCGTCGCCGCGCCGGCAGCCGTCGCCAGCCCGCAACGCGAACCAGCGCGTCGCGGCGGCGCGCGACTGAGTCCGGCTTGCGCCGAACTTTTGCGCCCTTCTTCGCGCCTTCGCGCGGGCAACTCGTCCGCGAAGATTGTCCTCGCGCGGAGGGGGACGGGTCGGGGACTTTGAAACGTGCTCAGGGTATGAAACGGGACTTATGAAGAACCGCGCTTCGTCACACTTAATCGCGCTCGTCCTGATCTTCGGCTTCCAGGTCGCGGGCTATTACGCCGTGTATCGCGCGGCGCTGCTGCGCGGCTACGAGCCGACCGTGGTCGGGGCCGTCCGCGACCTCGCTCTCTACGCCGTCCTCTTCGCCGTCGTCCTCTGGCTCTCGCGCCGCATGAGGTACGCCGGCAACTGGGTGCTCTTCACGACGGCCGTGCTGCTCTTCTCCGTCGGCTCGCTCGTGCAGTACCGGCTCTACAGCGACCCCGAATACAACTCGCGCAACAAGGCCGAGGCCCGCGCCGAGAAGACGCAGGTGCTGCGGATGCGCTACGTCAACCAGTTCTACACGCCGGACAAGAAGAAGATGATGGGGCTGCCCGACGACGCGGCGGCCTTGCAGCAGCAGACGACGCCTGAGACCGCGCGCCGCTCGAACATCACGTTCGGCAGCGCCTTCACGTCCTCTTACACGTGGATTCCCATCATCGCCTTCCTCGCGCTGGCCGTCGCCTTCTACCTCTGCCTGCAAGACAACTTTCTCAACTGGGTGCAGCGGCACAGCTTCATCATCGTGCTGCTGACGCTCATCCCGCTCGGCGCGGCCGTCGCCACGTCGAGCGCGGGCAAGGCGCTCGGGAACATGACGCCGTGGGAGCCTTCTAAGATTCCCTTCCTGTTGGGATTCGCCGGAATCTTAACGGCCTACTACCGCGACCTCGCGAAAACCTACTGGGGCTTGCCGCGCGCTCAGGCGATCGTGCCCCTGATCGTGATGGCGATCATCCCGTTCCTGCCCTTCTTCGTCTTGCAGGACTTCGGGCAGATGCTCGTCTTCTCCGGCGCTTACGCGACGCTCTACCTCGTCGCCGTCCGGCGCTGGCCGCAGCTCCTGCTCTTCGTCGGCTCGCTCGTGCTCGTCATCGGCGCGCTCGTGGCAGGCTCGCTCCCCCCCGACATCCAGGAGAAAGTGCCCCTGCTGCCGACGATCTCGAAGCCAGTGCAGGCGGCACTCCCCTCGCGCATCAAGCAGCGATTCCACCTGTGGCTCGACGGCTTCAACCCGCCCGCGCCCGACACCGCCTGGTGGAAGAAGGACTACCAGGACGCGCTCGCGGGCGACGAGCGCATGAGGCAGTTGGCCGAGCAGAGTCCGGCGATGCAGCGCACCGTCAACGTTGACGTGTGGTTCGACCGCATCGCCTTCCAGCCCTCGCAGGCGACGTTCGGCATCGCGTCGGGCGGCACGACGGGGCGGGGCTTAGGACTCGGCTTCGCCGAAGTGATCCCCGTCGCCGACTCCGACTACATCTACGCGGCCATCGGGGAGGAGTTGGGCCTCGTCGGCGGCGCGGTCGTGATGCTCGCGATCATCGTCTTCGTCGTCGCGGGCGTGCGGACGGCGATTGACGCGCGCGACATGTTCACGAAGCTCTGCTCGGCCGGGCTGACGGCGTTCATCGGCTTCCAGGCGCTCGTCAACATCGGCGGCATCACGCGGGCGCTGCCGATGACGGGCATCACGCTGCCCTTCGTCTCGCACGGCGGCTTCAGCCTGATCACGAGCTTCGCCATGCTCGGCATGCTGATGGCCTTCTCGCACCGCAACGCGCGCGACGTCGTCGCGGCCGCGCCCGCAACGCTCCGCCGCGGCCCGGTGCGGCCCGTCCAGTCCCCCGCGCAGGAAGTTGTCCTCCCGGAGGCGGTTGAATGAGCGACACACGCACGAGCGCGACGCCGCTCGAGACGGCGGCCGTCACGGATCGCGGCCTGAGCGAGAAGCGTCCGCACAACGAGGACTCGTACCTGCTCGACGCGGAGCGCCGCATCTTCGCCGTGGCCGACGGCGTCGGCGGCGCTAACGCCGGCGAGGTGGCCTCGCGGACGGCGGTCGAGGTGCTGGAAGAGGCGTTCCGGCACCACCAGCCGGGCGAGGACGTGGAAGACCTGCTGGAGATCGCCATCCAGCGGGCCAACGCCTCGATCTTCCAGATGTCGCGCGAGCAGCAGCAGCTCTCGATGATGGCGACGACCATCGTCGCCCTGCACCTCGACGGACGCCGCGCCACTGTCGGCCACGTCGGCGACTCGCGCCTCTACAGCCTCCCGCCCGGCGGGCACATCAAGCGCGAGACGGAGGATCACTCGGTCGTCGAGGAGGAGGTGAAGGCGGGCCGCATGACGCGCGAGCAGGCGGCCAACCACCCGAGCCGCAACGTCATCAGCCGCGCGCTGGGGGCCGAGCAGTCGGTCGAAGTTGACCTGCGCACCTTCGAGGTCGAGGACGGGACGGCCTTCCTGCTCTGCTCGGACGGCATCACGCGCCACCTCTCCGACCGCGAGATAGAGTCGCTGCTCGGCGACGGCCGCCCGCTCGAAGCGGCCTGCGCCGAGATGAAGCGCCTCTGCTTCGAGCGCGGTGCCGAAGACAACCTGACGGCCGTCGCCGTGCGCGTCGGCGCGCGCGCGACTGGTTCGGCCGAAGCCGCACG
>DATHBT010000069.1:0-16574 GCA_035295985.1 Pyrinomonadaceae bacterium | reverse complement strand
GAGGCGGAGTTCGCGGGGCGCGGCATGATCGAGTCGGCGCGGCGCGACCGCGAGCTGTTCGCGGGGCGCGACGTGGTCGTCGTCGGCGGCGGCGACTCGGCCGTCGAGAACGCGCTGCTGCTCGCCGACGTCTGCCCGACCGTGACTCTCGTACACCGCGGCAAGAAACTGAGAGCGCGCGCGGAGTTCGTCGAACGGTTGCAGGGGACACACTGCGTCACCGTGTTCAAAGAGGCCGAACTCGTGCGCGTCATCGGCGGCGACCGCGTGGAGGCCGTCGAGATCAGGCGGCACGGCGCGCTCAAACCCTTCCAGATGGCCGTCGGCGGCGTGCTCGTCCGCGTCGGCTACGAGCCGAACACGGAGCTGTTCCTCGGCCAGTTGGAGACGGACGAGCGCGGCTACGTCCGCACGAACTCCGAGCACGAGACGAGCGCCGAGAACGTCTTCGCCGTCGGCGACGTGGCAAGCCCGCTCGCGCCGACGATTGCGGGCGCGGTCGGCGCGGGCGCGACCGCCGCCAAAGTGATCGCCGCGCGGCTGAACGGCGCGGGCGGTTGAGCGCCGGGCGCGAAAGTCGTTCGCATTATGAGCCAGGGCTACAACACGATCACCCCGGCGGGGTTCGCCGAGCGCGCGGCTCGTGGCGAGCGCGTGCGCCTGATCGACGTGCGCGAGCCGGAGGAGTTCGAGCTGGCGCGCGTCGAAGGCGCGGAGCTGCTGCCGCTCTCGCGCTTCAGCGAGTGGGCCGCCGCGCTCGACCCCGAAGAGGAGCTGGTCGTGATGTGCCACCACGGCATACGCAGCGCACACGTCTGCGCCGTCCTCGCCCGCTCCGGCTTCACGCGACTCAACAACCTCGCCGGCGGCATCGACCGCTGGTCAACGGAAGTTGACGGGGGCGTGCCGAGGTACTGAAAAGAGCCGTTAGCTATTAGCTGTTAGCTATTAGCAAAACCCGGAGCCGAGCCGGGGCCGAAAGCTGGGTGCTGCTTTCGTCCGGCTAACAGCTAACAGCTAATAGCTAACAGCTATATAATGCCCGCGATGACCGCAACCGATGTCGAACGGCCCGCGTACACCGAGGCGCACGCCGCCGCCTACCCGGCCGAGTACCTGGCCGGCATCGATCTCTACAACGCGGGCGAGTTCCACGCGGCGCACGACGCGTGGGAGGAGCGCTGGATGGACGACGTCGGCCCGCGAGAGAAGCTTTTCCTTCAGGCGATGATCCAGTCGGCCGTGGCGTTTCATCATCTGGAGATCGGGCGTCCCGGCGCGGCGCGCGAGATGTACCGGAGGGCGAAGGAGAAGTTCGCGCGGCTCGGCTCGTCGCTCTTCATGTCGCTCGACCTGGACGACTACCAGCGGCAGCTCGACCGCGCTCTCGCCTGGCTACAGGACGCGCCCGACCCGCGCACGCTCGCGCCGCGCGAGGTCGTGCCGCCCGTGATCAGACTGTCGCCAGGGGTGACGGACTACGACTGAACTTTCTCACGCGACCGGGCTGCGGCCGTTACGGGTGGTCGGCCTGCGGCCGAAAATTTTTCGGGGGCGACGATTGATGAGCACGAAGCTCCGGGGCGAGTTAGATCAAGAGTTCTCGGCGGCCAGGGCGGCGATGCCGGACTTAGGCGCGGGGCCGCTGGCGGAGCAGCACGCGCGCGAGCGCCCGCGCCACCCGGAGCGCGCCGCGCTGTGGCCGCGTCTGCTGCACGGGCTGCGGCTGCTGGTCGTGGCCGTGTGGCTCGGCTCCGCGGTCTTCTTCGCCGCGGCGGTCGCGCCGTCAGCCTTCGCCGTGCTGCCGTCGCGCGAGCTGGCGGGGGCGGTCGTCGCGCGCACGCTCACGATCCTGAACGTCGGCGGCTTCGTCGCGGGGCTGCTGCTCCTGGCGGGCGCGCTCGCCGGGCGCAGGCTCGTGCGCTGGTACTCCTGGATCGCCGAGGTGGCCGCGCTCGCTGTCCTCACGGCGGCGACGTTCGTCGGGCAGTTCGTCATCAGTGCGCGGATGAGCGCGTTGCGCGTTCAGATGGGCAGGCCCATCGAAGAGGTCGCGGCCGACGATCCCCTGCGCGTCGCCTTCAACGCGCTGCACTCGAACTCCGTGACCGCGCTCTCGGTCGCGATGCTGGCCGCGGCGGTCGCGCTGTTCCTCGTCGCGCGCAGAACGAAGTAGGGTTTAAGGTTTAAGGTCGGTGTTTGGTGAACCTCAAACCTTGAGCCGATTCGACGGAGGAGAATCCCGTGGAGACGATTGAGCGGATCGACGAGTGGCGCGAGAACTACCAGCGTTGGAAGCGCATTAACGAGATGCGCGGCGACGACGTGGGCGACGAGTACCCCTGGGTCGAGAACCGCCGCGCGCCGTTCAAGCCGATGGGCCGCGCGCTGCCGATGCTCAACCTCGGCCTCATCACCTCGGCCGGCGCGTACATCGACGGGACGGAGCCGTTCGACACGTCGATCCCCGGCGGCGACGCTTCTTTTCGCGAAATCCCCTCGCTCGTCACCGGCCAGGACTTGCAGTGGTGCGCGCGCGGCTACGACCCGGCGGCCGTGCGGGAGGACATGAACTCGCAGGTTCCGCTCGCGCGCCTCTTCGAGTTCGAGGGCAACGGCATCATCGGCCAGTTCAACCAGGTCTTCTGGAGCTTCTGCGGCTTCATCCCCAGCGCCGCGCGCTTCAGTGAGGCGGCCCTACCCGATCTGTGCGAGCGCGTGCGCCGCTACAACGTGCAGGCCGCGCTGCTCGTCCCGGCCTCGCGCCTCTGCCACCAGACGATGGCCCTCGCCGCGCGCGCCCTCGAATCGGCGGGCGTGCCGACGATGATGCTCGCCGTCGAACGCGAGATTGTCGAGCGCGTGAAGCCGCCGCGCGCCACCTACTACCGCGGCGAGACGGGCCGCGTCGCGGGCGAGCCGAACTGGGCCGAGCACCAGCGCCGCATCCTCGACGAATCCCTGCGCCTGCTCGAACCCTTCGACCAGACCGGCATCCGCAACATCAGCGTCCAACTCGAAACGGCGGTCGAGAAGGCGCGCGGGGAGAGGTAAGAGAAGAAGGCAGTAGGCAGTAGGCAGTCAAGACAAAGAGCAGACAAGGCCAAAAGCAGACAAGACAAAAAGCGGAAGGCAGTCAAGAAAGACCGCTCTGGTTATTCTCTTGACTGCCTTCCGCTTTCTGCCTTCTGCCTTCTAAGACCTTCGTCGCCGCTGCGCGGGCGGCTCGTCCGACTTGGCGAAGTAGCCCTGGCGGTAGGTGAGCTTGAGGTTCTGGCGCTTCAGCTCGGGGTTGGCGATCTCGATCTGGAGGCGGCGGAAAGTGCCGTCGCGCCGCTTGTTCGTGGGCGAGTAGGCGACGAGGTACTGCTCGCGCAGCTCCCTCTGAATCTGCGCGAAGGCCGCGCGGAGGTCTTCCTCGTCGCGCGGGAAGTAGGCCCGGCCGCCCGTGCGCTCGGTGATCTTTTTGAGCGAGCCTTCGTCCACGCCCTGGTAGTTGAAGCGGTCGCCGATGCCGATGGCGAAGACCAGCGTCTCGTTCCTGATGGCGCGGTCAACCGCCTCCTGCAGCTTGTAGCGGCTCGACGTGTCCACGCCGTCGGTCAAAAGCACGATGGCGCGGCGCGTGCGGTCGGACGACTCCGACAGCACCTCCTCGCAGGTGACATAGACGGCGTCCCAGAGGGCGGTCGAGCCGGCGCGGCTGTTGCCCGAGATGGGCGGCGTACCGACGACGACCCCGCCGCCGATGTAGCCGGCCGGCGGGACGAACTCCACTTTGTCGATTGCGTTGCGGACGCGCGAGACGTTGCCGGTCAGCCCCACTTCGAGCATCGTCTCGCCGGTGAAGGAGACGACGGCCACCTCGTCCTTGGCGGGGCGCAGGACATTATCGACGAAGGCGCGCGCGGCGGCCTTCTCCTGCGGCAGCGTGTACTCCTGCGAGGCGCTGGTGTCGATGACGATGGCGAGCGTGATCGGGAGATCGACCTGCTTCTGGAAGGTGAAGATCTCCTGCGGCACGCCGTCCTCGATGATGCGTATGTCTTCCTTCGAGAGCGCCGAGTAGAAACGCTTGTCGCGATCCGTCGCCGAGAAGAGGATGTTCGTCAGGCTGGTGTCAACGGTCAGGACTTCGTCGTCGTCGATCTCCTGCGCGTCGCTCTGCTGCCTGGGCCTCTGCTGCGCGGGCGGCTGTTGCTGCTGCTGCGCGCGCGCGAACGGGAGCGAGCCGCCGCAGAGGGCGGCGACGGCGAGTAGTAGGGCGAACGTGCGCGCGAGATTCCTGCTCAAAATCATGGCACGGGTTAGATGTCAGACGCCGGACGTTAGATGTCAGTCAACCTCGACTTCTCTCCCGGCTGACCTCTAGCCTCCAACCTCTGACCTCTAATTTTTTTACTGCCTCGACGCCGTGTAGCCGCGGCGCGTGCGCACCTTGAGGCCGTCGCGGTCGCCCGCGAGCTTGACCTCGATGCGGCGGTAGGAGCCGTCGAACTCGCGCGTCGGCTTGTAGGTGACGATGTACTGCGAGCGCAGCTCGCGCGCCACGCGCGTGAAGGCGCGCTCCAAATTTATGCGGTCGCCGATGAAGAAGGCACGGCCGCCCGTCTCGGCGCAGAGGCGTTCGAGTTCGCGGTCGCCGCCGTCCTTCGGCGTGCCCATCTCGACGCCGGGCACGACGCCCGACAGGCCCGCCTTCGTCGAGATGGCGAAGACGATGGTCTCGGTGGCCTGCGCGATCTCGATGGCGTCTTTCAGGCGCGCGCGGCTCGCCGTGTCGTCGCCGTCCGTGATGATGACGATCACGCGCCGGCCCGTCACGCCGCGCATCTTCTCGTCGCACATCAGCCAGACGGCGTCCCACAGCGCCGTGTTCGTGCCCGGCTTTTTGACCGAATCCACGGCGCGGTCGAGCAGATCGTGGCGCTCGGTGAAGTCCTGGATGAGTTGCAGGTTCTCGTCGAAGACGCCGAAGGCGGCGCGATCCTTGCGGGCGCGCACGACCGTGTAGATGAAGTCCTTCGCTGCCGTCTTCTGGAATTCGAGCTTGCCGGCGGTCGATTCCGAGATGTCCATCAGCACGGCGACGTGGACGGGCACGCCCGTGCGCTCGTCGATGAAGCCCTCTATCCGCTGCTGTTGCTTGTCCTCGAAGACGAGGAAGTCGGTGCGCGTCAGGCCGGAGACGGGCTGCTCCTTCTTGTCGAGTACGGTGATGGGCAGGCGCACCTCGCGGACGGTGACGGGGCCGAGGTCGTCCTGCTCCTGCGGCGTCGGCGTCGGGCGCGGCTGCTGGTTGCGGCTGCCCTGCGCTTCGGCGCGGTGCTGCGTGACGGAGAGCGCGGCGAGCGCGAACACTGTGGCGAGCAAAAACAGTCTGACTGCGAATCTCATAAACTTTAGGGAACTGCCGGCGTGACGGTGGGCGACGCAGGTTTTCGGCAACTGCCGTCGCCCGGATTCGATGCCCGCCGCGCTCGGGCGCGTTGCCTTCGCGGGCGGCCTTTGAAGACTGGAAAGTATAGCAACCGGAAGGTTTCGGGCCAACGCAGGGCGGCCGTTGCGGGAAGAACTCACCACAGAGACACAGAGGACACAGAGGGGGCACGGAGAAGAAGACAAAACTCTCTGTGCTATCTCCGTGCCCTCTGCGTCTCTGTGGTGAGTGCCTGGCATCGCCATTCGAGTCAAATGTGAACGCGCGGGCGGGGCCACGCGCTCAACTTCCTTCGATCAGTTCGAGCAGCGACGACAGTTCGGGCGGGAGCGGAGCGCGGAACTTCAGGAACTCGCCGGTGCGCGGGTGTCGGAAGCCTAAGCGTTCGGCGTGCAGGAACTGGCGGCCGAGCGACTGGACGGCCGCGCGGACGCGCGCGTCCTGGATCGTGTTGTCCCGCCCGCCGCCGTACACCCCGTCGCCGACGACAGGGTGCTTGAGCCACGCGAGGTGAACCCTGATCTGGTGCGTCCGCCCCGTCTTGATCTCAACGTCCAACAGCGTGTAGCGGACAAATCGCTGCCGCACGCGCCAGATCGAAAGTGCCGCACGCCCGCCGCGCACCACGGCCATGCGCGTCCGGTTGCGCGGGTCGCGCCCGATAGGCTCCTCGACGCGCCCGCGCTCCTCTCGCGTCGCCCCGTGAACGAGCGCGACGTAATACTTGACGACCTCGCGCGCGCGGAACTGCGCCGACAGACTCTCGTGCGCCTCGTCCGTCTTGGCGACTACGATCAGCCCAGACGTGTCGCGGTCGAGCCGGTGGACTATGCCCGGCCGCGAGGGGCCGCCGCCCGCGGCTAGCCGCCGGAAGTGGAAGGCGAGCGCGTTGGCGAGCGTGCCCGCGGGGACGCCGGCCGCGGGGTGTACGACCAGGCCGGCGGGCTTGTTGACGACGACGAGCGAGTCGTCCTCGTAAACAACGTCGAGCGGGATGTCTTCGGGCGCGAAGTCGGTGACGTTGAGCGGCCCGGGCGCTTCGAGTTCGACGGTGTCGCCCGCGCGCAGGCGGTGCGAGGGCTTGGCGGCACGGCCCGACACCAAAACCTCGCCGTCTTCGATCAACTGCTTGAGGCGCGAACGGCTCGCACCCCCGACCCGCGCCGCGAGGAAGGCGTCCAGCCGCGCGCCCGCGTCTTCGGCGGAGGCGGTGAACGCTAACGCCTCCGCGTCGGCAGCTTCCGCGTCGGCCGCCCGCGCAACGGCCGCGTCCGGCGAAAGCGCGGGCGGCGCGGAGGCGACGTCGCTGTCAAACTCCTCGGCCATCGCTCAGGCCCGCGCCGCCGTGCCGGAGACCGATGCTTCGCCCTTGCCGGCGGTCGTGTGCGCGGCACGACGCCAGCGCGAGACGAGGAGCGCGACGCTCGCCGCGCCGACCGCGAGGCTGATTAACTGCGAGGTCGAAAGGCCGGTCATAGACGTGAGGCCGAGCAGGTCGCCGCGCGGGTCGTCGCGGAAGAACTCGACCGTGAAGCGCACGGCGGCGTAGAGCGCGCCGTAGAGCAGCACGATCTGCCCGTCGAACTTCTTGCGCCGGTGCAGCCACAAGAGCAGCGCGAAGATGGCGAGCGCGGCGAAAGACTCGTAAAGCTGAGTCGGGTGCAGATCGATCCCGGCGGGCACGCCCGTCACCTCGTGGCCGCGCTCGGAGAATTGCACGCCCCAGGGCATCGAGGTCGGCTTGCCCCAGCAGCACCCGGCGGCGAAGCAGCCCTGCCGGCCGACTGACTGGCCGAGCGCGATGGCGGGCGCGAAGGCGTCGGCCGTCCTCCACCACGGCAAATGGAAGCGGCGCACGAGCAGGAAGGCCGTGGCGACCGCCGCGATGAAGCCCCCGTAGAAGACGCCGCCGGAGCGCAGGAAGTCGAGCGACAGGAGGCGGAGCGGGTTGTCGCGGTACTCAGGCTCGACCGCCAGCATCAGCAGCTTCGAGCCGACGATGGCCGCGAGCAGCAGCCACAGTCCGAGATCGTAAATGCGCTCGCGCGGCAGCCCGTCGCGCGCGGCCAGACGCGCGGCGACGACGAGCGCCAGCAGGAACGCAGCCGCCAGCAGCACGCCGTAGGCGTGGACGGTGAAGTCGCCGATGCGGAAAAGTTCGGGGTACATCCCGGTAAGAATACAGGAGTCGGAATACAGAAGTCAGAATCAGAGGGATGACCACGGCACCCGTGCAGGCTGGTGTGCGAGCCTGCTAGGGCGAGTGGGCTTCCGCGCCGCGTCTCTTGTTCGCGGCCTTCTGCCTGCGGCCTTCGAGGAGCAGGTCGAGGGCGAGGAGGCCCGCGCCCGTGCAGATGGCGGCGTCGGCGATGTTGAAGTTGGGCCAGTAGTAGGGGCCGGCGTGGAGGGAGATGAAGTCCACGACGTGGCCGAGGCGCGCGCGGTCGGTGACGTTGCCGAGGATGCCCGCGAGCAGGAGCGCGCACGCGCCTAGCACGCGGTCGTCCTCGCGCGGCGTGCGCCAGAAGTAGGTGAGCACGGCGAGGGTCGCCGCCACGGCGAGCGCGACGAGCAGCCAGCGGCCCCACGCGCCGCCCTCCTGGAACTGGCCGAAGGCGATGCCGGGGTTCTCCGCGTAGGCCAGATCGAAGAAGCCGGGGATGACCGTGATGTCCTGCCCCAGGCGCAGGCGGCGAACGGCCCAGGCCTTCGTCGCCTGATCGGCGAGGAAGACGGCGAAGGAGGCGAGCAGGTAGGCCGCGCGCCACGTCACAGGAGACTCCGGGTTGCGGGCTGATCCGATTGCGGATTGCGGATGGCGGATGGCGGATTCGCGAGAGCGAGCCGCGTCGTCATCCGGGCGGCGTGCGATCCCGCCGCGGCCCGACCCGTCGCTGTTGTCCGTGTTCGTCTTCACGCCGGCGCGCCCCCTTCGGCCTCGATCTCGGCGAGGGCTTCGACACAGCGCTCGCAGACGGTCGGGTAGCGCGTGAACTCGCCGACGCGCTCCGAGTAGTTCCAGCAGCGCTCGCACTTCTGTCCCGCGGCCTTGAAAACTTTCACGGCGATGTCGGGCGACTGTGGGTCTTCCGTCTTCCGCACGTCAACTTGCGAGACGATGAAGGCGTAGCGAAGCTCGTGCTGGTAGTTCATCAGGGTCGTGAAGATCGGGTCTTTGGCCGTCACCTCGACGCGGGCTTCGAGGCCGCTGCCGATCTGCTTGGCCGTGCGAGCTTCTTCGAGCGCGCGCAGCGCCACGTCGCGCGTCTCGAAAATCTGCGCCCACCGGGCGGCGAGTTCTTCGTCGCGGCGCGCGGAGGCTATGGGGAAGCCGGCGAGGTGAACCGAGGGCGGGCGCGCGGTCGAGCCTTCGGGCGCGGGCAGGTTCTCCCAGATTTCGTCGGCCGTAAAGACGAGGACGGGCGAGAGCAGGCGCGCGAGCGCGTCCGTTATCTCGTAAAGCGCGGTCTGCGCCGAGCGCCGCGCCTCGGACTTGGGCGCGGCCGTGTAGAGACGATCCTTGGTGATGTCGAAGTAGCGCGCCGAGAGCGTCACCGTGCAGAACTGGTAGATCGCCTGGTAGGCCGTGTGGAACTCGTAAGCCTCGTAGGCGGCGAGGGCGCGTTCGATGACGGA
Organism: Pyrinomonadaceae bacterium; assembly: GCA_035295985.1. Lineage (GTDB taxonomy): Bacteria > Acidobacteriota > Blastocatellia > Pyrinomonadales > Pyrinomonadaceae > JAIVGV01. Next base: position 7,498 of record DATHBT010000069.1, on the reverse strand, counting down.
GTCCAGCTCGGCGAGCGCCCAGCGGTCGATCTCGTGCAGGCGGCTCTGCGGGACGGCATCGCGCGCGGGGTCGAAGCCCGTCAGGTTGCCGAGGGCGAAACGCGCGGTGTTTCGCATCTTGCGGTAGGCGTCCTGCGCGCGCTGGAGGATTTCGTTCGAGCAGCGCACGTCCTCCTGGTAGTCGGAAGAGGCGACCCACAGCCGCAGTATCTCCGCGCCCGACTCTTTGATCACCTCGTTGGGCGAGATGCCGGTCCCCTCGGACTTGCTCATCTTCTGCCCCTCGACGTTGATCACCCAGCCGTGCGTGATGACCGACTTGTACGGCGCGCGGCCGTACTTCGCGAGGCCCACCATCAAGCTGGAGTTGAACCAGCCGCGGTACTGATCGCCGCCTTCAAGGTAAACGTCCGCCGGCCAGCGCAGGCCCTCGTAGTGTTCGAGCACGGCGACGGAGGAGGAGCCGCTGTCGAACCACACGTCGAGGATGTCGGTCTCCTTCGTGAACTCCGTGCCGCGGCAGTTCGGGCAGGCGAAGCCGTCGGGCAGCAGGTCACGCGCGTCGCGCTCGTACCAGGCGTCGGCCGACTCGCGCTCGAAGATGTCCGCGACGTGGCGGATCACTTCGGCGTCGGCGATTGTGAGTTGGCAGCCCGAACAGTAGAACGCGGGTATCGGCACGCCCCAGACGCGCTGGCGCGAGACGCACCAGTCGGGCCGCCCGCGCAGCATGTTCCGCATGCGATCCTCGCCCCACGCAGGTATCCAGTTGACTCGGCCGATCTCTCGGAGCGCGCCTTCGCGCAGGGATTCGGGCGCGTCCCCTTCGTTGTCGGTGAAGTTCGAGCGGTCGCGGCCGTCGTCGTCCTGCTCGACCGCGGCCTCGGGCCGCTTCGCGTCGAGCGAGATGAACCACTGAGGGGTGGCGCGGAAGATGACCGGGTTCTTGCAGCGCCAGCAGTGCGGGTAGCGGTGCGCGTAAGATTCGCTGAAGAGGAGCGCGCCCTGATCCCGTATGAACTCGACGATGCGCGGGTTGGCCTCGAAGACGGTCTGCCCGGCGAAGTGCTCGACCTCTTCGGTGAAGCGGCCGGCGTTATCGACGGGGCAGTAGATTTCGAGGCCGTAAGATTTGCCGATGACGAAGTCGTCGTGGCCGTGGCCGGGCGCGGTGTGAACCAGCCCCGTGCCGGCCTTGCCCGTCTCGGACTTGGGGCGCGACTCGCTCACGTCTAGCTCGGTCTCCGCGTCGGCCTCGCCGCCCAAGGTTACGTGCTCGCCGACCATCAGAAGCGACGGGCGGTCGAGCCACGCGTGGCGCGCTTCGAGCCGTTCAAGACGAGAGCCGGGGAATCGAGCGACGACGTTCGGCGACCGCTCGGTGACGCGGAACGATTCCGGCGTCGCGTCGTCGGCCCTTGCGTCTTCAGTCGTCGCACCGTCCCCCGCACCCTCGGGACTCCCCCATTCGCGCCTGCCGATGTCGCACTTCTGAGCGACCACGCCGACGAGATCGCTGGCGACGACATAAATCTCATCTCCGTTCTCGATGGCGCAGTATTCGAAATTCGGGTTCACGGCGATGCCGAGATTGGAGGGAAGCGTCCACGGCGTCGTCGTCCAGATGAGGAAGAAGATTTTGCGGGGATCGTCATCGTCACCGAGCACCTCGCGCTTGAACGCCTTGCCGTCAACGGTCTCCTCCGAGAGCGGGAACTTCACATAGACGGAAGGGCTGGTGTGCTCGCGGTACTCGACCTCGGCCTCGGCTAGCGCGGTCTGATCGTGTATGCACCAATAGACGGGCCGCGCGCCTTTATAGACGTAGCCGCGCTCGACGAAGCGGCCGAAGAGCCGCGCCGTCTCGGCCTCGTACTGCTTCGACATCGTCAGGTACGGGTCGCCCCACAGGCCGAAGATGCCGAGGCGCTGGAAGTCGCGCGTCTGCCGCTTGAGGGCGTTGGCGGCGTGCTCGCGGCAGGCGCGGCGGAAGCTGACGAGCGAGAGGTCTGTCCGCTTCTTGCCCTTCGCGGAGAGCGCGCGCTCGACGTGCTGCTCGATGGGCAGGCCGTGGCAGTCGTAGCCGGGCACGTACGGCGCGTCGTAGCCGAGCATGGTGCGCGTCTTGACGACGAGGTCTTTGCAAATCTTGTTGAGCGCCGTGCCGAGGTGAATGTCGGCGTTGGCGTAGGGCGGGCCGTCGTGCAGGACGAACTTCTCGCGCCCCTCGGACTGGCGGCGGATCAGATTGTAGAGATCGATCTCGGCCCACTTCTGCAACCGGGCGGGTTCGGACTGGCCGAGGTTGGCCTTCTGCGCGAAGCTGGTCTTCGGCAGGTTGACTGTTTTTTTGAGGTCGAGCGGCGTTTCGGTGGACATGGCTGAAAAGTCCGGGAGTCTAAAGTCTGGAGTCTTGGAACAGGGCCGAGACCTAATGGTCTTCGGTAAAAAGCAGCGGGCCAAAAGCTAACGGCTAATAGCTAACAGCTAAGGGCTAAACGCCGAAAGTCCCAAGTCCAAAGCCGGACTTGGGACTTTGGACTCCGTCGCCTCTCGCGCCTGCTAGCCGATGAACATCTCTTCCTCGCCGTAGGTCTGATCGATCTGCTTGGGCGCGGGCGCGGCCAGCACTTCCAGCCCGCGCCGCACGCCCGACATGATCGCCGCCAGCTCGCGCGCCGGCCTGACCAGCTTCGAGTTGATGAAGAAGACCGTGTTCGAGAACTGCCGGTTCGCCTGCTCGACAGACTGGCTGACGCGCTCGACCTGCTCCTTCGCCGTCACGGCCGTGTAGCCGACGAGCTGCCTGAGCTCGCGCACCTCCTCGCGCACGAGCGCCGTCGTCGCGGCGAAGTGCTCGGAGGCGACCGACAGGTGGCCCGACATCAGCGTCACCTGCTCGCCCACCTCTTTCCCCTGCTCGGCGATCTGCTGCACCTGTTGGCTCAGCGCGCCGACGCGCTCGATCAGGGGCTCGGCCCGCCGCTCCAGGTTGTTGACCGTGCGGACGACGCGGAAGACCGCGACCGCAATCGCCACCATCGCGGCGGCGATGACGAGGAACGACGCCGCGACGATGACCATCACCACGAACATCGGGTCGCTCGTGTTCAACTGCAATGCGGGGGCGCTCATCATCGCGGTTCGTCGCCGGCCTCAGTCAGCCGAAGTTCGCTCGGAAGGGTTCTCGCTCAGCCCTGGCCTTCGTCGTAGTTGGGCGACGGCTCCATCAGGGCCGACGACTCGGTGCGCCGCTTCTCGTCGGCGTAGGCGCGCTTGCCCGCGTCGATGGCGGCCGACAGAGTTTCGGTGCGGCGCGCGGCGGCCTGGCGCGCGGTCTGCGCGATCTCGCCGGCGCGCTCGGCCGCCGTCGAGTAGAACTCCGTGGCGCGTCCGCGCGTCGTCTCGTAGTAGTCGCCGGCGCGCTCGCGCGCGACGTCAGCCCCCTTGCGCGCGACGTCGGCGATGTCGCCGCGCAGCTCCCGCCCCGACTTCGGCGCGAAGAGCAGCGCGACGAGCGCGCCGACCGCCCCGCCGAGCAGGAAGCAGGTCATCTGCGTCGAGAAGAGGCCGGGGACGCCCTCGGCCTCGCGCCTCGCCGCGGGCCGCGCAGCGCCGGCCTGCACACCTTGCATTGACATGACGACTGTTCTCCTTCGCCCGCGGACAGTCGGTCCGGAGGCAGTTTACGTCGAAAAAATGACCGCTTGATTCTGTCCGCACTATAACAAACACGCGCGAAGCCGCGCAAGAAACTCGCCAGGCGCGGGGGGGCAAAATAAAAGGGCAAAAGGCAGAAGTGAAGGGGGCCTGAACGCCCCCTACTTCTGCCTTTTGCCCTTTTACTTTCGCCTTCTGTCAGCCGCCGTTGCGGTAGGCTTCGAGCTTGCGGTAGAGGGTCTTGCGGCCGATGCCGAGGGCGCGGGCGGCGCGCGTCTTGTCGCCGCCGGTCAGATCGAGTGTGGCCTCGATGGCGCGGCGCTCTATCTCGTCCACGGTCGTGGGCAGCTCGATTTCGAGGCGTGCGACGCCGCCGTCCGCGTCGCGCGACGGCCGGCCGGTGCGCTCCTGCAGGCGCGCGATCGATTCGGGCAGATCGTCGAGTTCGATGCGGCGGCCCGAGGCGATGATGACGGCCCGCTCGATGGCGTTCTCAAGCTCGCGGACGTTGCCCGGCCAGTCGTAGCCGATGAGCGCGGAGAGCGCGTCGCGCGAGATGCCGGAGACGTAGCGGCCGGTCTTCTGCTTGTAGTGTTCCAGAAAATGTATGACGAGCGGGTGCACGTCCTCGCGCCGCTCGCGCAAGGGCGGGAGCGTGAGCGGGAAGACGGACAGGCGGTAGTAGAGATCGCGTCGGAACGCGCCGCGCTCGACGGCCTTTTCCAGATCGACGTTCGACGCGGCTATCACCCGCACGTCGACCTTCAAGCCCTCGTTGCCGCCGACCCGCGCGAACTCGCCGTCCTGAAGTACGCGCAGCAGTTTGACCTGAGCCGACAGGCTCATCTCGCCGATCTCGTCGAGAAAGATCGTGCCGCCGTCGGCCTCCTCGAACTTGCCGCGACGCCGCTGGCGCGCGTCCGTGAACGCGCCCTTCTCGTGGCCGAAGAGTTCGGATTCGAGGAGCGATTCCGGGATCGCGCCGCAGTTGAGCTTGACGTAGGCGCGGTCGTGGCGGCGCGAGTTGTAGTGAATCAAGTTGGCGAGCAGCTCCTTGCCCGTGCCGGACTCGCCCTGGACGAGGACACTGGTCTGCGTGTCGGCGACGTTCAGGGCCAGCTCGATTGAGCGGGCGACCGCGGGGGCCTGCCCGATGATGCGCGACTCAGTGTGGCGCTGGTCGAGTGCCGCGCGCAGGCGCATCACCTCGGCCGAGAGCTGGTCGCGCTCCAAGGCGGTTCCGATCTGATCGGCGATGCCTTCGACGAGCGCGGTCTCGTGCTCGTCGAAGCCTTCGCGCGACTTCGACCAGACGAGTCCGAGCAGGCCGAAGGTTTGTCCGCCGATGTGGACGGGCGCGACGAGCGCGGCGCGCCCGCCGAGCGTGGCGTTGAAGGCGGCGCGCACGGGCGGCGGCAAGCTGGCGTCGAGCACCTGCATCGTCCGCCCCTCGGCGATCAGGTCGGTGAGCGCGGGGAACTCGGAGAGATCGATTGACTGCCCGTGCGTCTCGATCAGCTCGCGCACCCCGGCGGTCGCCGCGTTCGACGCGGCCTTGAATGCGGCGAGGCTGATCGACTTGCCCGTCGGGTTCAGGACGCCGAGCGCGCAGTAGTCCGCGCCGACCAGTGCGAGCGCGCGCCCCATGACGTGTGCGGAGACCTCGCCGAAGTCTGAGCGCGAGTTCAGGGTGTTCGCGATCTCCAGGAGTGCGCGCGTGCGGCGCGACTCGCGCTGCTGCTCGGTGTAGAGGCGCGCGTACTGGTAGCCGACCGCGATCTGGCGGGCGATGGACTGGAGGAACGAGACCTCCTCGTCGAGCCAGCGGCGCGGGGCGCGCGTCATGTGCAGGCCGACGAGGCCGAGCACGTCGCCGCCGAGGACGACGGGGACGACCAGGAGCGAGCGCGTGCCGAGGCTCGCCGGGAGCAGGCGGATTTTCGGGTCGAGGCCGACCGCGCCGGTGTCGTCCACGCGGATCGGCTGCGCGAGGTTGAAGCGCTCCGCGACCTGTTTGAAATCGACGGGCAGCGAGGTGCCGAGGCTCGAAGGCACGTCGTCGCGCGCGCGCCACTCGTGGCTGATGCGCAGCTCGCCGCCCGCGTCCAACTGGATCACGTCGCAGCGGTCGGCGGCCATCATCTGGCCGAGTTCGCTCACCACCGCCTGGAGGAAGCGGTCGTGGTCGATCTCGGAGTGGACTGAGGGGGCGAGGCGGTTGATGATGGCCTCGCGCGCCTCGTGCATCTTGATCTTGCGTTCGAGCGAGAGCGACTGAATCTGGCTGACGTTGGCGGGCGGTGAAGACAAGACGGTTCGGTTGCTCCTCGGCGAAAACTCTCAGGCGCGGATCGCGTCCGCGGCGTAGTCGGCCTTTTTTGTCGGGCGCAAATCATAGCGAAGCGGGCGGTGAGGCTCAAGCGCGAAGGGTCGGGCGCGGGGCGGCGAGGGGCGGCCCCGGCGCGCGCGTCGGTGCCCGCGGGGATCGCAACGGAAAGAGGGCGAAAAGAAAAAGGAGGGAGAAGAAATCTTCCCCCTCCCGAACCGCCCGGTGCTTTGCCTTCGAGCCTACTCGGCCAATTCGGCCAGCCGCTGCGTGAGGCCGAAGGCGGCGCGCGCCTCCTCGGGCTTGAGGACGGGGTGGCTGGTCTTGCCGTAGTTGGCGACGATCTTCTTCACGTAGGTCTGCGTCTGCTCGTAGGGCGGGATGCCCTCGTACTTATCGACCGCGCCCTCGCCCGCGTTGTAGCCGGCGAGCGCGAGCTTCACGTCGCCGTCGAAGCGCTTGAGCAGCCAGCGCAGGTACTTCGCGCCGGCCTCGATGTTCTGCTGCGGGTCTTTGCGATCCTCGCACTTGAAGCGCTTGGCCGCCGCCGGCATCAACTGCATCAGGCCCTGCGCGCCGGCGTAGGACTCGGCGTTCGGCTTGTAGCGCGACTCCTGGAGGATGACGGCGTGTAGCAGGCGCGGGTCGAGGCCGTGCTGCTGGCCGGCGCGGTAGATGAGCTCGTCGATCTTGGCGTCGCCCGAGGTGGGGTAGTCGGGCGGGTTGACGAAGCGGTTCAGGAGTTCGGCCTGAGCCGAGACGGTCGGCGCGACGGCCTTGAAAAGCGAGATGTCTGAAAAGTTGCCGGCGACGAAGAGGGCGAACAGGGTCAGTACCGAAGCTTTAATAGAGCGGAAGTGGGGAACATGTCTGGTAATTTGCATTCAATCGTTCTCCATGTGAGCTGTGACCTCGTCGGGTCAACGGTTGCGTCGCCGCTACGGGCGGCGCAAAGGTTGCGAAGGTTGGGGGCTACGCATGGTGGAAACGATCTGCGTCAAAGAGCAGAAATCGAAACCGGAGATAAGATGGGTTGCATTGCGATTCAGTTGCTCTCCGGCGCATGGAAGTTATGCATCTAAATGATTGGAATGTATGAGTTTAGGTCAATCGGCCGCAAGTCTTGAGATGTCAGGATTTGTTCGGCCGAAGGCGGCTTGCCAAAAGGCTTTTCTGATTAGAAACCGTCCCGAAATCGTATCGGGGAAGTACAAAAAGCGACGCCCGGCCGAAAATTTTTTCGCCACCTGACCGCGTCCCTGCGGCTTCGTTGGCAGTCTGTTGCGCGTGTTGCAACGCGCTCGTATAATTTTGGCGAGTTGATCACCGGAGACTAAAATTTTCAGAGGGGCTTTTCAAAACCATGCCGATTTACGAGTACAGTTGTCGCAAGTGCGGCGCGCACGTCGAGGCGATGCAGAAAATCACGGACAAGCCGCTCGTGAAGCACGCGGGCTGCGGCGGCCGACTTGAGAAGGAGTGGTCGCGGACGGGCTTCCAGTTCAAAGGATC
>DATHBT010000068.1:0-3998 GCA_035295985.1 Pyrinomonadaceae bacterium | reverse complement strand
CGCGCTGGCCTAGAATCTCAAATCGTACCGGCCCGCGTGGCCGCCGCCCCACGGGCCGCGCCGCCCCCTCGCCGGCAGGAGGTCTCGGAACAGTCGATGCCCGCTTCTAAACTCACGGCCTGCGTCTGCGCCCTCGCGCTGCTCTCCGCGGCACCGAAGCAAACCGTCGCCGCGGCTGCCGACCTCAATTCGCCGGCCATATCCCTCGGCGGCGCCCCGACGAATACCGCGAAGGCCGACGCCGCGCCGGAGCCGCGCGCGGCGGACGGCCCCGTGGAGGCCGACTCGGACGCACCGCAGCAGGCCAGGCCGCGCAAAAAAGGGAACGCCTTCGTCCGCGTCATCACCGCCCCGTTCCGCGGCCTCGCGAGACTCTTCGGCGGCGGCGACAAGCGCCCGAAGGTCGCGCGCGTGAAGGTGGAAGTCACGCCGAAGCCGACGCCCGCCCCGGCCAACGCGCCCGCGCAGACGGCTGCGAAGCCCGCCCCTGCGGCGCAGGACACGCAGCCCGCCGCCCAGACTGTCACACCCATGACTGCCCCGCCCCTGGCGAGCCGCGTGCCGCCCCCGCCGACACCCGCTCCGACGCCTGTTCCGGCCCCCGCGCCGCTCGCGCCGCGCAGCGTGATCGCGAACGAGACCGCGGCGCAGCAACAGCAAGCGGCAGAGCTGTTCATGCCGCTCATCGTCGGCGTGCCGCGCGATCCGCTCTCGCAGGGGCGCGCGCTCCTCGCGCAGGGCTACCTGAACGAGGCCATCGCCGAGCTGTCTATCGCCGCCGTCAACAGCACGAACCTCGTCGAGGCGAACAACCTGCTCGGTCTCGCCCACGACCGCCGCGGCTGGCACAGGCAGGCGCGCGAGTACTACGAGCGCGCGCGCTCGGTCGCGCCTAACGACCCGCAGGTCTTGAACAACCTCGGCTACTCGCTCTACCTGGACGACCGCTACAACGACGCGCTCGACAAACTCAAGCAGGCCGCGCGCCTCGCGCCCCAGAGCGCGCCCGTCCAGAACAACCTCGCGCTCGTTTACGGCCGCCTGCGCAAGTACGACGAAGCCTTCAAACACTTCGCGCGCGCCGGCGGCGAACTCTACGCGCGCCTCCAGACCGGCGCGCTGCTCGACTTCGCCGGCCGCGACCGCGAGGCCATCAAACACTTCGAGGCCGCGCGCCGCCTCGACCCCACCTCGACCGAGGCCCTGCGCCGACTCATCACCCTCTACAACCGCACCGGCCAACGCGACAAGGCCGAGGCCGCTCAGCAGGAACTCGACCGCCCGAAAACGAAAGCTGTCAGCTAGTAGCGGTTAGCTGTTAGCTAATAGCTGTTAGCTGTTAGCAAAGAGGTCAGGAGTTTGTCGGAAACAGAAGGCGGGGGGCAGTCAACGCGTTGACTGCCCCCCGCCTTCTTATGTTTTGGCTAACCGCTAACCGCTAACAGCTATCTTCGCGTCAGGTTGTAATCGCGCAGCCGCCGGTAGAGCGTGGAGGCCGAGATGCCGAGAATTTCCGCGGTCTTGCCGCGGTGCCAGTTGGTCTGCTCGAGCGCGGCGAGAATCTGCTGCCGCTCGACCTCGCGCAGGGGCGGCGGCACCGCGCCCGCCTGTCCGCCCGCGCCGTGGGCGACCGCCGCGGCCGGCATGGCGCTCGCCAGCGGCCGACCCGGATTGACGATCTCCGGCGGCAGTTCCGCGCGCGTGACGCGGCCGTTGTCGGCCAGGAGCACCGCCCGCTCCAGCGTGTTGCGGAGCTGGCGGACGTTGCCCGGCCACGAGTAGGCGCGGAGGGCATCGAGGACTTCGGGCGCGAGTTCCGGCGGGTTCGAGCCGCCGAGTCCTTTGAGCAGGTGGCGCGTGAGCGGCTCGATGTCTTCGGGGCGCTCGCGCAGGGGCGGCAAATTTATCTGGAAGCTGTTGATGCGGTAGAGCAGGTCGTTGCGGAACGTGCCGTCGGCCACGACCCGGTCGAGGTCGCGGTTCGTCGCGGCGACGATGCGGACGTTGACCTGAACTTTCCGCACCGCGCCGACGCGGTAGAACGAGCGCGTCTCAATCGCCCGCAGCAGCTTCGACTGCAACTGCGACGGCAGCTCCGTGATCTCGTCAAGGAAGAGCGTGCCGTTGTCGGCCAGCTCGATCAGGCCGAGCTTGCGGGCCTTCGCGCCGGAGAAAGCCCCGGCCTCGTAGCCGAACAACTCGGACTCTAAGAGCGTCTCCTGGAAGGCCGCGCAGTTGAGATCGATGAACGATCCGTCGCGCCGCTGCGAGAGCTGGTGGATGGCGTGCGCGACCAGCTCCTTCCCCGTCCCCGACTCGCCCGTGATCAGAACGCTCGCGTCCGACGGCGCGACGCGCTCGACCAGGCGCATCACCTCGGCCATCGCGCCCGAGGCGTAAACGATCTCCGGCGTCGGGGCGGTGCGGGCGATCTGCGCCCGCAGGCGCTGGTTATCAACTCTCAGCCTGCGCTTCTCGGCGGCCTGCTTGACGAGCGCGTCCAGCTCCGTGATGTGGTAGGGCTTCGAGAGGTAGTCGTACGCGCCGAGCTTCATCGCCTCGATGGCCGTCTCGACCGTGGCGTGGCCCGTCAGCATGATCACTTCGGGCGGGTTCGGCCGCTGGTGAACCTGGCGCAGCAGCTCCATGCCGTCCATCCGCGGCATGTTGATGTCGCAGAGCATCACGTCCACGTTCGTCTCTTCCAGCAGGCGCAGGGCCGCCTCGCCGTCGGGCGCGACGCGCACCGCGTGGCCCGCGCGCTCAAGCTCCTTCTGGAGCACGAGCCGCAGGTTGGCCTCGTCCTCGGCGACGATGATGCGGGCCGGCGTCGCGTTGTTGCTACTCAAGTCTGCTCGGGTCTCCGTCGAGTGGTGTGGTCGCCGTCGGGCCGGTCGGTCAGCGCCGGCAGCGTCAGCGTGAACGTCGTGCCGCGCCCCACCGCCGACTCGACGCCGACGTGCCCGCCGTGCTCCTTCACAATACCATAACAGACCGCGAGTCCGAGACCGGTGCCCTGCCCGATCTCTTTCGTCGTGAAGAACGGCTCGAATATCTTCGCCAGGTTTCCCGCGGGGATGCCGACCCCCGTATCCGCGACATCGACGACGACGCCCGCCCCTTCGTTCCGCGCTCGGATCATCAGGCGACCGCCCCGCGGCATCGCGTCGATGGCGTTCTCGGCGAGGATGATGACGGCCTGCTGCAACTGCCCCTCGTCGCCCAGGACCGGCGCGAGATCGCCCGCGACTTCGACGACGAACTCCACGCCCTGCTTCGCCCTCTTCTGGTGCTGCAACAGCCGCGCGGCCGACTCGACCACGTCGGCCACGGAGACGGGCGCGTGCTCGCCCGCGCGGTTGCGGCTGAAGTCCAGTAGCCCGTTCGTGATCGCCTTGCAGCGGAACGCCTCACTCCGGATGAGCGACAGATACTCGCGCAGATCGTCCGCGTCCTTCGACGCGCCGAACGCGCCCTCGGCGACGCGCGTCTCCAAAGCCTCGGCGCACGCCGCGATGGTCGCGAGCGGGTTGTTGATCTCGTGGACGACGCCCGCCGCGAGACGCCCCACGGCCGCGAGCTTCTCCGAGTGCGCGACGGCGCGGTTGGCGAGCACGCGATCCGTGATGTCCTCGCCGACCGTGATGACGTGCGAGACCTCAGCGCCCTCCGCGCGCATAGGGATTTTGCTCACCAGCCAGTGCTTCGACTCGCCGCCCGCGCCCGCGCTCTCCTGCTCGAAGCGTTCGATCCGGCCCGTGTCGAAGGCGCGCGCGAACTCCCGCTCCAGCGTCTCGCGCGGCTGGCGCGTCAGCACGTCGAAGACGACGCGGCCCAGGACTTCCTCGCGCGGGAGACCCTGCCCGCCCAGCTCGCGGTTGCGGTTCCACGCGACGATCCGCCGGTCGCGATCCACGGCGTAGAGCGACACGGGCAGGCTGTCGATGATCGCCTCGGTGAAGCGGCGCTGCGCCACGGCCTCGGCCGTCCGCCGCTCG
>DATHBT010000067.1:0-17080 GCA_035295985.1 Pyrinomonadaceae bacterium | reverse complement strand
GGGCGAACTTATTAAACCCGCGCTGGCGGTCCCCTACTTCGGTTCGTCCACTGTGCCCCCTCCGTGTCCTCCGTGCCTCCGTGGTGAGTGGGGATGATCAGCACTCACCACGGAGGCACGGAGGACACAGAGGGGGCACAGAGAAAAGCCGGAACCGGGACGCTACGCGCACGGCTATTTGACTTTGAGGACGACGAAGGTGAGATCGTCGTGCTGCGGCTGGCCTTCGCACCAGGCGAGCACGCGGCGGACGATCTCGTCGCGAATCTTCGCGGCGGGCAGGCTGGCGGAGTCGGTCAAAACTTCCTGAAGCTGTGCCTCGCCGAACTCTTCGCCCGCTGCGTTCTCGGCCTCGGTGACGCCGTCCGTGTAGGCGAGGAGGAGGTCGCCGGGGCGGAGCTGGACGGTCTCCTCCTCGTAGCCCACGTCCTCGAAGAGGCCGACGACCATGCCGCCCTTGTCGAGCCGCAGGTAGGGGCGCGCGGCGTGAAGGTGGCCGAGGCCGCCGCCGTTCTGGCGCGGGCCGAGCGCGGCCGGCTCGGTCTCGCCGTCGCGCAGGAGCATCGGCGGGTTGTGGCCGGCGTTGACGTAGGTCAACTTCCGCGTGCCCTCGTCGAACTCGCCGTAGAAGAAGGTGACGTAAGAAGCCGGCCCCGTGGAGGAGCAGAGCAGCCGGTTCATGGCCGAGACGAGTTCGGCGAGCGACCGGCGGCCCGTGCTGTCCGAGTTGTGCGCGAGCGCTTGGCTGCGAAGCGAAGCCTGTACGTTCGACATCAGCAGCGCCGCCGAGATGCCCTTGCCCGACACGTCCGCGACGGCCACGCCGATCTTGTTGTTGCCGAAGGTGAGGAAGTCGTAGTAGTCGCCGCCGATGCCGCGCGCGGGCTGGCAGAAGCCGGCCAGCTCGGCCGCGCTCGAAGTGGGGGCGCGGGCCGGGAAGAGCTGCTGCTGCACCTCCGCGGCGAGGACGAGGTCGCGGCGCAGGCGCTCCTCGGCCACCATCCGCTCGGCCATCTTCGAGTTCTCGATGACGAAGGCGAGCTGGCTGGCGACCGACATCAGCATCTCGGCGTCCGACTGCGTGTAGCGGTGGCGCGTTTTGCGTGGGCCGACCGAGAGGATGCCGACGAGCCGGTTCTTCAGCCTGATCTGCACGAGCAGGTGCGCGCCGGCCTGCTGGAGCGTGCGCCGCTCACGGGCGCGCGCCTCGCGCGCGGAGTCCGGCTCGGAGGCGAACGCGCGATCCCACGTCTCGAAGTCTTCCGCCGTGACGCTGAGCGGCAGTGCGAGCGATTGCAGCCGCTGCACGGTGAAGGCGCGCCGCGAGAGTTTCAGTGAAGAGCAGTCGGGCGCGGGTTCGCCGCCGCCCGTGGTCACGGTCTGGTGCGGGGCGAGGCGCGCGTCCCTTTGCGTCGAGGCGCGGCAGACGAAGTCGCCCGTCGCGTCGTCGCGCACGAAGACGGCGACCGAATCGGTGTCAACCGCCTCGCGGATGCGGTTGACGATGAAGTGGTAGAGCTGATCGGTGGTGGCGGCGGCGTGCGCCTCCTGGCCGAGGTCGAAGAGGATGCGGTGCTCGTCGTAGGCCGCGGGCGAGAAGTAGCGGTCGAGCCAGGGGACGAGGCGGCGTCGTCCCAGGCGGTGCAGCAGGCCGAAGAGGATCGAGGCGACGGTGAGCGCGACTGCGTCCGCGCGCGGCCCCCACTCGTCGAGCAGACGCGCGCGGCTCCCCGTCAGCAGGTAGGAGACGGCCGCGCCGAAGGTCACGCATTGCAGTGCGAACATCACGCGCGCCACGGTCAGGTGACGCCGCCACGCCCAGATTTTGCGCGCGTGCGGCCTGATGGGCCGGAGGATGAACCGCGGGAGGACTCTCATAAGAAGCAGTGGTCAGTGGTCAGTGGTCAGTTGTCAGTTGCTCTCGCTGTTCGATCCGGCCGCCTACGATTAAAGAGGCAAGCCACCCGATCACGAACAACGGACAACTGACCACGGACAACGGACTGCTCTCACTCGTACCTGAGCGCGATCATCGGATCGACTTTCGTCGCGCGCCGCGCGGGCACGAGGCAGGCGAGGAGCGCGACCGCGAGGAGCAGCAGCGCGACGCCCGCGAAGGTGAGCGGGTCTGTGGCCCTGACCTCGAAGAGGAGGCTTTCGAGGAAGCGCGTCAGGCCGAAGGACGCCGCCAGGCCGAGGCAAAGGCCGACGAACGTTAACACCAGACCCTTCCCGACGACGAGCCGGTAGATGTCCGACCGCTGCGCGCCCAAGGCCATGCGGATGCCGATCTCGCGCGTGTGCTGCGCCACCGTGTAGCTCATCACGCCGTAGATGCCGACGACGGCGAGGACGAGCGAGAGCGCGGCGAGCACGCCGATGAGCGTCATCATCAGGCGGCGGTCGGAGACGGTCGAGTCGATGACGGCCTGCATCGTCTGGACGTTGAAGACGGGCTGGCCTGGATCGACGGCCTGCACCTCGCGGCGGACGGCCGCCGTCAGCGCGCCTGCGTCATGGCGCGAACGTACGGCCAAGGTGACGTTTCGCAGCATCGAGTCGTCGCCCTGCGTGTAGTTCCAGTAAAGCTCCGGCGCGGCCGGCCGCGCAAGCCCCAGGTTCTTCACGTCCGAAACGACGCCGATGACCGGAACCCGGTCGGGCTGGCCGAAGACGCGCTTGCCGACCGGGTCTTCGCCGGGCCAGATGGTGCGGGCCATCGCCTCGTTGATGAGGATGCCGGGCGGCGAATCATTCGTGTCGCGGCTATCGAACAGACGGCCGCGCACGAGGCGGACGCCCATCGCGCGGAAGTAATCGGGACTGACCGTGCGCATCTCGACGAGCGGCTCCTGGTTCGGCGGGTACGTCTTGCCCTCGACGGGGACGTTGCCGTTCGTCCCGAACTGCTCGATTGAGAGGTGCGAAGTCATGCCCGCCGCTTCGACGCCGGGGATGGCGGAGACGCGCGCGAGGACTTGTTCGTGGAAGCGTCGGCGCGAGTCCGCGTCCGGGTACTTCTCCTGCGGGAGTGAGAGGCGCGCGGTCAGGAGGTTTTCGGGGTTGACGCCGTGGCTGACCGAGACGAGCCGCGCGAAGCTGTTGACCAAAAGCCCGGCGCCGATGAGCAGCACGAAGGCCGCGGCGACTTCGGTGACGACGAGCGCGCTTCGCATCCATCCGCCGCCCATGCCGAGCGAAGAGCTGTTGCTCCCGTCCTTGAGCGCCTCCTGCACGTTCGTCCTGACGGCCTGGATGGCCGGCGCGATGCCGAAGACGACGCCGGTCAGCACGGAGACGCCGAGCGTAAAGAGGAGCACGCGGGCGTCGAGCCTGATCTCGCTCGAACGGGGCACGAAGGCGAAGGCGAGCTTGCCCAGCAGGTCGAGGCCGAGCCACGCCACGGCCACGCCGAGCGCGCCGCCCGCCGCGGAGAGCAGCAGCCCCTCGGTCAGAAACTGCCGCACCAGGCGGATCGCGCCCGCGCCGAGCGCCATGCGCACCGCGATCTCGCGGTAGCGGCCGGCGGCGCGCGCCAGGAGCAGGTTCGCGACGTTCGTGCAGGCGATGAGCAGCACGAAGCCGACCGCGCCGAGCAGCACGAGCAGGATCGTCCGCACAAGCCCCCCGGTGATCCGATCCTCGTACTTCGTGAGCCTGACGCCGCGGCCCGTCTGGGCGTCCGGGTACTGCTGCTCCAACCGCGCCGCGATGGCGCTCATCTGCTCGGCTGCCTGCTCAAGCGTGACGCCGTCCCTGAGGCGGCCGACGGCCTGGAACGCGTGGCTGCCGCGGGCCGACTTCTCGGACTCGGAGAAGACGAGCGGCCCCCAGAGCTGCGTGCGCGAGAGGGCGGAGAGCGAGGGCGGCATCACGCCGATGACTGTGTAGTTCTGGCCGTTGAGCGGGACGGTCTTATCAACGATGTTCGGGTCTGCGCCGAAGCTCGCGCGCCAGAGCGCGTCGCTTAAGACGACGACCCGGTCGCGGCCCGCCTCGTCCTCACCGCGCGCGAAGGTGCGGCCGAGCGCGGGGCGGAGGCCGAGCACGTCGAAGTAGTGGGCCTCGACGCGCAGCGCGTTCAGGCGCTGCGGGTTGTCGCCGCTCTCAAGGTTGAAGTTGCCGCCCGTGTAGGCCGCGATCCCTTCAAAGACG
Organism: Pyrinomonadaceae bacterium; assembly: GCA_035295985.1. Lineage (GTDB taxonomy): Bacteria > Acidobacteriota > Blastocatellia > Pyrinomonadales > Pyrinomonadaceae > JAIVGV01. The sequence goes on along the minus strand of DATHBT010000067.1, from coordinate 12,925 downwards.
GTGTTCTGCTGCTGCCAGTCGCGCAGGTTCGGCACCGACACGCTGCCGAAGCCGTTGGGCTTGAAGGTCTCGAAGAGATCGACGAGCCGGTGGGATTCGGGGAAGGGGAGCGGGCTTAAGAGCACCGCGTTGACGACCGAGAAGATGGCGGTGTTCGCCCCGATGCCGAGCGCCAGCGTAACGACCGCCACGAGCGTGAACGCCGGCTGCTTCGCCAGCACGCGCAGGCCGAAGCGCAAGTCCTGCCACACAGTTCCCACTGGAAAACCTCCCACGCCGTCCGGATTAGGGTTTGCGGTTCAAAAAGAAAGTCGGCGCGCCGCGCCGGAGCGGAAGTCCGGGCGCACCGGCCTTTACGCCCGGCGCGCGCTAAAGGTTCAACACCACAGGCGCGGGCGTCGTGGCAACTTTTTCGTCGAGTTTTCTGCCTTGCGGGAAACTGCTCAAGCGGTGGTGGGCCGCGGCCGGGATTCTACTTCAGCAGCGCCGCGCCGCCAAAGGTCGCGAGCAGGATGACGCTGACGAAGGCGTTCGCGGTGAAGAAGGCGGCGTTGAGGCGCGAGAGGTCGGAGGCCGACACGAGCGAGTGCTGATAGACGAGCAGCGCGCCCGTGGCGGCGACGCCCGCGAGCGCGACCGCGCCGAGTTCGGCGATCAGGTACAGACAGACGAGCGCGGCGAAGGCGAGGAGGTGGAGCAGGCGCGAGACCCACAGGGCGCGGGCGACGCCGAGTCGCGCCGGGATCGAGTGGAGTCCGGCGCGACGGTCGAACTCGAAATCCTGGCAGGCGTAGAGCACGTCGAAGCCGGCCGTCCAGAGCATGACCACCGCCGAGAGCAGCAGCGGCACGGGCGAATCAATCGCGCCCCGCACGGCGATCCACGCGCCCGTCGGGGCGATTGAGAGGCACCAGCCGAGGGCGAGGTGCGAGAGCGCGGTGAAACGCTTCGTGTACGAGTAGAGCAGGACTGAGGCGAGCGCGACGGGCGAGAGCAGGAGGGTGAGCCGGTTGAGCATCGCGGAGGCCAGGAAGAAGAGCGCGGCCGACGCGGCGGTGAACGCCCAGGCGAAGCGGACGGAGAGGAGGCCGGCGGGGATGGCGCGGGTGCGCGTGCGCGGGTTGGCGGCGTCGATGTTCCGGTCGGCGATGCGGTTGAAGGCCATCGCGGCGGAGCGCGCGCCGACCATCGCCAAAGTGATCCAGAGGATCTGCCAAAGCGTCGGCACGCCGCCGGCCGCGAGCACCGCGCCGAGGAAGGCGAAGGGCAGCGCGAAGAGCGTGTGCTCGATCTTGATCATGTCGAGCGTCGTGCGGACGTTGCCCGTCAGCGTGTTCTGCATCTTCGCCGAAAAGAATTGCCGGGGCGCGTTGCGAGCCGAGTCGCGCACGCGCGCACCCGTCGATCCTGAAGGCCCGAGTTGATTCGTCGCCCGACTATTTCTCGCCGCAGTTTGTCGCCGGCTTCTGCGCCCGCAACGGGGTGGCGACTAAAGCCCTCGTCCCGTCCGCGAAAACGATTGACGCCGTGCCCATGCGGACGCGGGAGAACTCGGCCCGCCCGCTGTACCGCTCGGCGAACCTCATTTGCGTCTCGTAATCGTCGGCGGTGAAGCTCAGATCAAGCTCTTCGCAGGGCGCGAGCGTCTTCGCGCCGGGTGTCTCCGGCACGCCCCTCGGCCTCGTCTCGCCGAAGCTGAAATTGAAGCCGACGCCGCCCGCGTGGTAGCGGGCCTCCGGCAGGCCGAAGCCGAGCCGGATGTGACTGATCGGCTTCTGCGAGACGTTCCTGACGCGCACGGTCAGACCCCGCAGCCAGTCCGCGCCGGCCGCGAACGGTTGACCCGGCGTGATGTTTTGCCCGTTGACTTTGATCTCCGTGACGGCCAGCGCCTCCCTGTCGAGTCCGGGCGCGGCCCGCGCCGAATGATCCTCGACGATCCGCTCGCCCGGCTTCAGAGCGGGCGGCGCGGCGAGGCCGGCCGGCGCCCGCCCGTCGAGCGGAGTCCACTTGCGCGGATCGTTCGGGTCAACGCGGAAGAAGCCGTCCATCGTCCAGACAGTCCCGTCCTCGAAGTACGCCTCGCGCAGATCGATCCGCATCCGCCGGTAGGCCGCTACCGGCCGCTTCGTCGCGAGGAACTTCGCCGTCTGCTCGTACTCGTCGGCCGTCCAGCGCACCAGCGCCGTCTCGCCCGGCGCAAGCCTGTGCGCCACGCCGCGCGGCAGGCGGCCCGTGAAGGCCGACTCGTCCGTCTCACGCCCGTAGAGCGCCTCGATCCCCATCGGCACCTCGCCCTCCTCCCCGGCCGCGAGCGTGCCGTCGAGTTTGACGAGGAGGAGCGCCTTGTCCGACTTGTTTTTGATCTTGAGCGCGAAGTGTTGCAGCCAGTCTTCGCGCGCGTCGAAGGAGGCGAGGAATGCGCCGGGCCGGCCCGCCGCGAACTCGTGCGCCTCGCCCGCCACCTCGACGCCGACGATCTCGACCGGATGATTCGTTAGCCGGACGTTCTCGACGACGACGCGCTGGCCCGCCTGCGCGAAGCCGACGGCCGCGCACGCCGCGAAGAGCGCGGCGCAGAGGGGCGCGTGACGGAGACGAAGCCTGCTGCGCGATTTTCCGGCGCGTTTCATGTTCACTCCTTACGCCGTGTGAGGTGAAACGCGGCGGCCGAGTCACGGCGTTCAAATCCCGGCCGGGTGCGTGTTGCTTCAGACGACTGACGGGTCGAACTTCTCCATGTAAACCGTCTTGGCGTCCGTGGTCTCGGCGAAGCCGTAGCGCCGGTAAAGTTCTTGCGCGTCGCGCGTGGCGAGCAGCCAGCGGCGCAGGCCCTGCAACTCCGGGTGCGCGAGGACGCACTCGACGAGCCACTTCGACAGGCCGCGCCCGCGCTCTTCCGGGACGACGAACACGTCGGCCAGCCACGCGAAGGTCGCGCGGTCGGTCACGACGCGCGCGAAGCCGACCTGCCGGCCGTCGCCGCGATACACGCCGAAGGGCAGCGAATTCACGATTGATCTCTCGACGCGCCCGCGGCTCCGGCCCCGCGCCCAGTAGCTCTCGCGGCTGAGGAAGCCGTGGACAATACCCAGATCGAGCCGCGAGGGGTCGTCGCTGACAGTGTACTCGCCCTGCCGCCACTCGTGGGCCATCTCAGTCACCCTCGGCCCGCGCGCCGGCCGCCTGCTCTTCCTTCCACTGCGTCGCGCGCGAGTGCGGGACGCCGAACTGGTCGAGGACGCGGAAGACGAGGTGATCGACCATCTCAAGTATCGTCTGCGGCCGGTGGTAGAAGGGCGGGGAGGCGGGGACGATGCGCGCCCCCGCGCGCGCGAGCCGCGTCATGTTCTCAAGGTGGATCAGGTTGTACGGCGCTTCGCGCGGGACGAGGACGAGCTTGCGCCCCTCCTTCAAGGTCACGTCGGCCGCGCGGTGTATGAGGTTCGTGATCGCGCCCGAAGCTATCGCGCCGAGCGTGCCCATCGAGCAGGGCACGACGATCATGCCGGCCTGCGGGTGCGATCCCGACGAAGGCGCGGCGGCCATGTTGTCGAGCCTGTGCCAGCGGACGAGTTTAGCGTCGGGCGCAAGACTCGCCCACTCGTTGAGCGCGCGCACGTCGCCCGCTTCGAGTTTTGTCCCCGTCTCGACGCGGGCGACGATGAGCGCCGCCTCCGACATGATCAGGTTGACGCGCTCGACCGCGCCGCTCGCCGCCAGATGTGCGAGCGTCCGCTGCGCGTAGAGCGAGCCCGACGCGCCCGTGACTGCGACAGTCAACTCCATCAGCGCCGAATTGTAGAACAAAAAAGGCGGGAGGTCAGTTGTCCGTGGTCAGTTGTCCGTGGTCAGTGGTCAGTTGTCTGCGGCCGGGCTGCTCTCTCGTAACCCTCGGAGCTTCGGGGAGCGAGCGCACGGACAACTGACCACTGACCACGGACAACTGGTTACTTGATCTTCTTCGCCGTCTGCTGCCGGCCGCCCTGGTTGAGGACGAGGTGCGTGACCTTGCCCTCGGCGTCCTTCACGAAGGTGACCTCGGCCCTCACCCTCCTGGGGAAGAAAGTAGTCTCGGACGTGGGGAGGAGTTCGGCCTTGTTCTGCCCCGTCGGCTGCGCGAACAGGCCGTCGCCCTCGCGCGTCACGGTCATCACGAAGCCGGGGCCGAGTTCGTACTCGCCGGCGTAGGCGTCGTAGATTTTGGGATCGACTTTGACGATCTTGCGCTCGACCGGCACCTCGTACCGCTCGCCGAAGACGATGGCCGAGAGATCGCGAGCGACGCCGGGGGAGGACGGCCCGGCCTCGTTGTTGGCGAGCACGACGACCGCGACGCCTTCTTCGGGGTAGCGCGCGATGAAGGCGGAGAAGCCGTTGATGCCGCCGCCGTGCGCGTGCCGCTTGCGGTTGAACTGCTGGCCGACGTTCCAGCCGTAGGCGTAGCCGCTGCGCACCTCTGTGAACATCGCGTCGAGCGAGGCGCGCTTGAGAATCTTCTCGGTCGAGAGCGACTGCTCCCAGAGGTGCAGGTCTTCGACCGTGGAGTAGAGCGCGCCGGCCGCGTGCGGGATGGTCATGTCGATGTGCGCGGCGGGCTTCGGCGCGCCGTCGATCCCGGCGTAGCCTTTGGCGCGCAATTCGATCTTAGCGGCCGGGTCGTCGTAGCCCGTGTTCTCCATCTTCAAAGGCTTGAAGATGTTCTCGCGCATGAACGCCGCGTAAGGCTGGCCGGAGACCTTCTCGATGATGAGGCCGAGCAGGACGTAGCCGGAGTTGCTGTACTTGTGGTTCTCGCCGGGCTGGAATTCGAGCGGCCGGTCGCGGAAGCGCGTGATGGTCTGCGCCGGGGGCGAGGGCTGGCCCATCGTCTGGGGGTAGTCGGGGAACGACGTGAAGTTCGGGATGCCGGCGGTGTGCGAGAGCAGGTGGTGAATCTTGATCGGCTGCCAGGCCGCCGGGCAAGGCTCGACGTGCTTGCAGACCGGGTCCTCGACGGAGAGCCTGCCGCGCTCTTGCAGCAGGAGGACGGCCGCGGCCGTGAACTGCTTGGTCAGCGAGCCGATGCGGAACTTGGTGCGCGGCGTGTTGGCGACGCGCCCCTCGTAGTCGGCCATGCCGTAGCCGCGCGCGAAGACGGGCTGGCCGCGCCGCGCGACGAGGACGGAGCCGCTGAAGCCCTCGGCCTTGACCGCCGCGTTCAGGTACTCGTCCATCTTCGCCGACAGGTCTTGCGCCTGCGGCTGCTGCGGCTGCTGTGTCTGCGGCTGCGTCGGCTGAGGCTGCTGTTGCGTCTGACGTGCGCGGGCCTGCGCCGGGTTGGAGACGAGCAGGCAGGCGAAGAGGAGCGCGGGCGTCGCGCGCGAGAGTGTGCGAAGCGTTGCGGTGCGGAGGTTGTCTAAAGTCATTTTCGTTTGAAGTCCGGGATTCGAGGTTTCAGAATTGAGCTCCGTCCGAGATTCGAGAGATCTCCTTAACGTCGTCTCCCCATAAAACGCACCCCCTGAATTATTATTAACAGCGGCGGGAAATTTTTGCCCGGCAACTTTGAGATTCGAGATTCGAGATTTGAACTCCGCCCTCCGTGTTTAGGGCCGGGCCTCGTCGGGCGCGAACTATACGGCTTGGCTCGCGCCCGCCGCAGGGCCGCCGTCCCGACGCGGCGCGCGGCAGGCGTGCTAGAATCAAACTCCAAAAACTTCCGCGAAAAGGGACGGCCCCGGCTGACGATGGACTTACGCGAGATAGAGGAACTGCTGCGCGCGCACCGCGAAGGCCGCCTTGAGACGCGCGAGGCCGCGCGGCGGATCGGCAACCTGCACTTCGAGGACATCGAGCACACGCGCGTAGATCACGCGCGCGCCGCCCGGCAGGGCTTCCCCGAAGTCGTCTTCGGGGCCGGGAAGACGCGCGCGCAGGTCTGCGAGATCGTCGAGAAGTTAATCGCGCGCGCGCCGAACGTGCTCGTCACGCGAACGGACGCCGAGACCTTCGGCGAGGTTCGCAACGTCTGCACGGAGGCCGAGTGGCACGAGTCGGCGCGCATGATCCGCATCCGGCGCGACAGGGCGGAGCGCGGCGTGGGCGAGATCGGCGTGGTGACGGCGGGCACGAGCGACATCCCAGTGGCCGAGGAGGCGGCGCTGACCGCCGAGGCGATGGGCAACCGCGTGGCGCGCATCTGGGACGCGGGCGTCGCAGGCATCCACCGCATACTGGCCGAGCGCGAGCGTTTGCGCCGCTTCCGCGTCGTCGTCGCCGCCGCGGGGATGGAGGGCGCGCTGCCGTCGGTCGTGGGCGGGCTGGTCGGCGTCCCCGTCGTGGCCGTGCCGACGAGCGTCGGCTACGGCGCGTCGTTCACGGGGCTGGCGGCGCTGCTGGGGATGCTCAACTCGTGCGCCTCGAACGTCTCGGTCGTCAACATCGACAACGGCTTCGGCGCGGGCTTCGTCGCCAGCCTGATCAACCGCCGCTGGGAGGAGGGAACGGCCGCAGGCGGCGATTCGTAAATCTCTTCGGAGATACTGAATCACGCCGCGCGGGCGGCAACGCGGTCAGCCTTGTGCCGGGTATCGGCCGGGTTCATACTTCGCGCGGGACGAAAACGGGATGGCTGATGACCTCACCATGACGAAGGAGACGACGCCATGAGCGAAAACCTCACGCAACAACTGCCCGACGATCCGCTGAGACTCATCCTCGCGCGCCTGGATTCGATAGACGCGCGCATGACCGGTCTTGAGCAGCGCATGACCGCGCTCGAAGAGAAGGTTGACCGTCGGCTGGCGGAGACGCGGCCCATCTGGGAGGCCGTGCTCGCGCGCCTCGATAAGATTGAGGAGCTGATGACTGCGCTCGAAAAGCGAATGGACAACCTCGAACTCGACACGCGCGCCGGCTTCCGCCGCGTCGAGCGGGTGATGGGGGATGCGGCAAAGTATCTGCTCGAAGTTCCGAGCTACCAGAACGATCTCGAAAGGCGGATGGATCGGCTCGAAGCGGAGTCGAAGCCTTAGCGCGGCGTCCGCCTGAACGATTCCCGGTTACTTCTCAAAGCTCTTCAAAACTCATCGCGGCGGTCGCGCCTCTTCGCGCCGTCGTGTGCAAAGCGGCGGATCGGTCGGGAGAATGTTCGAGCCGAGGACGAAACTGCGCAGGGCGAGCGCCGCCCGCACGCCGCACGCCGCACGCCGCGCGGCACTCGCCCTCTTCGCCGTCACCTTAATATCGTCGGGCGCGGGCTGCGGCGCGCGCCGCACGCCCGATCTGGCGCGCATCTTCGAGCGGGCCAAAAGTCGCCGCGGCAAGCCGCCCGTCGTCATCGTCCCCGGCATCCTCGGCTCGCGCCTGCGCAACGCCGCGACCGATGAGATCGTCTGGCCCTCGGCCATCCGCTCGGACGTGGACGGCCTGAGCCTGCCGATGACGCCCGACCTCGCCGCCAACCGCGACACGCTCGTGGCCGACGAGATCGTCACGACCGCGCGGCTCATCCCGAAGTTCGAGCGGCTGTCGCCGGAGGTTTACGTCTATCGAGAGTTGCTGCGCACGCTCAAGGATTACGCCGGCTATCGCGAGGGCAGTTGGGAGAACCCGCGACCCGAAGACTTCGAGGACACCTTCTACGTCTTCCCCTACGACTGGCGGCGCGACAACGTAGAGACCGCCGGCCTGCTCGTCCGCCGCCTCGAAGAACTGAAACGGAGACTCGGCCGGCCGGACCTGCGCTTCAACGTCGTCGCGCACTCGATGGGCGGCCTCGTCGCCCGCTACGCGGCGCGCTACGGCGCGGTCGATCTCCCGCCCGACGGCGCGGGGCCTGTTCCGACGTGGGCAGGCGCGTCTCACATCGCCAAAATCTTCATGATCGGCACGCCCAACGCAGGCTCCGCCGAAGCACTGGTCACGCTCCTCGAAGGCTACTCGATCACCGAGGGCCTGCGCCGCCGCGTCCGCCTGCTCAACAAGCTCCGGCGCGAGGACGCCGTCTCCGTCCCCTCCATCTACCAACTTCTCCCGCACGCCGAGAGCGCGCGCTTCCTCGACGAGAACCTGCGCGAGCTGAAAGTCGATCTCTACGACCCGGCCGTGTGGCGCGAGTACGGCTGGTCGCCTATCTTTCAGACGGAGTTCCGCGACCGCTACGCGCGCGGCGAGGCGAAGGACGAGGACGGACGCCTCGCGCCCCGCCCCGCCGAAGAACTCGACGCCTACATCGCCGCCGTCCTGAGGCGCGCCCGCCGCTTCCACGAGGCGCTCGACGCGCCCTCGCCCGTCCCGCCCCCCGTCCCTCTCTTCGCCTTCGGCGGCGACTGCGAGGAGACCCTCGCGGCCCCCGTCATCATGCGCGACCCCAAGACCAATGGTTGGCGCACGATCACGCAGCCGCGTCGCTTTCGCGACTCTTCGGGCCGCGAGTGGAAGCGCAGGGAAGTCGAGAGCGCGATGTTCGAGCCGGGCGACGGCCGCGTCACGCGCCGCTCGCTGATGGGCGAAACGCTTGGGGACGTGCGCCGCAGCCAGCTCTTCAACACCCCGCTGCCCATCACCTACGCGGTCTTCGTCTGCGACCTCCACAGCGACCTGCAAAAGAACAAGACCGTCCAGGACAACGCCCTCACGCTGCTCGTCAACGAGGTGCTGAATTGAGCGGCGGGCCGCCGGGACGCGCGCGCCGCGGTTGCCCTCCCGCCGGCCGTTAAGTATAACTAGCCCCATGAACCTGGATAGACTGTCCCTCGCGCCGCGCCGCGCCGCGCTCGCCTTCGCCCTCGCGGCCTTCTGTTTCACGCTGTCGGGCTGCGGCGGCAGCGCGCGCGAGTTGCCGGAGTCGGCGGCCGGGCCGCGAGTCCCCGTCGCGGAACTGATCAAACAGGCCGACGAGGCCTACGCCGGGCGCGCCGATCTGAACCGCGTGCGCGAAGGGCTGAAACTTCTCCGCTCGGCGCGCGCGCAGGAACCCGGGAGCTACGATGTCACGTGGCGCATGGCGCGGCTCGCCTACACGCTCGGCGACAAGTCGAAGGACGACGAGGAGCGCGCGAAGGCTTTCGCCGAGGGCGTCGCCGCGGGCAAGGCGGCCGTCGCGGCGGAGCCTCAGAAGCCCGAAGGCCACTTCTGGCTCGGCGCGAACACGGGCGGCGAGGCGCAGGTCCTGGGGCCGCTCTCCGGCCTCGCCTCCGCGAAGGAGCTGCGCCAGCGGATGGAGACGGTGCTCAAGCTCGACGAGGATTTCCAGGGCGGCAGCGCGCACATGGTCTTAGGGAGACTCGACACGGAGCTGCCCTCGATGCTCGGCGGCGACGTGAAGCGCGCGATAGCGACCTTGGAGCAGGGCCTGCGCTACGGCGATCAGAACTCGCTCCTGCGCCTCCGCCTCGCCGAAGCCTACCTCGCCGACAAGCGCCGCGAGGACGCGCGCCGGGAGCTGAACTTCATCCTCCAGATGAAGCCGCACCCCGACTTCCTCCCCGAACACGAGGAGGCCACGACGAAGGCCCGCGAGCTGCTCGCGACTCGGTTCAAGTAGGCTCGTTAACCGCTCACCTACGCCTCTGCTGAGTGAAACCGATCTCAGTTCACCACAGAGGCACAGAGGACACGGAGGGGGCACAGAGATGTTCAAGTCTCCGTGCCCCCTCCGTGTCCTCTGTGCCTCTGTGGTGAGTTAACTTGCCTCTACGCCCAAGCCGAGGTTGAAGCGCCTCCCCTCAGCCGCCCGCGAGGGCGCGCTGCTGCACGAGCGCTGCGACATCTACGATCCTTACGTCCTCCGACTGCCTCGACGCGCGGTCGAATAGCTCGACCTTGCCTTCCGCGATCTTCTTGCCGACGGTGACGCGGAAGGGGATGCCGACGAGGTCGGCGTCCTTGAACTTGACGCCCGCGCGCTCGTCGCGGTCGTCGAGCAGCACCTCCAGGCCGGCGGCGCTAAGCGCCTTGTAGAGTCGCTCGCCCGCCTCTCGCATCTCGCCCTGCTTCATGTTGGTGACGGTGACGACGGCGTCGAAGGGCGCGATCTGGCGCGGCCACACGATCCCGTCCGCGTCGTGGTGAAGCTCGATGGCGGCGGCCATGATGCGCTCGACGCCGATGCCGTAGCTGCCCATCACGATGGGCACTTCCTTGCCGTCCTGGTTGAGCACCGACGCGCCCATCGAGACCGAATACTTAGTCCCCAGCTTGAAGATGTGGCCGACTTCGAGCGCCTTCGCCACGTCCAGAGTGCCCGCCTCGCAGCCCGGGCAGCGTTCGCCTGACTGGACGGTTCTGAGATCAGTCCAGAGATCGACGGGGATGTCACGCGTGATATCGACGCCGCGCAGGTGGTGCTCGTCCCTGTTCGCGCCCGTAGTCATGTTCGTGCGGCCTTTGAGCGCGTGGTCGGCAACTATACGCAGTTCCGGTAACGGCCGCTCGGCTACGACTTTGCCCTCTATGTTATGAACCTGATACGTTTGCCCCTTTGCCTTGTCCTTAGCGCCGACACCGCCAAGGCTTCCCGGATTAGCACCGAGTAAATCGCGAATCTCCTCGGGATGTGCAGGACGGAGATTGCTAGCACCGAGAGCATCAGCGAGTTTCGTTTCCTGTAGCTGGTGGTCGCCGCGCAGCAGCGCAAGAACCGGATACGGCACTAAGTCAACGCCGTCACTTACGGCCACAAGACGTGGGTCAATGAAGACTAAAGTTTTGATCTGCCGCTCGGCAGCCGCGCCGCCGGGGAAGTTGATCAAGTCTTCGATGGTGCGCACGCCCGGCGTCGGAAACTCTTCGGGCGCGCTCAACGGTGAAGGCTCGTCTTCAATCTTTGGCAGTTGCGAGGTAGCCTTCTCTAAGTTCGCCGCGTAGCCGCAAGATTCGCACGTCGCGATCAGGTCTTCGCCCGCGTCGGTCTTCACCATGAACTCGTTCGAGGCCGAGCCGCCCATCGCGCCGGAAGAGGCTTCGACGATTGAGAACTTTAGGCCGCAGCGGGTGAAGATGTTGACGTAAGCCTGCCGCTGATCCTCGAAAGAGCGGTCTAAGCCCGCCTGATCCACGTCGAACGAGTAAGCGTCCTTCATGATGAACTGGCGGACGCGCAGGACGCCGGATTTGGGGCGCGGCTCGTCGCGGAACTTCGTCTGAATCTGATACCAGATTTGCGGCAGTTGCTTGTAGCTGCGTATCTCATGGCGTGCGATGGAGGTGAAGACTTCCTCGTGCGTCATGCCGAGGCAGAGGTCTGCCCCCTTTCGGTCTTTAAGGCGAAACATGTTGTCGCCCATCACGGTCCAGCGGCCCGACTCCTCCCAGATTTCGCGCGGGTTTAGGGCCGGCAATAAAAACTCCTGACCGCCGACGGCGTTCATCTCCTCGCGGATGATCTGCTGGATGCGCGTCATCACGCGCCACGCGAGCGGCAGGTAGGAGTAGATGCCGGCGGCGAGCTGGCGCACCAGCCCCGCGCGCAGGAGCAGGCGGTGCGAGACGACTTCGGCGTCCGCGGGGACCTCGCGGAGCGTCGGGATGAAGAACTGTGACCAGCGCATGAGCGGTTTACCTTCCGTCAGGTGAAAGAATGCGACGCAAAAAGCGGACGGGCATTGTCGCGCACCGGCGCGGGGCAAGGCAAACGGCGGCGTTGTCAGTTGTCCGTGATCAGTAGTCCGTTGCGCGTGCCGCGCGGACGGGCTGCCCGCGGTTAAAGATTCAAGCCGCCCGATCACGAACAACGGACAACTGACCACGGACTACGGACTATTCGTAAAGAACTTTGAGGGCGCGGCAGAGGCGCGCGTCGGTGAGCGCGTCGTCGGAGGCGGCGAACTGGTTGACGGAGCCGACCCAGAATTTTGTCGGGGGGAAGCCGCGCGCTTCGAGGCGTCGCAGCAGGGCGAGGCCGAAGCGGTCGGCGTGGATGACGAGGTAGGGGCGGCCGTGCGGCGAGACTTTCGCTTCAATCGGCTCGGTGAGTCGCGACTCGTTGTGCATACGCGCGACCGCCTCATAGGCGTCGGCGAGCCGGCGCTCGCGCTCGCGCCAGCCCGTGGCGTTGAGCGCGGCGCGCATGAGCGGGGCGAGCGCGGGGCCGCAAGCGAGGCGCGAGAAAGCAGTGCCGAACCACTTCGAGTAGGGCGCGTAGCGGCGCTCGTAGAGGAAGCAGAGGCGCATCAGGCGGCGGACGATGCGCGCGGCGATGACGGTTGATCCCACCTCGTCGCCGACGAAGCCCGCGCGGCCTACGAACGCTTCCTCCTCCGAGACGTACTTCCACTCGCAGGCCAAGAGGTACAGCCACACGTCTTCGGGGTAGTAGTGGAAGCGCTGGCGCACAGCTTCGAGGCCAAGGTCGTCGCGGAAAACGCGCCCGCTCGTGAAGGCCAGGAGTTTCTGTTCGGAGAAGGTGAGCCAGTCGGCCGCCGTCAACTCGCCTCCGGGCGGGCGACCCATGTTGTGTTGGAACCAGCCCTCGACGGTTTCGAGATCGATCTTGTGGCTGACGGGTTCGCCAGCGCCGGCCGGCTCGGCGAGCACGACGTTCGGCGCGTCGTCGGGGATGGCGCGGAAGTTGGTCGAGTAGCCGCGGAATTCGCGCGGCAGCTCACGCGCGAGCGTCTGCGTGATCTCGTTGCCGCGCTCTTCGTAGTCCTTCTGCGTGAGGAAGAGCTGGAAGCGCGGCCCCCAGTTGTGGTCGCGCGACTCCGCGTCGTCGTAGCCGAGGACTTCGGAACTCCAGCCGAGCATCGCGGCCGAGTAGGGGAGCGAGGGGAAATGTTCTTCGAGGAGGGGCCGCGCGGCCTCCTCGTAGAACAGCTCGCCGAGCCGCAGGCCATTGATGAATTCTGGCATAATGTCTCGCGCCCGAAGTCGGGAGGGCGTGGCCGCGTCGGGGTGACGAGACGCGGCCGGGTTTCGGGCGACAGGATAACTTAAATGGCCC
>DATHBT010000066.1:0-12214 GCA_035295985.1 Pyrinomonadaceae bacterium | reverse complement strand
GGAGCGGCGTTATGGTGTGCCTCGTTCGTCAAATCCGTCAGACTTCGGGCGGCGCGCGGCGGGGCGCGCCGATCACAGCTCGGAGAACTCTTTGAGCAGCTCGATCTTGTCGCGCATCGCGGCGTTGAGCGCCTTCTCCGTCACCTCGTCGTGCGGCCGCCGGTTAAGGTCTTGCAGCATCTCGTTGACGGTCTGGTCGATGACGCTCATGTTCTGCTCGTAAGCCTGGCGCATGCGCGGGTTCCAGCGCACCTTGCGCTCGTCCACGCGCTGCTTCAGGTAATCAATCATCATCACGTCCGGGTTGTGGCCGAAGCCGCGGGCGGTCGCGCGCGCGGGCTGAACCTGTTCGGGCGCGCGCTCCAAGATGAGCGAGCGCATCCCGAAGACCGTCACGAGCGCGACGGCGACTGCGACGCCCGCCGTAGCCGTCGCGGCCTGCGGGAGCGAGAAGACGAGGCGGCGGTGCGCCAGGCGCGACCAGAAACTTTCCCGCGCCGGCGCGACGGAGCCGGCGGCGCGTGTGGCGGCGGCCGTGGCAGCCGACTCGGCCTCGATGCTGTTGCGGATGCGGAGCCAGAGGGCGCGCTCGTTGGGCGGCGCGGAGAGCACGGCGCGGCTGTCTTGCGCGACGCCGATGATGGCCGACAACTCCTCGCGGACCGAGGCGCACTCGAAGCAGCCGTCGAGGTGCGCGTTCATCCCGGCGCGCCGCTCGGCGGGCAGCGTGCCGTCGAGCAGCTCGCTCATCAACTCCTGACACTTCTCGCAGTTCATCTCTACCAACCTCTCGCGCCCGTAAGGCCGCGCGGCCCCCGAGGGCTTCCGGCCGCCCACGGCTTCAGGCCATGGCGGCCGTCCAAGATTTCGCGCGGCGGCGCATCTTTTCAAAACTCGCGGGCGGCCGGGAGTCGGCCGTCCGTCGCGATCTTTCGACCGAGGTTCGCGGCGCGCGCCGTCTGAGGTTGCGGCGCGCCGTAGCGGGGGATAACGCCGGCCGACGCTTTTGGAAGCTACGCCGGCGGGTTCTGTTGCCTGAGAAGGCCTCGCAGCTTCATCCGCGCCTTGTGCAGTTGCGACTTCGACGTGCCGACCGAGCAGCCGAGCATCCGCGCGATCTCCTCGTGCTCGTGGCCCTCCACGTCGTGGAGGACGAAGACCGTGCGGTATCCCGGAGGCAGCAGCGCGACGGCGCGGTCGAGCGCGATGCGATCCACGACGGGCATCGCGTTCGGGTTCTCAGTCCCGCGGACGATCTGCACGGGCGTCTCGCCGTCGTCCGTCGTCTGCTCCATCTTGATGCCCTTCTTGCGGAAGTGCATCAGAACCTGGTTGACCGTCAGGCGGTGGAGCCACGTGGTGAAGGCCGACTCGCCGCGGAAGCTCCCGATCTTGCGGTAGAGCTGGATGAACGCTTCCTGCGCCAGGTCTTCCGCCTCGCTGGTGTTCCCGGTCATGCGGAGGCAGAGCGAATAGACGCGCCGGTTGTGGCGCGCGTACAGCTCCTCGAAGGCCGCCATGTCGCCCGCGTGCGCCCGCTGCGCCAGGGCGTAGTCGGACGCGGGGCTTTCGCCCGGAAATTTCTCTGTCTCGGCTGTGGTCACGTGTCCCAGGCTGGCCGGAGGACAGAGGGTTGTCAGAGTCATTTCGTCTCCAATGCCTGACCGACGAACGGGAGCGGTTGCGGCGGGTGCGCGCCGGGCGCGGGCTTTCGGCGAAACCTACGTCCCGTGAGCGAGTTACACCCCGCGTGCTGTGATGCCTGCCCTTCCGCGCGTCGTTGCCCTGCCCGCCCGAATTTTCCTCCGCTTTCCCCTGTCGCGCCAACATCTTGGCGAGGAAAGCGGCACGGGCCGCGGCCCGCCTCACAGCATACGTGCGGCGGCGCGCGGCTGACAAGAAGAGGCAGAGGTCAGTGGCCGGTGGTCGGCAATCAGTTATTCGTGCTGATTCGGCTTTCGCGTCACGTCGCGGCGTCAGAGATCGCGAGGCTCAAGCGACTGACCACTGACCACCGGCCACTGACCTCCGCTATTCGCCGAGCGCGGCGTACTTGAAGAGGCGGAAGCGGTAGCGCTGCTGTTCGCGGATGTTCCTGGCAACCGCGCCGTGCAGGTTCTCGTCCCAGGCCGTGTACTGCTCGACGAACCGCTCGGCCGCCGCCCGGTCGCCCTGGTACTGCACTTCGAGCACGCGCGCCAGGAGCTTTCCGACAACGTCGTGGTACTTGCCGTAGTCGATCTTCAGACGCCCGGTCGCGCGGTCGAAGCCGAGCAGCCCGTTTTCGAGGAAGAAGTTCCACTGCATGAGCTGCATCGTGTTGTACGGCTGATCTCGCCGCGGCCGGTTGTTCTGGAGGACGCGATTTATCCCGCTCGCATAGACGGAGCGCAACTGTGCGTCCGTGTAGTAGCCCTGTTTGCGCAGGGCCTCGGCGACGTAGAGCGAGACCAGATCGGCCTTCATCTCTTCGAGCAGGCTCGAAGCGTCCTGCAGGGCGGTGTCCAGATCGCGCCCCTCCTTCGTCGCGTCAACGCCGAGGTAGTGGCCCACCTCGTGCCAGAGCGTGCGATAAAAATTGCCGTCGGACGTGAGTTCCTTCGCGTGCTCGGGCGCGACCGCGGCCTCCCACGCGCGGTTCGTGCCCTCGAAGATTTCGGGGCTGCGCATGATGTTGGCGCGCAGCAGGATGGTGCGGCCGTAGCGGCGCGCGAGGTAACTCTCGTTCGGCAGGATCGTGGCGGTGTTGCCGCCGCGCGCCTGGCCGAAGTCGGCGATCACGTCATAGACGCCGACGGGGATGTCTTCCCTCACCCGCTTGTGCTGCTTGTAGGGCAGCGAGTTTTCGAGTTCCTGCAAGCCGCGCATCGCGGAACGCAGAGCCTGGCCTTCCTCGCGGCGCGTGGCGAGGAGGCTCAGGGCGAAGAAGGTTTTGACGCCGTACAGCTCGTCGTCATAGACCTCGTAGGAGCCGATCTGCGCGTTCAGGTTTTTAAAGCGCCCCGTTATCCAGGCCGCGTCGCCCGACTCGTAGTCGTCCGAGAGCAGGTCGCGCGAGCGGTTGCGTAAGAAACGTGCGAACTCCCCGTCGTCCTTCTCGACGGCGTCGGCCGCTTCGTTCAAGAGCGCGTGGGCGCGCGTGAGCTGTTCGGCGTAGGCGACCGAGTACGGGACGGCGTAGAAACTCTTCGGGTCGGGGCGCGCGGCGAGGCGCGTTAAATCTTCGACGAGGCCGGGGTGCAAAGTCGCGATGGCCGGGTGCTGGCGGAGCGTCAGAAGATCGCGGCGCAAAGACGGCGTGTCGGCGCGGCGGACGACCGAGCGCAGATCGAGTATGGAATCGCGCCGCTCGGGGTGCGCGGCGAGGAAGGCTTCGATCTCCTCCTTCTTCACGCCCCACGGATAGACGTTCTTGCCGGGCACGGGCGGGTCAACGTCGAGGAACGGCTCGCGCTTGTTTTCGAGCGTCGTGGCAATCGGCCCCTGGAAGAGGCGGTAGAGCGTCAGGAGGTTCTGCGTCGCGGGCGGCGAGCCGAGGCGGCGGTCGGTGAGCTGTAGCTCGTCGCGCGCGGGCAGGGCGCGCGCGTGGCGCTGCTGCTCGTAAAGCTCTTGGAAGATGCGGCCTACTTCGAGCAGCCTGGCGACGGCCGTCCGCTCGCCCGCGGTCAGGTGCGAGAGGTCGGGCGCGAGGCGCGTCGTCTGCGTGCGCTCGACGAGCGGCTGACTTTTTTCGAGCGGCCAGTAAGCGGCGGGCGGCGGCGTTTCGCGGGGCGCGCGCGCGTCGCGCCGGGTGGTCTGCGCGACTGCGCCGAGCGCGACCGAGACGGCGAGCGCGGCGGCGAAGAACAGTTTCATGGTTTCACCTCTAGCCGGCAGTTTACGTGAAAGCCCGCCGGGTGGAAAACCGCCGGCCGGCGCGGGCGCGTAAGGAGGCCGACGGAACCTTTTTAGACGGCGGTTGACTTTTTTTAGGCGCGGGCGGGCGTCTTTGATAAAGCCCGCGCGCTACCTTATACTTGGCGCGTACAACCCGCAGGCGCGGCTTTACGCATCCGGTAAGTTCCAAGTGTCCACTTCACAGCCGAAAGAAGTCACCCAACTGCTAATCCAGTTGACGGAGGGGAACCGCACCGTCCTGGACGAGCTGCTGCCGCTCATCTACTCGGAGCTGCGCAGCCTCGCGGCCAACTACCTGCGCCGCGAGCGCAGCGGGCACACCTTGCAGCCGACCGCGCTCGTTCACGAGGCGTACATGCGGATGGTCGATCAGACGCGCGTGCAGTGGCAGAACCGCGCGCACTTCTTCGGCGTGGCCGCGCAGATGATGCGGCGCATCCTGGTCGATCACGCGCGGGCCAACGCGGCCGAGAAGCGCGGCGGCGAGATGCAGAAGATCGCGCTCGACGAGAACATAGACGTGTCGGGCGAGACCGACCGCAACCTCGTGGCCCTTGACGACGCGCTCAACCGCCTGGCCGAACTCGACCCGCAGAAGAGCAAGATCGTCGAGCTGCGCTTCTTCGGCGGCCTTTCGGCCGAGGAGACGGCCGAGGCGCTGGGCGTCAGCGTCCCGACGGTCAAACGCCAGTGGCGCATGGCGAAGGCCTGGCTCTACGGGCAGGTGAAAAATACGTGACAGGTAAACCGTGACGGGTGACAGGAAAGAATTGGTCTTCTCCTGTCACTTGTCACCTGTCACGGTTTACGGCTCTACCGATGTCCCCGGAACGCTGGAAACAGGTCGAAGAGGTATTCCAAGCGGCGCTCGATCTCCCCGAGGCCGAGCGGGCGGAGTACATCTCGACGGCGTGCGCGGGCGACGAGGAGTTGTGCCAACAGGTCACGGCGCTGGTCGATCAGTACGAGGAGTCGGGCGACTTCATCGAGCAGCCCGCGCAGGTCGTCGTCGACATCCGCACGGGCGCGGGCCTCTTCACCACGGGCGCGATGGACGAGATGGGCGAGCCGACGCCCGACCCGATGATCGGCCGCCGCATCGGCCCGTACAAGCTGATCCAAGAGATCGGCCGCGGCGGCATGGGCGCGGTCTATCTGGCCGAGCGCGCCGACGGCGAGTTCCGCCAGAGGGTCGCCGTCAAACTGATCAAGCGCGGGATGGACACGGACTTCATCCTGCGCCGCTTCCGCAACGAGCGGCAGATTCTCGCCACGCTCGATCACCCGAACATCGGACGGCTCTTAGACGGCGGCACGACCGAGGACGGACTGCCCTATTTCGTCATGGAGTACATCGAGGGGCTGCCGCTCTACCGCTACTGCGACGAGCGGCGGCTCAACGTCCGCCAGCGCCTGCGCCTCTTCTGCCAGCTCTGCGACGCCGTCTCCTACGCGCACCGCGGCCACGTCATCCACCGCGACATCAAGCCGTCGAACGTCCTGGTCACCGCTTCCGGCACGCCGAAACTTTTAGACTTCGGCATCGCCAAGCTCCTCAACCCCGAACTCGTCGGCGACATCACCCACGACCCGACCGCGACGGCGATGCGCCTGATGACGCCCGAATACGCCTCGCCCGAACAGGCGCTGGGTCAGCCCGTCACGACCGCGACCGACATCTACTCGCTCGGCGTGCTGCTCTACGAGCTGCTGACGGGCCACAAGCCTTACCACCTGCACGCCCGCGCGTCGCACGAGATCGCGCGCGTCATCTGCGAGGAGGAGCCGGAGCGGCCGAGCGAGGTCATCACGGACACGGACGATCTCCTCTTCCCCCACCCGCCGGGCGGCGAGTCGCAGGCCCTGAGCTTCGTTTACGAGAACCGCGGGGCGACGGCCGAATCTTTGCGGCGCGACCTGGCCGGCGATCTCGACAACGTCGTGATGAAGGCGCTGCGCAAGGAGCCGGGCGACCGCTACGAGTCGGCGCAGGCCCTGCGCGACGACCTCATGCGCCACATCGAGGGCAAGCCCGTCCTCGCCCCGTCCTACTTCCCCTCGCCCGGCCGCATCGTCCCCGAAGCGCGTCAGGCGGTCGAGAAGTCGCTCGCGGTGCTCCCCCTGCGCGTCATCGGCAGATCGAGCGACGAAGAGACCGACGGCTACCTCGGAGTGGGCTTGGCCGACGCGCTGATCACGCGCCTGGGCAGCCTGCGCCGCTTCGCGCTGCGTCCGACGAGCAGCGTGCTCAGGTTCAACGACGAGAACACCGATCCGCTCGCCGCGGGGCGCGAGCTTGGCGTCTCCTTCGTCCTCGAAGGGCGCATCCACCGCGACCGCGAGCGCATCCGCGTCACGCTCCAACTGCTCGACGTGCGCAAAGGGTCGGCCGTCTGGGCCGGCCAGTTCGATCAGAAGTTCACGGACGTGCTCGCGCTCGAAGACGCGGTCTCGTCGCAGGTCGCCGAGGCCCTGGTTCCAGAGTTGACCGGCGGCGAGCGCCAGCGCCTGGCGAAGGGGGGCACGGACAGCGTCGAGGCGCACGAGGCGTACCTGCGCGGGCGCTACCACTGGAACAGTTTCACGGAGGAGGGCCTCGCTCGCGCGCTGACGCACTTCCACGACGCCGTCGCGATTGATCCGAACTACGCGCTCCCGCACGCGGGGATAGCCGACTACTTCAACTGGCTCGGCGTCTATTGCGTGATGCCCTTCGCCGAGACTTCGGCCGCCGCGAAGGAGGCCGCGCTCCGCGCCGTCCAGTTAGACCCCGCGCTGCCCGAAGGCTACGCCGCGCTCGGCTTCGCCACGCTCACTCACGACTTCGACTGGGGCACGGCCGAGGCCCACTGCCGCCGCGCCGTCGCCCTGAACCCGAACTACACGACCGCGCACGTCTGGTACGCCTACCAGTTGATGATGGAGGGCCGCTTCGACGAGGCCGCCCGCGAGGCCCGCAGCGCCCTGCGTCTCGACCCGCTCTCGGCGATGACGCTCCACACGGCGACGTGGTGCAACTACCAGTCGCGCCGCTACGACGACGCCGTCGCCGCCGCGCGCCGCCTGGTCGCCCTGGAGCCGACGCACGGCATCGGCCACCTCTTCCTCGGCCACACGCTCGCGCAGGCCGGCGAGTACGACGAGGCGATCACGGAAGGACTCGAAGCCGCCGAAGTCTTCTCGCGCAGCCCCTACTCGCTCTCCTGGCTCGCGATGACGTACGCGGAGGCGGGGCGGCCGGAGGAGGCGCGCTCGCTGCTGCGCGAGATCGAGGAGACTTCGGCCGGCCGCTACGTCTCGCCGTACCTGCTCGCGATGGTTCACTGCGGGCTGGGCGACAGCGAGGCCGCGCTCGCCCTGCTCGAAGAGGCCCACACGATCCGCGACGCCTGGCTCACCTGGCTCGGCGTCGAGCCGCGCCTCGATCCCCTTCGCGACGACCCGCGCTTCCGCGATCTCATGCGGCGCACCAACAACCCGCTCGCCGCCCGCCGCGACGCCGCCGCCCCGCAGCAGCAGCAGGCCGCCCCGCGCTCCGTCGCCGTCCTCCCGCTCAAGGTCATCGGCGCGCCGCGCGACGAGGAGACGGACGGCTACCTCGGCGTCGGACTCGCCGACGCGCTGATCACGCGGCTGTCGAACGTCCAAAGGTTCGCCGTGCGGCCGACGGGCAGCGTCATGCGCTTCGGCGGCGAGGGCGTCGATCCGTTTGCCGCGGGCCGCGAACTCGGCGCGGAGTACGTCGTCAGCGGCCACGTGCAGCGCGCGGGCGAGCGCGTCCGCGTCTCCGTCCAACTGCTGAACGTCTCGGCCGGCACGACCGTCTGGGCCGACTCGTTCGACGAAGAGTTCACGGACGTGCTCCGCATACAGGACGAGGTCTCGACGCGCGTCGCCGAGGCGCTCGTTCCCCGACTGTCGGGCGACGAGCGGCAGCGGCTCGCCAAGCGCGGCACGAACAGCGTCGAGGCGTTCGAGGCGTACCTGCGCGGGCGCTACCACCTGAGCCTCGTCACGCCGGACAACCTCGCCCGCTCGCTCGCGCAGTTCGAGCGCGCCGTCTCGCTCGACGCGCGCTACGCGCTCGCGCACGCGGGCATGGCCGAGTGCTACTTCTGCATGACGGCCTTCGCGGGAGCGCCGCCGCGCGAGTACGGCGAGCTGGCGCGAGCGGCGGGCGAACGCGCCATCCGGCTCGACGACCAGCTCGGGGAGGCCTACGCCATCCTCGGCTTCATCTCGCTCTTCCACGACCTCGACCGCGCGGAGGCCGAGCGGCTCCTGCGCCGCTCCCTGCGCCTGAGTCCGAACTACGCGCTCGGCCACGTCTTCAACTCCGTGCTGCAGGTCGGGCGCGGAGACGCCGACGCCGCCGTCTCCTCGTCGCGCCGCGCCGCCGAACTCGACCCCGCCTCGGCCTTCAACCGCCAGCACCTCGCCTGGATCCTTTACCACGCGCGCCGCTTCGACGAGGCGCAGACGCAGGCCGCCCGCACCTTCGCCACCGACCCCGACTTCGGCCACGGCCGCACGACCTACGGCTGGATTCTGCGGCAGGCCGGCCGGTTCGATGAGGCCGCCGAGCACGGCCGCCGCGCCGTCGAGTTGATGGGCGGCGCGCCCTGGCCCGTCGCGAGCCTCGCGGCGACCTACGCCGCCGACGGCAAGCAGGGCGAGGCTCGCGCGCTGCTCGAACAGCTAGCGCGGGACGCGTCCGCCGGCCGCCACGTCTCGCCCTTCAACCTCGCGGTCGCGCACCTGCACCTCGGCGAGCGCGAGTGCGCCCTCTCTCTGCTCGAAGAGTCGCTTGAGGTCAGGGACGTGTGGAGCGTCTGGATGCCGACCGAGCCGCAGCTCGACGCGTTGCGCGGCGAGGCGCGCTTCGAGGAACTGCTGCGCCGCATCGGCGGGGCGGCCGTCCCCTCCGGCCGCACGATCCGGCCGCGCGCAACGCCCGCGCCGCCGCCCGCGCCCGCCGCCAACGCCGCCGCAGCGCCCGCCCCGCGCCGCACGCAGGACGACGAGGCCCACCAGCTCTACGTGGCCGGGCGCTACTACGCCACGCGCCGCACGGCCGAAGGCCTGCGCCAGGCAATCGAACGGCTAGAGCGGGCGGTCGAGCGCGACCCGTCGTTCGCGCTGGCCTATGCCGAGATGGCCGACTGCTACGCCCTGCTCAACTGGTACGTCGAGCCGCCGCCCGACGACGCCTGGGAGTGCGCGAAGCGCGCGGCGCAGAACGCGGTCGAGGCCGACCCGGAGTTGGCCGAGGCCCACGCCTCCCTGGGCTTCGTCATCTGCCACTACGACCGCGACTTCGCCTCCGCGGAGCGCGAGCTTCGCCGCGCCGTGGAACTCAATTCCGCGAACCCGGTCGCGCGCCGCTGGCACGCCTTCAACCTCTCGGCGATGGGCCGCCACACGGAGGCCATCAGTGAGATCAAAAAAGCGCGGGAGTTAAACCCGCGCTCGCCCGTCATGGCGACGGCCGTCGCCAACGTCCTCTTCCTCGCCCGCCGCTTCGACGAGGCCATCGAGCAGTGCCACCGCGCGCTCGAACTGGACCCCGGCTCGGTCGCCGCCCACGTCGTCCTACGCTGGGCCTACGAGCGCAAGGGCCTGCACGACGAGGCGCTGTCCGTCTTCGAGCAGGAGCGCGTCTTCGCGGGCGAGACGCCGACGACGCGCGCCAAGCGCGCCCACGTCTTCGCCGCCGCCGGCCGCACCGAAGAGGCGCGCGAACTGCTCCGCGAGTTGATCGAGAAGCGTGACACCGAGTGGGTGACGGCCTACGAGATCGCCGTCGTGCTCGCGCTGCTCGGCGAGCGAGACGAGGGGCTGGAGTGGCTCGAACGGGCGGGGCGCGAGCACACCGTCGGCTTCACCTTCGCGCGCGTCGATCCCCACCTCGACCCGCTGCGCCCCGACCCGCGCTTCGAAGAGATTCTCGTCCGCCACGGCCACGCGCCGTCCGCGCCGCACCACCCCTCGCCCAGCACGCGCCCCGTCACCGCCGCGGGGGAGGAAGTTTCGGGCGACGCCGTCACGCTGCCCGAAGCGGCCCTGTGACGCGCAACGGCCCCGTGACGCCCGCCGCGGCGTACTGCGCGGCGCTCGCCGCACGCGCCTTCAACACGACCACCTGCCCCGCCGCGCCCTGTTCGGCCCCCGCCGCGTCGCGCTCTGCCGCGAAGATTGCTCGCGAGCGGCGATCCAGGCGAACCTCGATCCGCTCGAACGCGGCCTCGACCGCGCGCGACACCCCGTAAGCGAAATTCTCGGACACGAGCACCAGCGCGACGACCGCCGCCAGCATCCCGCCCGCAGTCAGTATGATTGCCAACATCGCCTTGACTCCTCCAAGCCCGACCGTTTTTGAACGAATTCCGTTTCCGCCTCTACACGGCTAACGCGCGCGCGCTCCGCGAAAAGGATCAGGCGCGCCGCAGCACGTCAGTGGCGACAAAAAAGATTCACCACGGAGGACACGGAGGAGAAAATTTGAGATCACGAATCTGAAATCTCAAATCCCTCCTTCCCCCGTGATCCTCTGTGACCTCTGTAGTGAATAAAACTTCCGTCCGCACTAACCCGCGAGGCATCCGTCGGCGTAAACGGAATGGCCGCGCGCCGCGGGCGACAATTCCCGCGGCGCGCGGCCTTCAGCAGCCGCCCCTCGTATCAGGCTTTAAGACTTCACGAGCGTTCGCCGGCCTTGACCGCCTCAACGATTGAGACGGGCGACTTGGTCGGGATCACGTTCGTCATCTCGAAGCCGGCCTCGGCCAGCAGCGCGCGGTACTCGGCGGCCGTGCGCTCCCGGCCCCCCGTCATCACCAGCATCTGCAGGTCCATCCATTTAGAGAACGACGGCTCGCCCCCTTCGGGCACGACCGCTTCGACGAGGAGCAGCCTGCCGCCGTCGGCGAGTGACCGGTGGCAGTTGCGCAGGAGCGTGAGCGCGCGCTCGTCGTCCCAGTCGTGGATGATCCACTTGAGGACGTGAGCGTCCGCCCCCTCGGGCACGCCCTCGAAGAAGTCGATCCCCGCGTACTCGCACCGTTCGGCGATCCCGGCGGCCTCCATCGTCGCGCGCGCGCCCGCCACCACTTCGGGCTGATCGCAGACGACGCCGCGCGCCGCGGGCGCGGCTTTCAGGATGGCGGCCAGCAGCCCGCCGCGCCCGCCGCCCACGTCCGCGATCCGCCGGAAGCGCGAGAAGTCGTAAGCCTCCGTCACGGCCGCGGCGACGACGTTCGACAGCTCGACCATCGCCGAGTTGAAAGGCTCGTTCGACTCGGGGTGCGTCGCGTAGTACGGGAAAACTTCCATGCCGTGGACGCGCTTAAACGCCGACTCGCCTGTGCGGACGCTCTCGAGCAGGCCGTCCCAGGCCTGCCACGACGGCGACTCGCCGACGTGCAGGGCGAAGCCGCGCTGCGAGCCGGGAACGTCCGTGCGCAGAAACTCCGCGAACTGCGTCAGTTCGTAGCGCCCCTCCGCGTCCTCGCGGAAGACGCCCGCGCCCGCGAGCGCGCGCAGCAGCCTGCGGAGCGTCGGCGCGTGCGCGCCCGTCTCGGCGGCCAACTGCTCGACCGTCTTCGGCCCGTCGGCAAGCAGGTCTGCCACCCCCAGCCGCGCCGCCACGTAGATCGCCTTCGAGACCCACAGCCCCGTCGCCATCTGGATGAAGGCCACGTCGGCCGGCGTCTCCGCCTTCTCCGTCTGTCCGGTCTGTATCTCTTCCATCAGTGTTGCGCTCATCGATTTCCCTCCGACGCCTAACGCGCGGGGCGAGTGCCGGAGGGATCAGGCGGCCGGGAACTACTGCGCCGGGCCGAAGCGCGAGAGGTACTCCTGCGAGTGGATGAAGCCGAAGATCATGGTGCGGTAGTCGCCCGTCGCACTGAGCACCCGCACCCAGTTGTCGAAGCCCGCGGGCTCCGGGTCGCGCTGCAAGTAGCCGAAGTACTGCATCGAGACGAAGCCGCGGTTGTAGTACCTCGCCGACGCCTCGTTGCTCTCGGCCACGGCGCGCAGCACCTGAGCGGGCGACTTGCGCCCGGCGGCCAGGTCGCCCGCCAGCGCGTCGCGCGCGGAGAGCGCGAGGCCCGCCGCGGCCAGCATCCGGTCGAGCGCGGCCGGGGTGCCCAAGCCCTCGTTGCGCTCGGCGAACGACTGCCGCCCGGCCAGCGCGGGCCGCGCCATGAACTCCTTGGCGAACGTCGCCTTGCTGACTTCCAGCTCCCCCGGCGTCTGCGGCCCCGAGAGGAGCTGCATGTCGGAGAGGAACTCCTCGTAGCGGGGCGGCCGGCCC